>JAWWPF010000362.1:0-20765 GCA_033850795.1 Nocardioidaceae bacterium | reverse complement strand
GGGCTACCTTCCGCAGTCCCCGGATCTCGCGGGGTCCGCCACGGTCGGCGACGTGCTCGACGGCGCGCTCGCGCCCCTGCATGACGCCGTAGCGCGGCTGGAGACCCTCGCCGAGGACCTGACCTCGCCGGGCTCCGCCGAGGAGTACGACGCCACGCTGGCCTGGGTCACCATGCACGACGCGTGGGACGCGGACCGGCGGGCGGAGGTCGCCGCCGTCCGGCTCGGCCTGGCGGCGCTCGACAGGCACCGCCGCGTCGCCACGCTCTCCGGTGGCCAGCGCAGCCGGCTGGCCCTGGCTGCCCTGCTCACCCGGCGGCCCGGCTGCCTGATCCTCGACGAGCCGACCAACCACCTCGACGACGCGGCGATGACCCTCCTCGAGGAGTCGGTGGCGGCCATGACCGGCGTCGTCGTCGCCGCCAGCCACGACCGCACCTTCCTGGACGCGGTGTGCCGCGTGGTCGTCGACCTCGACCCGCACCTGGACGTGGAGGGCTCGGGCGGGAACCGGTTCACGGGGGGCTACTCGGACTACCTCGTCGCCCGGCGGCAGGCGGACCGGCGCTGGCGCGCCGCCTTCGCGGCCCAGCGGGAGGAGCTCGAGGAGCTCAGGCGGAGCGCCCGGACGACCGCTCGAGCCGTGGCGGGCAACCGGCCGCCGCGGGACAACGACCGGTTCATCCACCACTTCAAGGGCGAGAACGTCGCCCGAGCCGTGAGCCGCCGGGTGAAGGATGCCGAGCGACGCATCGACGCGGTCGAGCGTGCGCGCGTCCCGAAGCCTCCGCGCCCCCTCTCGTTCTCCGGTGCCCTGGGTGCGGCGGCAGCCGTCGCCGGCCCCGTGGTCGCAGTCCGTGACCTGACCGTCACCGGTCGCCTGAGCCTGCCCCGGCTCCACGTCGCGGTGGGTGACCACGTGCTGGTCACGGGCGGCAACGGTGCCGGTAAGTCCACGCTGCTCAGGGTGCTGGCCGGCGACCTACCACAGGACACCGGGACCGTGACCGTCTCGGCCCGGCGGACCGGCTTCCTCCCGCAGGACATCGCGTTCGGCAGGCCGCAGCGCACGGCGCTCGAGACGTACGACGCCGCGACCGGCTTCGACGTGCCGCTCAGCGACCTCGGGCTGCTGCCTCCGCGTGACCTCGTCCGGCCGGTCGGGGTGCTCAGCCTCGGGCAGCAGCGTCGTCTTGCGCTCGCCATCCTGGTGGCGAAGGCGCCCGACCTGCTTCTGCTGGACGAGCCGACCAACCACATCTCGCTGGCACTCGCCGAGGAGCTCGAGGCGTCGCTGCGGCGCTCCCCCGGGACGGTCCTGCTGGCCAGCCACGACCGATGGCTGCGCCGCCGCTGGGAAGGACCGGAGCTCGCGCTCAGCCCTTGCGCTCGGTGACCTTCTCGGTGGCTGCGCGCAGCACCGAGTGCAGGTCCCCCACGACGCCGAAGTCGACGAGCTCGAAGATCGGCGCGTCCTCGTCCTTGTTGACCGCGACGATCGTCTTGGAGGTCTGCATGCCGGCGCGGTGCTGGATCGCGCCGGAGATGCCACCGGCCACGTAGAGCTGCGGCGACACGGTCTTCCCGGTCTGCCCGACCTGGAACGCGTGCGGCATCCAGCCGGAGTCGACCGCCGCCCGAGAGGCGCCCACGGCGGCGCCGAGGACGTCGGCGAAGGCCTCGACCTCGGAGAAGTCGCCGCCGGTGCCCCGGCCTCCGGACACCACGATGGCCGCCTCGGTCAGCTCAGGGCGACCGGTTGCCTTGCGCGGCTCGGAGGCGGTGACCTTGGCGGCCTTCGCCGCCTCGGAGATGGTGACCGGGAAGTCCTCGAGCGTGCCGGCACCGGGGGCCTGCTCCGGCGTGGCGGAGTTCGGCTTCACCGTGATGATCGGGGTGCCACGGGTGACCCGGGCCTGGACGGTGTAGCCGCCCGCGAACACCGACTGCGTGGTGACGGCGGTGCCGTCCGGCCCCGGCTGTACGTCGACCGCGTCGGTGATCAGCCCGGACCCGGTCTTGACCGCCAGCCGTCCCGCGATCTCTTTTCCCTCACCGCCGGAGGGGATCAGCACCGCGGCCGGTGAGGTCTTCTCGACGAGCTGGGCGAGGGCCTCTGCCTTCGGCGCCACCAGGTAGTCCGAGACGTCGGTGTCGTCGATGACGTAGATCTTCTGCGCGCCGTACGCCGCCAGGGTCTCGGCCGGTGCCTCGCCGGAGCCCGACGGGTCCCCGATGTAGACCGCCGACGGCTCACCGAGGCGGCGGGCGATGGTCAGCAGCTCCAGGGTGGGCTTGGTGATCTTGCCGTCGGCCAGCGAGTTGCTGTCGACCAGCACCAGGACTTCGCTCATGCGTGCGCTCTTCTCTCGACGAGACGTTCGGGGCCGCTGATCGGCCGGTCAGATGAACTTCTTGGAGGCGAGGAACTCCACCAGCGCCGCGGCGCCGGACCCGTCCTCGTCGGCGACGACCTGTCCGGCCGTTCGCGGCGGCCGGGCCTCCGTCTGCTGGACCTCGGTCCAGGCGGCGGACAGGCCGACCAGCTCCGCGTCCACGCCGAGGTCGGCCAGCGACCAGGTCTCCAGGGGCTTCTTCTTCGCGGCCATGATGCCCTTGAACGACGGGTAGCGCGCCTCGCCGGATTGGTCGGTCACGGACACCACCGCCGGCAGCGTGGCCTCGACCGTCTCGGTGGCGACGTCCCCGTCGCGACGGATCCGCACCGTGGAGCCGTCCACCTCGACCTCGGAGCCCAGGGTCACGGCGGGGACACCGAGCCGCTCGGCCACCATCACCGGAACGACACCCATGGACCCGTCGGTCGACGCCATCCCGCAGATGAGCACGTCCCAGGCACCCAGCTTCTCGACCGCGTTGGCCAACACCAGTGACGTGGCCACGGCGTCGGAGCCGGCGATCGCCTCGTCCACGACGTGCACGGCCTTGTCGGCACCCATCTGCAGGGCCTTGCGGATCGCGTCGGTGGCCCGCTCGGGTCCGACCGTGAGCACCGTGACGGTGCTCGCCCCCGCATCCTTCTCCTTGAGCTGCAGGGCCTGCTCGACCGCGTACTCGTCGAGCTCCGAGAGGAGCCCGTCCACACCCGCACGGTCGACGGTCCCGTCAGCCTCGAACCGCCGGTCCGCCGTCGAGTCCGGCACGTACTTCACACACACGACAATGTCCATGGCGTCCATCGCCCCGCAGGGCCCCTCCTGTGCAGTCGGCTGGTCCAGAGGTTACCCGCGCGTAGGGGGCGACGGCGTGGCGGGAGCGGTGGCCTCGGTCACACGAGGTCCGAGCCGTCAGCGACCGCGGAACCTGGCCTTGCCTGGGCCGTCGGCGATGAAGGACCGCATCCCCGTCGTGCGGTCCTCGGTCGCGAACAGGGCCGCGAACTGCACCCGCTCGAGCTCCAGCCCGGTCCCGAGGTCCACCTCGAGGCCACGGTCGACGGACTCCTTCGCAGCCCGTAGCGCGAGTGCCGCCGCTCCGCTGAACCGGCCCGCCCAGGCCAGCGCCTCCGCGTAGACCCGGTCGTCGGGGACCACCTGGTCGACCAGGCCGATGCGCAGCGCCTCCTCGGCGTCCACGAAGCGCCCGGTGAAGATCAGGTCCTTGGCCCTGGCCGGCCCCACCAGCCGGGCCAGCCGCTGCGTCCCACCGGCTCCCGGGATGACCCCCAGCAGGATCTCGGGCTGGCCCAGCTTCGCTCCCGCGCCGGCGATCCGGATGTCCGCGCACAGCGCGAGCTCGCACCCACCGCCGAGCGCGTAGCCGGTCACCGCGGCGACGACCGGCTTGGGGATCCTCGCGACGGCGCTGAACGCCGACTGCAGCCTCCCGGAGCGGTCGACCATGTCGGTGTATGACATGTCCGCCATCTCCTTGATGTCGGCGCCGGCCGCGAACACCCTCTCCCCGCCGTAGAGCACCACGGCGTGCACGTCGTCGCGCTCGGCCGCCTCGGCGGCCGTGGCCCGGATCTCCTCCTGCATCGCGACGTCCAGGGCGTTCATCTTCGGGCGGTCCAGCCGGATCGTGCCGACGCCGTCCTCCACCTCGAGCCGGACGAGATCGCCCACGGTGTCCCCTTCCCGATGTCAGCTACCAGAACCTACCAGCGACATGCTGCCGCGGCGCCGCGCGAGGTGGCCGCAGGAAGGGGCGCCGGATTGGGCACAATGGGCCGGTGATCGAAACTGCACCCGACCGTTCCGTTGCCGCGGCGTGGCCTGGGCGCCACTACCCGCTGGGTGCGACCTGGGGCCGCGAGAGCACGAACTTCGCAGTCTTCGCGCCCGAGGCGACCGGGGTGGAGCTGTGCCTCTTCGACCATGCCGACGGTCCTGCGGGCGGCGAGGTCGAGACGCGGTACACGCTGACGGAGCAGACCCTCGGGATCTGGCACGGCGCGGTCCCGGGTCTCGCGCCCGGGCAGTGCTACGGGTTCCGGGTGGACGGCGCGTGGGACCCGGCCCGGGGCCGGCTGTTCAACCCCTCGAAGCTGCTGATGGACCCCTACGCGCTGGCCCTCAGCGGCAGCGTCGTGCCGGACGGACCGATCTACGGCTACCTCCGGCCGGGGCCGGGGGACCTGGACACGGTGCGGGCGGCGCAGCGCGGCCCTCGTGACGACAGTGACTCCGCGCCGTACGTCCAGCGCTCGGTGGTGGTGCACGACGACTTCGACTGGGGCGACGACGACGAGGTCCGGCCGCGCACCCTGTGGACCGACACGGTGATCTACGAGCTGCACGTCAAGGGCTTCACACGGCTGCACCCGGAGGTCCCCGAGGAGCTCCGCGGGACGTACGCCGGCCTGGCCAGCGACGCGTCCGTCCGCTACCTCAAGGACCTCGGGATCACCACCGTCGAGCTGCTGCCGGTGCACCAGAGCGTGCCGGAGCCCGACCTCGGCCTGGTGGGCCTGACCAACTACTGGGGCTACAACTCCCTCGGCTTCTTCGCACCGCACAACGCCTACAGCGCCAGCGGTGACCTCGGCCAGCAGGTCACCGAGTTCAAGGCCATGGTCAAGGCGCTGCACGCGGCCGGCATCGAGGTGGTCCTGGACGTCGTCTACAACCACACCGCCGAGGGGAGCCCGCTCGGCCCGACGCTGAGCTTCCGTGGACTCGACGACATCGGCTACTACAAGCACGTTGACTGGGCCAGTGACGGCAGCACGTACTTCGACGTGACCGGCTGCGGCAACACGGTCGACGCGGCGCACCCGCCCGCTCTGCGGCTGATCCTGGACTCCTTGCGCTACTGGGTGACGGAGATGCACATCGACGGCTTCCGGTTCGACCTCGCGCCGGCGCTCGCCCGGACCGGTCACCGGGTGGACCTCGGCGGGCACTTCATCACCACGATCGGCCAGGATCCCGTGCTGCGGCACGTGAAGCTGATCGCGGAGCCGTGGGACGCGAGCATGGACGGCTACCAGGTCGGCCGGTTCCCGCCGCCGTGGTGTGAGTGGAACGACCGGTACCGCGACACGGTCCGGGACTTCTGGCGGCTGGACTCGGGCGGGATCCGGGACATCGCCTCCCGGCTGTCAGGGTCGAGCGACCTGTACGCGGACGACGGGCGCTCGCCGTACGCCTCGGTCAACTTCATCACGGCACACGACGGCTTCACGCTGCGGGACCTGGTGAGCTACAACAACAAGCACAACGAGGCCAACCTCGAGCACAACCGGTACGGCACCGACAACAACCGGTCCTGGAACTGCGGCGTCGAGGGCGAGACCGACGACCCTGAGGTCAACGCCCTGCGACGCAAGCAGGCCGCGAACCTGCTGGCCACCCTGTGCCTCTCGGCCGGGGTGCCGATGATCACCGCCGGTGACGAGCGGGGACGCACCCAGGGCGGCAACAACAACGCCTACGCCCACGACAACGAGGTCTCCTGGGTCGACTGGCGACCCGACGACGCCTGGGTTGACCTCTACGAGACCGCCAAGGCCGCACTACGGCTGCGCCGCGAGCACCCCGCCCTGCGGCAGCGGCACTTCCTCGAGGGTCGCCCGACCGTCGAGGGCGGTCCGAAGGACCTGGCCTGGGTGCATCCGGAGGGTCGCGAGATGACCGAGGCGGACTGGTTCGACGACCGGCTGCTGACCTTCGGGATGTTCGTGTCCGGGGACCCGTTGCGGGCCCCCGGACCGCACGGCGAGCAGCTGCGCGACACCTCGTTCCTGCTGTGGTTCAACGCGCACGCCGTCCCGGGGAAGGCGAAGCTGCCACGCAACCAGTGGGTGAGCGCGGGCGAGGTGGTGCTCAGCACCGACGGCAGTCACCCGGTCGGCGACCGCGTCTCCGGCGGCGAGGTCATCGAGATCGAGCCGCGCTCGCTGATCGTGCTGCGCGAGGTCAGCCAGGTCAGCTGGGGGGAAGCGTGACCCGGCCCAGCTCCGCGGGCGACGCCAGGTGCTCGTTGCGCGGCAGCACCCGGACGGTGTAGCCGAAGGGACCCGTGGTGGCCAGCGCCACCCGGCCCTCGAACCGGTGCCGCCCACCCTCGTAGGTCTCGGCGTGCTCGAGGTCGGCCAGCGTGGTGTCGACCAGGTCGTCCTCGTGGGCGATCCGGCCGTGCACGACCTGCACCTCGACGTCCTCGGGGGACAGCTCGCCGAGCGACACGAACGCCCCGACCTCGAGCGTCTCGCCGAGCTCGGGGGCGTCGGTCACCCCGCTGGACTCGACGTGGTCGATCACCACCGAGGACCAGTGCGCGCGCACGCGACGCTTCCAGGCCGCGAGCGCCTGGGCGCCCGCGTAGTCGCCGTTCAGGGTCCGCGAGCTGTGGGCCGCCGGGCTGTAGAGCTTGACCACGTAGTCGCGCACCATGCGGTCCGCGAGAACCTTGGGGCCGAGCGACTTCAAGGTGTGCCGCACCATCTCGATCCAGCGGACGGGGGTGCCCTCCTCGTCCTCGTCGTAGAACCGCGGTGCCACCTCGTTCTCGATGAGGTCGTAGAGCGCGTGCGCCTCGATGTCGTCACGCCGGTCCGGGTCGTCCACGCCGTCGGCCGAGGGGATCGACCAGCCGTTGTTGCCGTCGTACCACTCGTCCCACCACCCGTCGAGGATCGACAGGTTGAGGCCGCCGTTCAGGGCAGCCTTCATCCCGGAGGTGCCGCATGCCTCGTAGGGCCGCAGCGGATTGTTCAGCCAGACGTCGCAGCCCGGGTAGAGGGGCTGGGCCATCGCGATGTCGTAGTTGGGCAGGAACACGATCCGGTGCCGGACCTCGGGGTCGTCGGCGAAGCGCACCATCTCCTGGATCAGCTTCTTGCCGCCCTCGTCGGCGGGGTGCGACTTGCCCGCGATCACCAGCTGCACCGGACGCTCGGGGTGCAGCAGGAGCCGCTTGAGCCGGGCCGGGTCGCGCAGCATCAGGGTCAGCCGCTTGTAGGAGGGGACCCGGCGGGCGAACCCGATGGTCAGGACGTCGCCGTCCAGGGCCTTGTCGATCCACTTCAGCTCGGCCGGCGTCGCGCCGCGCTGGCTCCAGGACCTGCGCAGCCGGGAGCGGGCGTCGTCGACGAGCCGCCGGCGCAGCACCCGCTTGGTGTCCCAGATCTCCTTGCCGGGGACCTTGTCCACGACGTCGAAGACCAGGTGCGGGTTGTCCGCGTCGGGGTCGGGTCCTGGACGTGCGCCGTGCGAGCGGGCCAGGTCGAAGATCTCGCGGGCCACCCAGGTCGGCGCGTGGACGCCGTTGGTGATCGAGCCGATCGGCCGCTCCTCGGCGTCGAACTGCGGCCAGAGCCCGCCGAACATGCCGCGGCTGACGACCCCGTGGAGCTTGGAGACGCCGTTGGCGCGCTGCGCCAGACGGAAGCCCATCACCGCCATGTTGAACATGGCCGGGTCGCCACCCTCGTAGTCCTCGGAGCCGAGCGCCAGGATGCGGTCGACGGGGACGCCGGGGCACGCGTTGTCGCCGCCGAAGTACTGCGCGACGAGGTCGCGCGGGAAGCGGTCGATGCCCGCGGGGACCGGGGTGTGGGTGGTGAAGACGGTGCCGGCGCGGGAGACCTCCAGGGCGGCGTCGAAGGTCAGGCCGTTGTCCTCGGTGAGCTCGCGGATCCGCTCGAGCCCCAGGAAGCCCGCGTGCCCCTCGTTGGTGTGGAACACCTCCGGCTCGGGAGCGCCGTGCAGCCGGGAGAAGGCGCGGATGGCCCGGACCCCGCCGATGCCGAGGAGCATCTCCTGGCGGAGCCGGTGCTCGGTGTTGCCGCCGTACAGCCGGTCGGTGACGGTGCGGATGACCTCGCTGTTCTCCTCCACGTCGGAGTCGAGCAGCAGCAGGGGCACGCGGCCGACCTGGGCCACCCAGATGCGGGCGGTCAGGGTCTCCTCACCCGGCAGGCCGATCACGATCTTGGCGACCGAGCCGTCCTCCTCGCGCAGCAGCGAGAGCGGCAGCCCGTCGGGGTCGAGGACCGGGTAGGTCTCCTGCTGCCAGCCGTCGCGGGAGAGCGACTGACGGAAGTAGCCGTGCCGGTAGAGCAGCCCCACGCCGGTGATGGGCACGCCGAGGTCGCTCGCGGTCTTGAGGTGGTCGCCGGCGAGGATGCCGAGGCCGCCGGAGTACTGCGGCAGCACCGCGGTGATGCCGAACTCCGGCGAGAAGTAGCCGATCGCCCGCGGCGTGGTCGTGTCGCCTTCCGCGAGCCGCTGGTACCAGCGGTCCCCGGTGAGGTAGTGCTCGAGGTCCGCGCGCGCTGCCGAGAGCCGCTCGAGGAAGGACTCGTCGGCTGCCAGCTGCTGCAGCCGCTTGCGGGGTACGGCGCCCAGCATCCGCACGGGGTCGCGCCCGGATGCGGCCCACGCCTTGCCGTCCACGGCGGCGAAGAGGTCCTGGGTCTCGGGATGCCACGACCAGCGCAGGTTGCCGGCCAGCTCCCCCAGCGCCTGCAGCGGCTCGGGCAGGACGGGACGGACGGTGAATCGGCGGATAGCTCTCACCGGGGCACCTTAACGTAGGAGGACTTGAACGATCCAATTGGCGGCGCACCACGCCGATCCGCCTGCCTCCGTGCCCGGCTTCGCGGAAGTCAAACCCCGCGTTTCAGCCAGGGCCCGGGACGGTACGTTGGCCCCATGGTCGGACGAATTCCCATCATGGCGGTCAGTCCTGTCGTCGAGGGTGGCAGGTATCCCGCCAAGGCGACCGTCGGTGAGGCGATCCCGGTGAGCGCCCTGGTGTTCCGCGAGGGGCACGACGCGCTCAACGCGGACGTGGTGCTGACCGGGCCGGACGGGAAGCGCCGTCCGTGGGTGCGGATGAGCAAGGACCCGCAGGAGCCCGACCTCTGGCACGCCGAGGTGACCCCCGACGAGGTCGGCCCCTGGAGCTTCTCCATCGAGGGCTGGGGCGACCCGGTCGCGACCTGGCGCCACGACGCCGGCATCAAGATCCCCGCCGGCCTGGACGTGGAGCTGATGTTCACCGAAGGCGCTCTGCTGCTGGAGCGGGCCGCCGAGGCCCTCCCGAAGCGCTCGGCGGCGCGCATGGTCCTCGGGGACGCTGTCACCGCCATGCGGGACACGAGCCGGCCCCACGAGGTCCGGTTCCACGCGGCGGTCTCCGCCGAGGTGGACGCCGTGCTCGCCGAGCACCCGTTGCGCGACCTGGTGACCGAGGAGGGGCCGTTCCCGCTGTTCGCGGACCGCGAGCGGGCCCTGTACGGCTCCTGGTACGAGTTCTTCCCGCGCTCCGAGGGCGCCTACGTCGAGACCGACCCCGCCACCGGCGCCGAGAAGGTCGTCTCGGGCTCCTTGCGGACTGCGGCAAAGCGCCTCGACGCGGTCGCCGAGATGGGCTTCGACATCGTCTACCTCCCGCCGATCCACCCCATCGGCCGGGTCAACCGCAAGGGCCGCAACAACACCCTCGACCCGGGCCCGGACGACGTGGGGTCCCCGTGGGCCATCGGCTCCACCGAGGGCGGCCACGACGCGATCCACCCGGACCTGGGGACCTTCGAGGACTTCGACGCCTTTGTCGCGCGGGCCCGCGAGCTCGGGCTGGAGGTGGCCCTCGACCTCGCCTTGCAGGCCGCGCCCGACCACCCCTGGGTGACCAGCCACCCCGAGTGGTTCACCACCCGCGCCGACGGCTCCATCGCCTACGCCGAGAACCCGCCGAAGAAGTACCAGGACATCTATCCGATCAACTTCGACAACGACCCCGAGGGCATCTACCACGAGGTGCTCCGGATCGTCCGGCTGTGGATGTCGCACGGCGTGCGGGTGTTCCGGGTCGACAACCCGCATACGAAGCCGGTCGAGTTCTGGGAGTGGCTGCTGGGCCAGGTCCGCAAGACCGACCCGGACGTGCTCTTCCTGGCCGAGGCGTTCACCAAGCCCGCGATGATGCGCGCCCTCGGCACCGTCGGCTTCCAGCAGTCCTACACCTACTTCACCTGGCGCACCGCGAAGTGGGAGCTCGAGGAGTACTTCGACGAGGTCGCCCACGAGACCGCGAGCGTGATGCGGCCGAACTTCTTCGTGAACACCCCGGACATCCTGCACGCCTTCCTGCAGTACGGCGGTCCTGCGGCGTTCAAGATCCGGGCCGTGCTGGCGGCGACCGGGTCTCCGAGCTGGGGCGTGTACTCCGGGTTCGAGCTCTTCGAGCACGTCGCCGTGCGCCCCGGGAGCGAGGAGTACCTGGACACCGAGAAGTTCCAGATCAGGGTCCGGGACTGGGACGGCGCCGCCGCGGAGGGACGCACCCTGGCGCCATACCTGACCCGCCTCAACGAGATCAGGCGAGAGCATCCCGCCCTGCAGCGGTTGAGGAATCTGGTCGTGCACTCCAGCGAGGACGACGCGGTGATGGTCTACTCGAAGACCAGCGGAGACGACACCGTGATCGTCGTGGTCAACGTCGACCCGCACGGCACCCGCGAGACGATGGTGCACCTGAACCTGCCGGCACTCGGGGTGGACTGGAGCGAGCAGTTCGTCGTCCACGACGAGCTCAGCGGCGAGTCCTGGACCTGGGGCGAGCAGAACTACGTCCGCCTCGACCCCTTCTTCGAGCCGGCCCACATCCTCACCGTGCGGAGGCCCGGGCAATGAGCCAGCAGAGCGTGACGGTCACCGAGGACGCACTACTGCAGGACACGCCCGACTGGTTCAAGACCGCGGTGTTCTACGAGGTCCTGGTCCGCTCGTTCAAGGACAGCAACGGCGACGGCGTCGGTGACTTCAACGGCCTCATCGAGAAGCTCGACTACCTGGCCTGGCTGGGTGTCGACTGCCTGTGGGTCCCGCCGTTCATGTCCTCGCCCCTGCGCGACGGCGGCTACGACATCTCCGACTACACCGACATCCTCCCCGAGGTGGGGACCGTGGAGGACTTCCACCGGTTCCTCGACGCGGCGCACGACCGCGGCATCCGGGTGATCATCGACTTCGTCATGAACCACACCTCGGACCAGCCCCCGTGGTTCCAGGCCAGCCGCGAGGATCCCACGGGGCCGTACGGCGACTTCTACGTGTGGTCCGACAGCGACGAGCTCTACGAGGACGCCCGGGTGATCTTCGTCGACACCGAGCCGTCGAACTGGACGTGGGACCCGGTGCGCCAGCAGTACTTCTGGCACCGCTTCTACAGCCACCAGCCCGACCTGAACTTCGACAACCCCAAGGTGCACGAGGCGATGTTCGCCGCCCTGTCGTTCTGGCTGGACATGGGCATCGACGGGTTCCGGCTGGACGCCGTCCCCTACCTCTACGAGCGACCCGGCACGAACGGGGAGAACCTCAAGGAGACCCACGACTTCCTGCGGGAGGTCCGCCGGTACATCGACGAGAACTACCCGAACCGGGTGGTGCTCGCCGAGGCGAACCAGTGGCCGTCCGACGTCGTGGACTACTTCGGTGGGCGGCACGAGAACGCGACGGGCACCTGGGTCGGCGACGAGTGCCACATGTGCTTCCACTTCCCGGTGATGCCGCGCATCTTCATGGCCGTCCGGCGCGAGTCGCGGTTCCCGATCTCGGAGATCCTCGAGCAGACCCCGCCGATCCCCCAGAACTGCCAGTGGGGCATCTTCCTGCGCAACCACGACGAGCTCACCCTCGAGATGGTCACCGACGAGGACCGGGACTACATG
This sequence comes from Nocardioidaceae bacterium, assembly GCA_033850795.1. Lineage (GTDB taxonomy): Bacteria > Actinomycetota > Actinomycetes > Propionibacteriales > Nocardioidaceae > Nocardioides_B. Next base: position 8,617 of record JAWWPF010000362.1, on the reverse strand, counting down.
TGGGGCGAGTACGCCAAGGACCCGCGGATGAAGGCCAACATCGGCATCCGGCGGCGGCTCGCCCCCCTGCTGGACAACGACGTGAACACCATGGAGCTGTTCACCGCGCTGCTCCTGTCGCTGCCCGGCTCGCCGGTGCTCTACTACGGCGACGAGATCGGGATGGGCGACAACATCTGGCTCGGCGACCGCGACGGTGTGCGCACCCCGATGCAGTGGACGCCGGACCGCAACGCGGGCTTCTCCAACGCCAACCCCGGGCGGCTGCACCTGCCTCCCATCCAGGACCCGGTCTTCGGCTACCAGCGGGTCAACGTCGAGGCGGAGCTGGAGAACGCCTCCTCGCTGCTGCACTGGACCCGACGGATGATCCACGGGCGCAAGAAGCACCCGGCGTTCGGGCTCGGCGACTTCACCGACCTCGGCGGCTCGAACCCGAGCGTGCTCAGCTACGTGCGCGAGTACGCCGCCGCAGACGGGTCGACCGACACGGTGCTCTGCGTGAACAACCTCTCCCGCTTCCCGCAGCCCGTGGAGCTCGACCTCCGCAAGTTCGAGGGCGTGGCGCCCATCGAGCTGCTCGGCGGCGTGCGGTTCCCGGTGATCGGCGAGCTCCCCTACCTGCTCACCCTCGGTGCCTACGGGTTCTACTGGTTCCGGCTCCCCAGCCCGGAGGAGGGTGGCCACGCGTGAACGAGGACGCAGCCCTGCTCGTGCGCGAGTACGTCGAGACCGCCCGGTGGTTCGGCGGCAAGGGGCGTGACTTCACCGTGGTCGACGTACGCCGGGCCGGCCTGCTCGACAGCGCTGGTGGGGCCGACCCGCGGGTCGGGATCGAGCTGGTGACGTTGCGGTACCACGGCACGGGAGACGACACCGGCGATGACACGGAGACCTACCAGGTCCCGTTGGCCTACTACACCGAGGAGCAGGAGCGCCTCGAGCACGCGCTGGTCGGGTCCTGGAAGGACGAGGAGCTCGGCGCGGTGGTCGCCTACGACGCGGTCCACGACCGGGAGGCGACGGCCCTGTGGCTGCGCGCCTTCGCCGACGAGGCCAAGGTCGGCGACCTCACCTTCTTCCGGCTGCCCGGCCACGAGCTCGACCTGGACACGCACTCCACGCTCTTCTCCGGGGAGCAGAGCAACTCCTCGGTAGCCTTCGGCGACGACTGCCTGATGAAGGTGTTCCGCAAGGTCACGCCCGGCCGCAACCCCGACGTGGTGATCCACAAGGCGCTGACCGAGCAGGGCAGCGATCACGTGGCCGCCCTCTATGGGTGGCTGGAGCTGTCCGTGGGCGCCGAGGACCCGATGCAGCTGGCGATGCTCCAGCAGTTCCTGCGCACCGCGAGCGACGGCTGGGACCTGGCACTGGCAAGCGTCCGCGACCTGTTCGCGGAGGCCGACCTGCACGCGGACGAGGTCGGTGGCGACTTCGCGGGCGAGGCCGAGCGACTCGGGCTGGCCACCGCGCAGGTCCACGACGCGCTCGTCGCGCAGTTCCCGACGGAGGCCTGGGGCGCGGACCAGCTGACGGCGTTGTCCGAGGCGATGACGACGCGCCTCGACGCGGCCGTGGCGGTCGTCCCCGAGCTCGAGGACCACGCCGACGCGTTGCGGGAGACGTTCCATGCGGTGGCGGAGCTCGGCGCAGCCGGGGTGAGCGCCACCGCCCAGCGCGTGCACGGGGACTTCCACCTCGGGCAGACGCTGCGCACCGTCAAGGGCTGGAAGATCGTCGACTTCGAGGGCGAGCCCGCCAAGCCGCTGGCCGAACGGGTCAAGCCGGACCTGGTGTGGCGCGACGTGGCCGGGATGCTGCGCTCCTTCGACTACGCGGCGCACGCGGTGGTGGTCGACTTCCATGCCGACGAGCAGGCCAACCGGCAGATCGCCTTCCGGGCGGCGGAGTGGGCCGACCGCAACCAGTCGGCCTTCCTGCGCGGCTATGCCGACAACAGTGGGCGCACCTCCCACGGCGGCGGGCTGTCGGAGGAGCAGAACACCATCCTGCGCGCCTACGTGGCGGACAAGGCGGTCTACGAGGCGGTCTACGAGGCGCGCAACCGGCCCACCTGGCTGCCGATCCCGCTCGGTGCCCTCGCCCGCGTCACCCACGCCGAACGACACGACACCCACACGGACCCAGATCCGGACGGCCGTCCGGCCCAGGAGGCGAACCCGGCATGAGCGAGGCCACGAGCAAGGTCCTCCCCCTCGACAAGGAGACCCTCGACCAGGTCGTCAAGGGCCGCTACGGCAACCCGCACGGCGTACTGGGGGCACACCTGCACGACGGCGGCGTGACGATCCGGGCTTTCCGGCCCCTCGCGGAGTCCGTCGTGGTCCTGCTCGGCAAGGAGAGGGTCCGCCTCGAGCACGAGTACGAAGGGATCTGGGCCGGCGTCCTCAACCAGCCGGACGTGCCGGACTACCGCCTGGAGGTGACCTACCCGGGCGGTCCACCGACGGTCACCGACGACGCCTACCGCTACCTCCCCACCCTCGGGGACCTTGACCTGCACCTGATCAACGAGGGGCGGCACGAGCGCCTCTGGGACGTCCTCGGCGCCCACGTGCACATCTACCAGTCCCCCACCGGCCCGGTGACCGGCACCTCCTTCGCGGTGTGGGCGCCCAACGCCAAGGGCCTGCGGGTGAAGGGGGACTTCAACAGCTGGGACGGACGCGAGCACCCCATGCGGGCGCTCGGGGTCTCGGGGGTCTGGGAGCTGTTCGTCCCCGGGGTCGGCTCGGGGGCGCACTACAAGTACGTGGTGCTCGGCGCCGACAACCAGTGGCGGGAGAAGGCGGACCCGCTGGCCTTCGCGACCGAGGTGCCGCCCGCGCAGGCGTCGGTGGTCTTCGAGTCGCAGCACACCTGGGCTGACGACGCCTGGATGGACGCCCGCAAGGCCGACACGGCGCACGAGAAGCCGATGTCGATCTACGAGCTGCACCTGGGGTCGTGGCGCAGGGGGCGGTCCTACGCACAGCTCGCCGACGAGCTGGTGCCCTACCTGCTGGACACCGGGTTCACCCACGTCGAGTTCCTGCCGGTGATGGAGCACCCGTTCGGCGGGTCGTGGGGGTACCAGGTCACGTCGTACTTCGCCCCCACCGCACGCTTCGGCGACCCGGACGGGCTGCGTCACCTGGTCGACCGGCTGCACCAGGCCGGCATCGGCGTCATCGTGGACTGGGTCCCCGCGCACTTCCCGAAGGACGAGTTCGCGCTGGCGCGCTTCGACGGGACCCCGCTGTACGAGGACCCGAACCCGTCGCGGGGCGAGCACCCCGACTGGGGGACCTACGTCTTCAACTTCGGGCGCAAGGAGGTCCGCAACTTCCTGGTCTCCAACGCGCTGTACTGGCTCGAGGAGTTCCACGTCGACGGCCTGCGGGTGGACGCGGTCGCGTCGATGCTCTACCTGGACTACTCCCGCGAGGACGGGCAGTGGAGCCCCAACGTGTACGGCGGTCGCGAGAACCTCGAGGCCGTCTCGTTCCTGCAGGAGATGAACGCGACGGCGTACCGGCGGGTCCCCGGCGCGATGACGATCGCCGAGGAGTCGACGTCCTGGCCGGGAGTCACCCGCGCGACGCACCTGGGCGGCCTGGGCTTCGGGTTCAAGTGGAACATGGGCTGGATGCACGACAGCCTGGGCTACGTCCAGAACGACCCGGTGCATCGCCAGTACCACCACGGGCAGATGACCTTCTCGCTGGTCTACGCCTACTCCGAGAACTACATCCTCCCGATCAGCCACGACGAGGTCGTGCACGGGAAGGGCTCGCTGCTGCGCAAGATGCCCGGGGACCGCTGGCAGCAGCTGGCCAACCTCCGCACGTTCCTGGCCTACATGTGGGCGCATCCGGGGAAGCAGCTGATCTTCATGGGCTCCGAGTTCGGCCAGGAGTCGGAGTGGGCGGAGAACCGCGAGCTCGACTGGTGGCTGCTGGACAACGCCGACCACCGCGGAGTGCAGTCGCTGGTGCGCGACATGAACCGGCTGTACCGCGAGACGTCCGCGCTGTGGTCGCTCGACACCGAGGGGTCGGGGTTCGAGTGGATCGACGCGAACGACTCGGGCAACAACGTGTTCAGCTTCATCCGCAAGCCGAAGAACCCCGACGACGGGCCGCTGGTCTGCGTCGCCAACTTCTCCGCCATACCGCACCACGGCTACGAGCTCGGACTGCCACGGACGGGATCCTGGTCGGAGCTGCTGAACACGGACGCTGAGTTCTACTCGGGCTCGGGGGTGGGCAACATGGGCCTGGTCCGCGCGACCGAGGGGCCGCACCACGGTCAGCCAGCGTCGGCGACCGTGACCATCCCGCCGCTCGCGACCCTCTGGCTCCGCCCGGCCTGATGCTGCAGGAGCCGGAGCTGACCGACGGGGTCGTCGTGCTGCGACCCCGCCAGGCGGGCAACGGCAGCCACCTGTTCGCCGTCACCCACGACGGCGAGGAGATGGGCACGGTCAGCCTCAGCGAACGGCCCGACGGCCGTGGCCGTCTCGACTGGGAGCTCGCCGCCGGGTCCGCGGACCAGAGCTACGCGACCCGCGCACTCGGCCTGCTCGTCGACTACGCGTTCCGGGCGGTGGGCCTCGACCGGGTGGAGGCGCTCGTCGACCCGGCCGACGAGCGGGACGTCCGGGTGGCCACGCGGTCCGGGCTTCGGCGCGAAGGCGTGCTGCGCGGGCACCGGCTCGTCGACGGGGACCGCGAGGACCAGGTCGTGCTCGCGCGGCTGGCCACCGACCCGCCGACCGCGGACCCGCAGGGCTTCAGGTCCTTGCTCAACTCGTTCCTGCCGCGCAAGCGGGCCATCGCGCAGATGCTGGTCCGGGACGACCAGGGCCGGGTGCTGCTCTGCCGGCTCACGTACAAGAGCGACTGGGACCTGCCGGGCGGCGTGGTCGAGGTCAACGAGTCGCCGCAGGACGCGGTAGCCCGTGAGGTCGAGGAGGAGCTCGGCCTCCAGATCCCTGCAGGCCCGCTGCTGCTGACGGACTGGCTGCCGCCGTGGAGCGGGTGGGACGACGCCCTGTGCCTGGTGTTCGACGGCGGCGTGCGTGAGCCGTCGGTGCTCCAGGACGCAGTCCTGCAGGAACGAGAGATCGCCTCGGCCGACTTCTGCACCGCCGCGGAGGTCCGTGAGCACTGCGCGGACTTCACCGCCCGCCGGATCGAGTCCGCTCTCGCCTCCCTGGCCGGACCGGGCGGGCCGGCGTACACCGAGTCAGGCCGTCGCTGACCCCGGCACCAGGTCCAGGTGCGCCAGGACGTCGGGGTCCGCGATCAGCTCGATCTCGGCGATCTTGCCGTCGAGGACCGTGAAGCCGAACACCACCCGCGGCTGGCCCCCTGTGCTCCAGACCGCCGCCGCGAAGCCGTCCAGGAGCGCCGGTCGGGCGGCCCGCGCCCGGCCCACGAACGTCTCGGCCACCGCCTGGGCACCGAGGACCTCGGCCGTCGCGCCGGTCGCCACCGCCGCCGCGTCGGCGTGCACCGCGGCGTCCGGGTGCAGCAGCCAGACGAGCTCCTCGAGGTCGCCGCCACGCGAGGCCGCCAGGAAGGCCTCGACCACTCGACCCTGCACGACCCGGTCGGCGTCCAGCGTCCGGTCCGGGGACTGCACGCGCCGCCGAGCCCGGCTCGCGAGCTGGCGGGTCGCGGTCGGCGTACGCCCCAGGATCCGCGCGACCTCGTCGAACGGCACCGCGAACAGGTCGTGCAGGACGAACGCGAGCCGCTCCGCAGGAGCCAGTGTCTCGAGGACCACGAGCAGGGCCATCCCCACCGAGTCGGCGAGCAGGGCCTCGTGCTCCGGGTGGCCCGCCTCCTCCGCCGTCACGCTCGTCTCGTGACGGTCGCTCTCGAACGCGTCCTCGCGCCTCGACGTGCGGGAGCGAAGCATGTCCAGGCAGACCCGCGCCACGACCGTCGTCAGCCAGCCGCCGAGGTTGCGGACCTCGTCGGCGTCGGAGCGGCTCAGCCGGATCCAGGCCTCCTGCACCGCGTCGTCGGCCTCACCCGTGGAGCCCAGCATCCGGTAGGCCACGGCGACCAACCGGTCGCGGTGCTCCTCGAACCGTCGCGCCAGCAGCTCGTCGTCCTGCACGCTCACCGTCCTCGCCTCCGTGATCCGTCCTCACCAGCATGACGGATCCCGGGCTGCGAAAGTGACCGTGCGCGGCGTCCTGGGGGAGCACCGCTGCTTTGTATCCTCTGTCGATGGGCGTCAGGAACTACCTGATCGAAGGCGTCTCGGGGACCGGCAAGACCTCGGTCTGCAAGGAGCTCCAGCGGCGTGGGTACTTTGCCATCAATGGGGACAACGAGCTTGCCTATCAGGGCGACCCCGAGACTGGCGCTCCCACGGAGGGCCGAAGGCACGAGCACCACATCTGGGACGTGGACAAGGTGCGAGCGCTGGTCGGCCGCCAGGACGCCGCGGTGATGTTCTTCTGCGGTGGCTCCAGGAACTTCTCGACGTTCATCGACCTGTTCGACGGGGTCTTCGTCCTGGAGGTCGACCGTGACACGCTGATTAACCGGCTCGCCGAGCGACCGGAGGACGAGTGGGGCGGAAGGCCCGAGGAGCGGGAGGTCGCTCTGCGCTTGCATCGAACGAGAGAGGACCTACCGACAGGGGGTGTCGCGGTCGATGCGACGGCACCGCTCGAGCGAGTCGTTGACGAGATCCTCCGTCTGAGTGACACCTAGGCACGTCCTCGTCAGAGGCCCCGGCCGAAGTCGACCTCGATGACCACGTCTGCGGGATGGATCTCGAGCTCGAGGTTCGAGGCCGTGGCGACCCCGGCTGCGGCTCCCGGCGCGGTGACCTTGTGGGTCCCGGAGTGGTCGACCAGGAAGACCTGGCCGTGCGGGTCCCGCCACAGGTAGATGCCGGCGAACGGCTGCCGAAGCAGCCAACGACCATGCGTCTTCACCCGGTGGTGGAAGCGGCCCAGCGGGCCGTAGTTGTCCAGCCGCGACATGAACGCCTCCTCCCCGGTGCCTGTGGGCGCGGGATGGTGAGCCTCGCTGTGGTCGATGTCGACCGGAGTGGTCGGATCGGGCAGCGCGGAGGAGAACGGGAAGCAGTCGGCCGGCGTCCGGAGGAGCACGGCCTTCCTATGTCGGTCCGGTATCTCGTAGGCATCGACCGGTGCCATGTTGGCGAGGTCGATCACCGGCTGGATCACGAAGGAGTGCACGGGCCGGAGATGCTCGCGCACGAAGCTCTCGGTGACCGGCCCGACACCGTCCCAGCGGACCACCGCCTGCCCGGGAGCATCGTCTGCCGCCTCGGCGCAGATGTGCAGGTTCAGCGTGACCGGCGGCAGCAGCTTGGACCAGTCGAAGACGAACTCCGGCACGTCCTCCGTCGAGGTCCGGGCGGCGAGCCACGCCGGAAGGCGGCACGGGGTGAAGCCGACCCTTCGCGCGAAGGCGTCCATCCGGGCCAGGGCGTCGTCCGGCCCGACATCGGGCTCGGCGTCGTGATGGTCCGGCGCATCGGTCGCTTCACCGGCTGTGGGGCTCTCCGGAACGTCACCGTCCGCCGGCAGGGTGCGCGAGCGCATCGCAGCGAACGCCGCCAGCAGCTCCACCGCCTTCGCGGGGTTGCAGAGGATGAGGATCGCCTTGACCCGCCGTAGGTCCCGGTCCTCGGTGTCGCCGAACGCCTTCAGTGCGTCCGCGACGAACTCGACGGTCGCGTCCAGCCGGGCGATGACCCCGACCGTGGACCGGACGTAGAACCCAGCGGTGCCGTCCTCCGACGACCGGGTCCGCTTGGCGAACTGCTCCTTGACCCTGGCCGCTTCTCTCATGGCCGCCGTCTCCGGGTCGGCGGCGACCACCTTGCCCATCAGGCGCGTCTCGAAACGGCCCCACGGCAGCGAGCCGTCCACGAAGTCGACCATGGCGCGGTCGACGTACGCGGCTGCATCGGCGGTCAGGTGGCGGGTTCGCGCGGCGACCAGACGGGCGTTGCCCACCCGGCACTCCCGTGACCGCACCCGCTCCCAGATCGACGGCAGCCGGTGCCGGACGTCGAGTGCATCAGCGATGTAGTGACGAGCCGCCCACGTGCCTGTCCGCATCCGACCGCCGAGCTCGGCGACCGCGAACTCCGCGACCCGGGGCGTACCCTCACCGCCGAGCGGGACGGCGCGCTCGCGGCCGGCGGGCGTGCCTGCGGGGCGCTTGCGAAGGGAGTCACCGGAGTGCAGGTCGGCGAAGTGCGCCGCGAGCTCGAACGTCCGGGCCTCGGCCTCGACGCGGGTCTCGTACAGACGGTCGACGGCGTCCAGCGTCTCCTCGACGCCGGACGCCTCGACCGTCTCCACCACCATGCACGGGACGCTATCGGCGACCTCTGACAGTTCTTGCTGCCGTAGCACCGGCTGTCCAGACCACCTGGTCGCGCATCTCGCAACGCGGCCCCGGACGCCTGTCCGGGAGGGTCGCCGGGCTACTTCACTGCCAGGATGTCCGTCGTCCGGATGTCCGGGTCGGTCGCCAGCAGGTCCGCCGCCACGTCGCCGAGGGCTGCGGGGATCCGGCCGTTGAGGTGCGCCTGCCGGCCTTCCTCG
>JAWWPF010000356.1:0-9731 GCA_033850795.1 Nocardioidaceae bacterium | reverse complement strand
CCACCCCAGCCACGCAGCCGCTGCTTCATGTAGTTCAGCTGCGCGAGCTCGACCTGGGCCTGGCCCTCACGGGACTTCGCGTGCTGGGCGAAGATGTCGAGGATCAACGCAGTGCGGTCGACGACCTTCACCTTGACCCGGTCCTCGAGGTTCCTCAGCTGGCTGGGGGCGAGCTCACCGTCGCAGATCACCGTGTCCGCGCCGGTCGCCTGGACGATCTCCCGCAGGCCGTCGACCTTGCCGCGGCCGATGTACGTCGCGGGGTCGGGCTTCTGGCGTCGCTGGTAGAGCGCGTCGAGGACCTGGGAGCCGGCCGTCTCCGCGAGGAGTGCCAGCTCGGCCATCGAGTTCTCGGCGTCCGCGACCGATCCCTCGGTCCACACGCCGACGAGGACGACCCGCTCCAGGCGGAGCTGGCGGTACTCGACCTCGGTGATGTCCTCGAGCTCGGTCGAGAGCCCGGCGACCCGCCGCAGGGCATGCCGCTCGGCGAGGTCGTAGTCGCCGGTGCTGTCGTCGCGCCTGCCGGGCTCCTCGGGGTCGGGCTCCTCGGCCCACCCCTCGGTCTCCAGCAGGGCGTCGTCGAGGTCGATGTGGCCCATGCTGTCGGGCCCGTCGGGGCTGCCTGGCCCGTCCAGGCCCTCGAGGGCGTTGTCGGTTCGTTCGGTGTCGGGGTGCTGCTCGTGTGCGCTAGTCATATCCACCAGGTAGAACGTCGCCGCGCTCGGGACGATTCCCCGAACTCCTCCAGTAAACCGCGGATCGGGCGGCCTATCGACGGGTTTTCGGTCCCAGCCACTCGCCGCGGGCGACGAGCACGGCCGGGCCGGTGAGGATCACGCGGCCCGCCTCGGTCCAGGTCACCTCGAGCCGCCCTCCGGGTACGTCGACCCGGTACGTCGTACCCGCCGGATGCCGCGGGTCGACCCCGTCGGCGAGCGCCGCGGCGACCATCACCGCGCATGCCCCGGTGCCGCAGGAGCGGGTCTCGCCGGAGCCGCGCTCGGGCCCCCGCATCGCGACGTGCCGCTGTCCGCGGCGCACGACGAACTCCACGTTCACGCCGTCGGGGTACTCGGCGGGGTCGTGCGTGGGCGCCTCGTGCAGCGGCCCGGCCTCGTCCAGCGAGTCGACGAGCGCCACCGCGTGCGGGTTGCCCATCGACACGTGGAGGGCGGGCCAGGAGCGGGGACCGACCGCCACCTTGGTCTCGCCGAGGACCTGCGCCGGCCCCATGTCGACGCTGATGGAGTCCCCGGAGAACGTCAGCCGCTTGGTGCCGCCGCGGGTCGCCACCGGCACCTGGGCGGTGCTGTCGACGAGGCCCTGCTCGGCGAGGTAGCGGCCGAAGACCCGGATGCCGTTGCCGCACATCTCCGACAGGGAGCCGTCGGCGTTGCGGTAGTCCATGAACCACTCCGCCTCGCCCCGGGCAGCGACGGCGGCGGGGTCGTCGCAGGCATCGGTGCGGACCACCCGGAGCACACCGTCCGCGCCGATCCCGGCGCGACGGTCGCAGAGCCGGGCGGCCAGGTCGGCGACCTGGCCAGGTGCGAGGTCACCGAGCAGGGTGCCGCCGTGGTCGGGCAGCAGAACGAAGTCGTTCTCGGTGCCGTGACCCTTCCAGTAGCCCAGTGTGTCCACCGCCTCAGGGTATCGGGGCCCCTCCCAGGGCGTGGCTCGACGAAACCGTCGGTCGGTCGTGGCAGCCTCGGAGGCATGCACAAGCACGTGGAGTCCCGGGCGGACCGGCTGATGCTGACCGGCGTGAGCGCGCCCTGCACCGACTGCGGCGACGAACGGATCCTGGTGCCCGTCGACCACTTCGGGTCCGAGGGCGAGTTCTGCTGCACCTCCTGCGACGCGGCGGTGTTCCTGGTCGCGGTGCCCGGGCCGGCCCGGCGGCGCCGCGCGACGCGGGTGGCCTGAGCCGCCCCGCTCGCCACTTCAGCGGGCCCGGATCGCGGCCAGCGCGCGCTCCAGGCGGTCCGGGTCGTCCCAGTCGACCCAGGTGATCCGCGGGTCCTTGTCGAACCACGACGCCTGGCGCCGGGCGAACCGGCGGGTCCCGGCAACCGTCCGGTCGAACGCCTCCTGCTCGGTCAGCCGGCCGTCGAGGTGCTCGAGGACCTGCTGGTAGCCCAGTGCGCGGTTCGCCGTACGCCCTTCCCGCAGGCCCGCCTCGGCGAGCCGGCGCACCTCGTCGACGAAGCCCGCGTCCCACATCCGACGTACCCGCAGCTCGATGCGGCGGTCGAGGACCGGACGCGGGATGCGCACACCGACCTGCACGCTGCCCGTGAAGTGGTAGGCGAGCTCGGGGAGCCGGGCGGTGAACGGCCGCCCCGTGAGGGTGATCACCTCGAGGGCCCGGACCACCCGACGGGTGTTGCCGGGCAGGATGTGGGCAGCCGCTTCGGGGTCGCGCTCCCGCAGCCGGTCGTGCAGGGCCGTCGGGCCCACGGCTGCCAGGTCGGCCTCGAGCCGGGCGCGGAGCGCGGGGTCCGTGCCGGGGAACTCGAACCGGTCGAGGACCGCGCGGGTGTACAGCGCCGAGCCGCCGACCAGCACGGGCGTCACCCCTCGGGCCCGGCAGTCCTCCACGACGGTCCGCGCCCGGCTCTGGAACTCAGCGACCGTGGCCTGCTCCTCGACGTCGAGCACGTCGAGGAGGTGGTGCGGGATCCCTCGACGCTGCTCGGGTGGCAGCTTCGCGGTGCCGATGTCCATGCCGCGGTAGACCTGCATCGCGTCGGTGTTCACGACCTCTCCGCCCAGCCGCTCCGCGAGGTCGAGGGAGAGGTCGGTCTTGCCGGCCGCCGTCGGCCCCACCACCGCCACCACGGGCGGCAGGTATGGCGGGCTCGCCGGGTCGTCGGACACGGGCAGGAGTCTGCCAACCGGCCGGGCGCCCGGTTTCGGGGCCCGGCGCGCCGGGTACGCCGGACAGATGACCGAGACACGGCAGGACACCCCCACCGGCCCGGCGAACCCGCATGCCGCCCCGGGTCCGGACGCCCCCACCGCTCCCGGGGGCCCGCAGCGCAGCGACGGGTTCAGCGGGTCGTCGCGGCCGGGCGAGCCGGACGAGGACCCGACGACGGCCGAGCCGGAGATCCACCCCAGCAGCCTCCCCGACGGACCGCAGACGATCCCGGCGCCTCCGTCCCGGCGGGACCCCACCTCGGACGGGGAGACGCACCCGCGGACGCAGACCGAGCAGGCCAACGAGCAGCTGCAGGAGGAGAACGCCGAGACAGCACTGGACCAGCCCTCCGACGGCTCCGGCGGCGAGTGAGGACGCCGATGTCCGAGGGTGGCCAGGAGGACGACTCGAGCGAGGCCCGCGAGGTCGACCGGGACCAGTTCGTCGGCGAGCCGCCGGCCGGTGACGCCCGGCGCGACGAGTTCATGTCCGACGACCAGTCGGCACGGCGGCCGGACCGGCCCGGCCGCAAGGACCACCAGCCGTCCGGGGCCGGCCGAGAGGACCAGACGGACGAGCAGAGCGAGGACGACCAGTGAGCGACACCGACCAGCCGCAGGAGACCAGGGAGCCTCGTCAGCACGAGGAGGCCGAGGAGACCGTCAACCGCGAGTCGCACCCGAACGCGGGCGGGCCCGCCGGCCTGTCCGGCGACATGGGCATCAGCAGCGAGCGTGAGGGACCCTTCGAGGGCATCGAGGGGACCGGCAGCCTGGCGTCCGTGCAGCACAGCCCCGACGGCGAGTCGCCCCCGACTCCGGTCCCGGACGAGCTCGGCAAGGCCGACGACTCCGACCCGACGGGCAGCGCGCAGGGCGAGCCGACGACCGACGTCGGCGGAGACGTGGATGCCTCCCCGGCTTCCGGGGTCGACCGGACGGTGGGCGAGGTCCGGCCGGGCCACGTCGCGAACAAGCACCGGTTCGACCCCAGCAAGAATCCCGGGCATTGACGGGCCGTTTCGTCGTCGTCCCGGCGGCGTACGTGTTCATGCTCCGACCCGCGCCGATGCCCGGCGGCCGCGAGGTGCTGCTCCAGCTGCGGCAAGGGACCGGCTACATGGACGGGTACTGGGCGGCCGCGGTCGCGGGCCATGTGGAGCGCGGCGAGTCCGTCTACGAGGCGGCGCGTCGGGAGGCCCGCGAGGAGGTCGGGATCGAGGACGTCGAGCTGGTGCCCTGGTGCGCGATGCAGCGGACCGGTGTCGGGGACGACCCCCTCGACGAGCGGGTCGACTACTTCTTCCTCTCGACCTCGTGGGCCGGGACCCCGGAGCTGCTCGAGCCCGAGAAGGCCGCGGACCTGCGGTGGTTCGACCTGGACACGCTGCCGACGCCCGTCGTACCCCATGAGCGGCGTGTGCTCGAGTCCGTGCGTGCGGGGAGCACTGCACCGATCGTCGTGCACGGCTTCTAGCCACGTAGTCTTCGGGCCATGCTGGAGAACGTCCGGGAGTACATCGACAGGCTCCACATCGACGGCCACACCCTCGGCGAGGACCACGACGACGACCCCACGCTGCTCGACGCCGCCGGCAACGCGGTCGACACCTGGCGCGAGAACTACCCGTACGACGAGCGGCTCGACCGCGACGTGTACGACGAGCAGAAGTACCTGCTCCAGGTCGAGCTCCTGAAGTTCCAGAACTGGACGATCGACACCGGCGGGAAGCACGTGCTGCTGTTCGAGGGTCGGGACGCCGCGGGCAAGGGCGGCACGATCAAGCGGTTCATGGAGCACCTGAACCCGCGCTACGCGCACACGGTCGCGTTGTCGAAGCCCAGCGACCGTGAGCAGAACCAGTGGTACTTCCAGCGCTACGTGCCCCACCTGCCGACGTCGGGCGAGATGGTGCTCTTCGACCGCTCCTGGTACAACCGCGCGGGAGTCGAGCGGGTGATGGGCTTCGTGTCCGAGGCCGAGTACCAGCAGTTCTTCAACCAGGTCACGGTCTTCGAGAGGATGCTCGTCGAGAGCGGCATCTCCCTGACGAAGTTCTGGTTCTCGGTCACCCAGTCGGAGCAGCGGACGCGGTTCATCATCCGGCAGGTCGACCCGGTCCGTCAGTGGAAGCTCTCACCGATGGACCTGGAGTCCCTCGACAAGTGGGACGCCTACACCGAGGCCAAGGAGGAGATGCTCCTTCGCACCGACACCGAGCACGCGCCCTGGATGACCATCAAGAGCAACGACAAGAAGCGGGCACGGCTCGAGTCGATGCGCTACTTCCTGTCGCGGTTCGAGTACCCGGGCAAGGACGACGACGTCGTGGCGACGCCGGATCCCAAGCTCGTGCAGCGCGGCATCGACGCGGTCGGCGACTGACAGGTCCGTTGTTCCTTCGACGGGCGGGCCGCCATACCTCTGCCTACAGGGCGCAACCTACCTCGGTCGGCTGCTGCGACGGCACGCCGACCGTTGGCAGCCCCAGGGCGACGGCTCGCGTCCTGGGTGCGCTGCGTGCCGCCCAGGCGTCGCCGGCGCGGGTACGTCGTACCGACCGGACCGGACCGTCGGCGACCAGGTGGTGCGGGGCCGCGTAGGTGATGTCGACCTCGACCATGTCGCCGGGGCGTACGTCGACCGGGCGACCGTCGCGGTCGGCCGGCGCGAAGTGCACCAGACGGTTGTCGGGGCCGCGGCCCGACAGGCGGTGCGTGCGGCTGTCCTTGCGACCCTCGCCCTCCGCGACCATCAGCTCCACGGTGCTGCCGACCAGGCGCTTGTTCTCGGCCCAGGCGATCTCCTCCACGAGCGCGACCAGCCGCTCGTACCTGTCCTGGACGACCTCACGCGGCACCTGCTCGTCGAGCACGGCCGCCGGGGTGCCGGGGCGCTTGGAGTACTGGAAGGTGAAGGCGCCGGAGAACCGGGCGCGCTCGACCACCCGCATCGTCTCGAGGAAGTCCTCCTCCGTCTCGCCGGGGAAGCCGACGATGATGTCGGTGGTGACGGCCGCGTCCGGCATCGCGGCCCGGACCCGGTCGATGATGCCGAGGTACGTGGCCTGACGGTAGGACCGTCGCATGTCCTTGAGGACCTTGTCCGAGCCGGACTGAAGCGGCATGTGCAGCTGCGGCATGACGTTCGGGGTCTCGGCCATCGCGGCGATCACGTCGTCTGTGAAGTCCTTCGGGTGCGGGCTGGTGAACCGGACCCGCTCGAGCCCGTCGATCTCCCCGCAGGCACGCAGCAGCTTGCCGAACGCGAGCCGGTCGCCGAACTCGACGCCGTAGGAGTTCACGTTCTGCCCCAGCAGGGTGACCTCGGTGACGCCCTCGGCGACCAGCGCCTCGATCTCGGCGAGGATCTCGCCGGGGCGGCGGTCCTTCTCCTTCCCGCGCAGCGACGGGACGATGCAGAAGGTGCAGGTGTTGTTGCAGCCGACCGAGACCGAGACCCAGGCGGCGTACGCCGACTCGCGCTTGGTGGGCAGCGTGGAGGGGAACACCTCGAGCGACTCGAGGATCTCGACCTGCGCCTCCTCGGCGATCCGCGCTCGCTCGAGGAGCACCGGCAGCGACCCGATGTTGTGGGTGCCGAACACCACGTCGACCCACGGCGCCCGGCGAGTGATCTCGCCCCGGTCCTTCTGCGCGAGGCAGCCTCCGACGGCGATCTGCATGCCCGGGTGGGCGGCCTTGACCGGCGCGAGGTGGCCGAGGTTGCCGTAGAGCTTGTTGTCAGCGTTCTCCCGGACCGCGCAGGTGTTGAACACGACCACGTCGGCCTGCTGGTCACGGGGCGCGGGGAGGTACCCCGCGTCCTCGAGCAGGCCGGTGAGGCGCTCGGAGTCGTGCACGTTCATCTGGCAGCCGTAGGTCCGCACCTCGTAGGTGCGGGACGGACCGGGGGTCGTGGCGGTCTGAGGGGTCGCAGTCATGGCGGCACCAGGGTACGGCGGGGCCGCGGTGCTGCGCGAAACCGCCGGGGTCAGCCCTTGTCGGGATCCGCGGCGCGACGTGAGGTGCTGGCCGCGCTGGCCACCGCCTTCACGGTGGCCGGGTCGATCAGAGGCTGGTCGAGGCCGCCGTCCGGATTGCTGGGACCGTCGCTCGAGTCGCTGGTGTAGACGAGGGTGTCGTCGCCGCCGGGGGCCTTCTTGGCGGTCTTCTTGGCGGTCTTCCTGGCCGGTCCGTCGGCGGTCTTCTTCGCGGTGGCCTTCGTGGCTGTGGCGGTCTTGGCGGTGGTCCGCTTGGCCGTGCTGCGCTTCGCGACCGCCTTCGCCACGTCGGCGGGGGTCGCGTCCACGTCCTGGGCATCGCTCGGCGGCTCGCCGACGTCAGCCGCGGTGGTCGTGGGACGGGGCGCGGACTTCGCGGTCTTCTGCGCCGGGACCTTCTTCGCAGCCGCCTTCTTCGCGCCTGTGTCCTGGGCCGCGGCCTTCTTGGCCGTGCTCGTGTCGGCAGCCACCTTCTTCGCCGCCGCTGCGGTGTCGGCGGGGGTCTTCTTGGCCGCGGTCTTCTTGGCGGTGGCCCTGCGGGCCGGCGAGATCGGGTTCGGAGCCGTCGGGTCGCCCTGCTGCTTGGCGGGCGCATCCACGGCCACCGCGGTCGCAGGTTCAGTGCCGGGGTGTGCGGGCTCGTTGACCGGTGGGACCGGGCGCAGGTCCGCACGCGAGCCGGAGGAGCCGTCGGGCGTCTCGCCGTCGAGCCGCTCGGCGCCGCCCCCGACCATGCCCCCCACCGCACGGGCGGCCGTGGCCACCGCCGTGCGGCTGAGCTGGCCCGCGGCCAACAGGCCGAGCGCGGCGGTGCCCTTGGCCTGGTCCACCGCCTTCTCGGCGGTCCCCCTCGGATTCTTGAGCGCGTCGAGCGCCAGGTCCCTGATCGCGCCGAGCGGGTTCTTGGGCGTCACGTGTCCGTCCTTCGTTCGCGTGTCGTCGGTTGCCGGTCCGGAAGGCCGCGCAGGCGCTCCGTCGTACGCACGGGGTAACCATAAGTCGCCGGGTGATGCCCCGAGGTGAGCAGGGTTACGCCGCGGCACTCCGCCGGTCGGGGCTGAACAGGATATTGACTACCCGATTTCAGCGGTGCTTCAGTGGGCCAACTCTCGGGGGAGGACCCGCTATGCACCGCACGACGTCCCGCACGCTCCTCGTCTCAGCTTTCGTTCCGGCACTGCTCCTGGCGACTTCGGGGGTGGCGGCGCCGCAACCCGCAGCGCGGTCGGACACGGCGTCCGCGGCCCTGGCGCCCTTCGCCGTGCGTCTGGGGCACGAGCACTGGCAGTCGCCTCCCACGACGGCGGAGTGCCGGGCGGCGGCGAACATCGCCTGCTACCAGCCGTCCCAGCTGCAGACGGCCTACAACCTCAAGCGGCTGTACAGGCGCGATCTCGATGGCCGCGGCAGCACGATCGCCGTCGTCGACGCGTTCGGGTCACCCACCGCCAGGGCCGACCTGCACCGGTTCGACAAGGACTTCGGGCTGCGCGATCCGCGTCTCCAGATCATCCAGCCGGCCGGCAAGGTCCCCGCGTTCGACCCGAACGATGCCGACATGGCCGGTTGGGCCTTGGAGACGAGTCTGGATCTGCAGTGGGCGCACGCGATGGCGCCGCGGGCCAAGCTTGTCCTGGTCGAGACTCCCGTCTCCGAGACGGAGGGTCTGCACGGGATCCCGGAGATCGTCAAGGCCGAGAACTTCGTGATCAACCACAATCTCGCGGACGTGATCACCCAGAGCTTCGGTGCCACCGAGGAGACCTTCCCGACCAAGCGCGCCTTGCTGGGCCAACGCAGCGCGTTCAAGAACGCAGCTCGCCACCACGTCACCGTGCTGGCCAGCTCGGGTGACGCCGGCGCCACGGACCCCAAGCTCGACGGTCAGCACTTCTACACCCACCGGGTCAACTCCTGGCCCTCGAGTGATCCGTTGGTGACGTCGATCGGAGGCACGCAGCTGCACCTCGACGCGAAGGGTCACCGGACCGGGCCCGACAACGTCTGGAACGACACGGCGGCTCTCGGAGCCGTGGCGGCCGGCGGCGGCGGACGCTCACACGTCTTCGTGCGGCCGCCCTACCAGTCCTCGGTCGCCCGGGTGGTCGGTCAGCGACGCGGCACGCCCGACATCAGCATGAGTGCTGCCGTCGACGGCGGCGTGCTGGTCCGCATCGGCTTCACCGGGGGCGGCCTCACGCCCGGCTACTTCATCGTCGGTGGCACGAGCGAGTCGTCGCCGGAGTTCGCGGGTGTCGTCGCGATCGCGAAGCAGCGAGCGCATCACAGGCTCGGTCTGCTCAACCCGCGCCTCTACGCGCTCGCGGCACAGCGGAGGATCGGCATCGTGGACGTCACGCGCGGCAACAACACCGTGACCTTCAAGCAGGACGGAGCCACTCACACCGTGCGGGGATTCACGGCCCGACGCGGGTACGACATGGCCTCGGGCCTCGGAACGGTGAACGCGGCATCCCTCACCCACGAGCTCGCCAAGTAGCCGGTCGAGGCGGATGCCGCCGGACCGCCGGGAGAGCCGCGCCCACCGGCTGGAGGGAACGGGTCACTGCTCCTGGGGGACCCGGGTTCACGCCGCCGTGGCGCGGGCTCGCGAGTAGGTCCAGCACGCCGGTGACGCCCCTGGTCGAGGGGTTGAGACGTGAGGACGCGCCGGGTCGGCAGGGTTGAGACGTGCGGACGCGCCGGGTCGGCGGGTCAGCGTGCGGTCTCGGTGGCCCGGGACTCGCGGATCACGGTGACCTTGATCTGGCCGGGGTAGGTCAGCTCCTGCTCGAACTGCTT
>JAWWPF010000342.1:0-5769 GCA_033850795.1 Nocardioidaceae bacterium | reverse complement strand
ATCACCGACACCGAGGCGATGGACGCGTTCGCGCTGCTGTGCCGCACCGAGGGCATCATCCCGGCCATCGAGAGCGCGCATGCCCTCGCCGGCGCGCTGAAGATCGGGCCCGGCTACGGCCCCGACGCCGTGCTGCTCATCAACCTGTCCGGGCGCGGCGACAAGGACGTCGACACCGCGGCGAAGTGGTTCAAGCTGTGAGCGCCGTCGAGAAGATCTTCCAGGCGGCCCGCGCCGAGGGGCGCGCCGCGCTGGTGGGCTACCTGCCCGTGGGCTACCCGAGCGTCGACGGGTCCATCGCCGCCATGCGCGCCATGGTCGAGGGGGGGTGCGACGTCATCGAGGTCGGCCTGCCCTACAGCGACCCGGTCATGGACGGACCGACGATCCAGGCGGCCGCACAGCGCGCGCTCGAGGGCGGCATCCGCACCACGGACGTGATCCGCACCGTCGAGGCGGTTGCGGCGACCGGGGTGCCGACCGTGGTGATGACCTACTGGAACCCCGTCGAGCGCTACGGCGTCGACCGCTTCGCCCGCGACCTCGCCGCTGCCGGCGGGGCCGGCCTGATCACTCCCGACCTGGTGCCCGACGAGGCCGCGGACTGGGTCGCTGCCGCGGATCGGCACGACCTCGACAAGGTCTTCCTGGTGGCTCCCTCCTCGACCGAGGATCGGCTCGCCATGACCGCGGGATGCTGCCGCGGGTTCATCTACGCGACCGCGGTCATGGGGGTCACCGGGGCCCGGGAGTCCTCGAGCGACCTGGCGGGGCCGCTGGTGGACCGGGTCCGCGAGGTCAGCGACCTCCCGGTCGGCGTCGGCCTCGGGGTGTCCAACGGTGAGCAGGCCGCGGAGGTGGCCGGCTTCGCCGACGGCGTCATCGTCGGCTCGGCGTTCGTGCGCAGGCTGCTCGACGCCGGGTCGGACCGTTCGGCAGGCCTGTCCTCGCTGGCCGAGCTGACCCGCGACCTGGCCGAGGGGGTGCGCCGTGGCTGACCGGGGACAGCGGGCCCTCCCGGCCCGGCTGTCGGCCCTCGTCGCGGCGCTGCTGGTCGCGCTGCCGGCCCTCGCGGGCTGCGCGGGACAGGCGCCGGCCGCGCAGGGCCCGGTGACGGACGTGCGCATGAACGACACCGACGGCCTCAACGGCGTCGTGCTGGACCGGCCCTACCACGCCCCGGGCGTGCAGCTGCGGAGCACCTCGAACACGCCCTTGACCCTGACCGCGGCCACCCGGGGGCGCCCGCTGACCCTGGTGTTCTTCGGCTACACCAACTGCCCGGACGTCTGCCAGGTGGTGATGGCCAACCTCGCCTCCGCCCTGGTGCGACTCGACCCGGCCCAGCGCGCGCGGGTCGGCATGGTCTTCGTGACCACGGACCCGGCCCGCGACACCCCCACCAGGCTGAGGTCCTACCTGAACCGGTTCGACCGGTCCTTCCAGGGCGCGACCGGCGACCTGACGAGGATCGTGCGTCTCGGCAAGGCCTTCGGCGTTCCCATCGAGAAGGGCCAGAAGCTCGCCTCGGGCGGCTACGACGTCGTGCACGGCACCCAGGTCCTCGGACTCCGCCCCGACGGCACCGTGCCGTTCGTGTGGACCGAGGACACGGCACCGGGCGCGCTCGCCGACGACCTCAAGAAGATCCTCGAGAACAAGGTGCCCGGCCAGTGACAGCGCTCTTCATCCCGAGCCCCAGCCGCGGGGTCTGGCACCTGGGGCCGTTCCCGGTCCGCGGCTACGCGCTGTGCATCATCCTCGGCGTCGTGGTGGCGATCTGGCTCGGCGAACGCCGCTGGCCGGCACGCGGGGGCGTGCGGGGCCAGGTCTCCGACATCGCCATCTGGGCGGTCCCCTTCGGCCTGGTGGGTGGCCGGCTCTACCACGTCATCACCGACCCGGCGCGCTACTTCGGCAAGGGCGGCAACCCGGTGGCCGCCCTCTACGTGTGGCAGGGCGGGCTCGGGATCTGGGGGGCGATCGCCCTCGGCGGTGTGGGCGCCTGGATCGGCTGCCGCCGCCTCGGCATCAAGCTGCCGCCGCTGGCCGACGCGCTGGCACCCGGGATCGTGATCGCGCAGGCCATCGGTCGCTGGGGGAACTGGTTCAACCAGGAGCTGTTCGGGCGGCCGACCACGCTGCCGTGGGCGCTGAAGATCCCCGACCCCACCAAGCGTCCCGAGGGATACACCCAGTTCGAGACCTTCCATCCCACCTTCCTCTACGAGTGCATCTGGGACCTGGGGACCGCCGGGCTCGTGCTGTGGGCCGACCGGAGGTTCAAGCTGGGTCACGGGCGCGCGTTCGCCTTGTACGTGATGGCCTACACCGCGGGCCGAGCGTGGATCGAGTACCTCCGCATCGACGCCGTGGAGGCGAACGACGTGTTCGGCCTGCGCCTGAACGACTGGACGTCGATCGTGGTGTTCCTCGGCGGGCTCATCTACTTCGTCGTGGCCGGCCGTCGCCACCCGGGCCGCGAGGAGTCGGTGTGGCGGGAGGGCCGCGAGCCGGAGCCCGAAGGAGAGTCGGCAGAGGTCAGGTGAGGCTCCCCTTCGGTGAAATCCCTGCCGAGGGTCGGTACTTTCAAGGCATGGCTGCAGACGCCGCCTCCACGGGCGCCCCGGAGATCTCCCACGAGCACGCCGACGTCACCGGTGGCTGGCTGCGCCCGGCGGTCTTCGGGGCGATGGACGGCCTGGTGTCCAACCTGGCGCTGATCGCCGGCGTCGCCGGCGGCACCCAGGACCACACGGGCTCCTCGGCCGTCGTGCTCGCCGGCCTGGCCGGGCTGGCCGCCGGCGCCTTCTCCATGGCGGCGGGGGAGTACACCTCGGTGGCCAGCCAGTCCGAGGCCGCTCAGCGCGAGATCGACATCGAGCGGCGCGAGATCATCGCCAACCCGGCCGCGGAGACCAGCGAGCTGGCCGACATGTACGTCGCGAAGGGACTGTCGCCGGGCCTGGCGGCCGAGGTGGCCCGGCAGATCCACGTCGACGTCAACAACGCGGTGGCCGTCCACGCCCGCGAGGAGCTCGGGGTCGACCCCGACGACCTGCCCTCGCCCAGGCTCGCCGCGGCCTCCTCGTTCCTGTCCTTCGCGGTCGGTGCGCTGCTGCCCGTGCTGCCCTACCTGCTGGGCGCCGGGACGCTGCTGCCCGGCCTCGTCGTCACGCTCGTCGCGCTCTTCGGCTGCGGAGCGGTGGTCACCCAGGTGACCAGCCGGTCGTGGTGGTACGGCGGCCTGCGCCAGACGATCCTCGGGGCCGCCGCCGCGGGTCTGACCTACCTGGTGGGCAGCCTCGTCGGCAGCTCCGGGATCGGCTGACCCACCGGCTGACCCACCGGCTGACCCACCGGCTGACCAACCGGCTGACTCACCGGCTGACCGGGCCCGGTCCCCGCCGGTCGGGACCGGTCCAGACTCTGAACCGGCGCTCCGGCGACGCGCAGGGGTGCCGGCCGCGGTGCTGTAGCATTCGGACCCGCACGGGCCAATGTCGTCCCCTGCTCCACCGCACGACACAGCACCCGCAGCGACCGTTCCCACAGGCTCGGGGTGCCACGAGGACGCCGAGGTTTTGCCGTATGCACGCGATCCCGCCGCCCCAGCCCTTCCCTCCGGCGCAGGGTCTCTACGACGGGCGCCACGAGCACGACGCCTGCGGCGTCGCGTTCGTCGCAAACCTGACCGGCGAGGCGAGCCACGACATCGTCGCGAAGGCGATCACCGCGCTCCGCAACCTCGAGCACCGCGGCGCGACCGGCTCCGAGCCGGACTCGGGTGACGGCGCCGGGATCCTGCTCGGTGTCCCCGACCGGTTCTTCAGGGAGGTCGTCGACTTCGACCTGCCTCGTCCCCATCACTACGCGGTCGGGACGGCCTTCCTCTCCGGCGACACCGACGCGGTCGCCAAGACCCGCCGGCGCATCGAGGAGATCGCCGCCGAGGAGGGCCTCGTGGTCCTCGGCTGGCGGGACGTGCCCGTCGACCCCGTGCTGCTCGGCAGGACCGCACGCAGCGTGATGCCCGCGTTCAGCCAGGTCTTCGTCACCGCCGCGAACGGGCGGCTGACCGGGATGGCCCTCGAGCGGCTCGCCTTCTGCCTTCGCAAGCGGTCCGAGCGGGAGACGGAGGTCTACTTCCCCTCCCTGTCCTCGCGCACCATCGCCTACAAGGGCATGTTGACCACCGACCAGCTCGACCACTTCTACCCCGACCTGGTCGACGAGCGGGTCGAGTCCGCGGTCGCGGTCGTGCACTCGCGGTTCTCGACGAACACCTTCCCGAGCTGGCCACTGTCTCACCCGTTCCGCTTCATCGCGCACAACGGCGAGATCAACACCGTGATGGGCAACCGCAACTGGATGCGGGCCCGTGAGGCGCTGCTGGCCAGCGACCTGATCCCCGGGGACCTGGAGCGGCTCTACCCGATCTGCACGCCCGGAGCCTCGGACTCGGCGTCCTTCGACGAGGTCCTCGAGTTGCTGCACATGGGCGGCCGGACGCTGCCGCACGCGGTCCTCATGATGATCCCCGAGGCGTGGGAGAACACCGTGCCCACCACCGACGCTCCGCGCGGGGGCGAGATGGATGCGGGCCGACGGGCGTTCTACGAGTTCCACGCGTCGCTGATGGAGCCGTGGGACGGGCCGGCCTGCGTCGTGTTCACCGACGGCGCCCAGGTCGGCGCGGTCCTCGACCGCAACGGCCTGCGGCCCAGCCGCTACTGGGTCACCGACGACGGACTCGTGGTCCTCGCCTCCGAGTTCGGGGTTCTCGACATCGACCCGGCGACCGTCGTGCGCAAAGGACGGTTGAAGCCGGGACGGATGTTCCTCGTCGACACCGACGAGCACCGGATCATCGAGGACGCCGAGATCAAGAGCAGCCTCGCGGCCGAGCACCCGTACGACGAGTGGCTGCACGCCGGCCTCATCAGGCTCGAGGACCTCGCGGACCGCGAGCACGTCGTGCACACGCACGCCTCGGTGACGCGGCGGCAGCAGGTCTTCGGCTACACCGAGGAGGAGAAGCGCATCATCCTCTCCCCGATGGCGAAGACCGGCTACGAGCCGATCGGCTCGATGGGCACGGACACGCCGATCGCCGCGCTGTCGGACCGGCCGCGGCTGCTCTTCGACTACTTCACCCAGCTGTTCGCGCAGGTGACGAACCCTCCGCTCGACTCCATCCGCGAGGAGCTCGTGACCTCGTTGAGCGGGACGATCGGGCCGGAGGGGAACCTGCTCGAGCCCACCCCTCACTCCTGCCGGCAGATCGTGCTGCCGTTCCCCGTGATCGACAACGACGAGCTCGTGAAGATCCGGCACATCAACCGCGACGGCGACATGCCCGGGTTCATCACGCACGTCTCGCGGGGCCTGTTCGACGTCGCCAAGGGAGGTGCGGCACTCGCCGCCCGGCTCGACGAGATCTGCGACGAGGTGAGCGAGGCGATCGCCGGGGGCGCACGCGTCATCGTGCTGTCCGACCGCCACTCGACCGGTGAGCTCGCTCCGATCCCGTCGCTGCTGCTCACCTCCGCGGTGCACCACCACCTGGTCCGGCAGAAGACCCGGACCCAGGTGGGTCTCGTCATCGAGGCCGGCGACGTGCGCGAGGTGCACCATGTCGCGCTGCTGATCGGGTACGGCGCGGCCGCGGTCAACCCCTACCTCGCGATGGAGTCGGTCGAGGACCTGGTCCGCTGGGGTGTCCTGTCCGACATCACGCCGGAGAAGGCCGTTCATTCACTGCTCAAG
>JAWWPF010000324.1:0-5227 GCA_033850795.1 Nocardioidaceae bacterium | reverse complement strand
GCGTGGGCGGACTCCGCGCCGACGCTCCCAGTCGCAGGGCACGATGATGCAGCGCTTCGAGGAGCGCTGGCGCCGCCGTCGCGACCAGAACGGCTACTGACCGCTTCCCGCAGACCACGCCGGATCTCCGCTCCACGTCGCTGACTCGTCCTTGACCGCCTGACTGCTCCTCGGTCCTGTTCTTGGGGCGCCTCTGGCCCCGTCTGTTTGCAGCCGTCTGGGACCTGCCGTCCCACGGCCGAGCGCGGAAAAAAACCCCAGAGTTCCTTTGTGGACATGGGCGGGTTTTCGGGGCGTGGTTGTCGGTGCTCGCCGATAGCTTGGGGTCATGTCCGAGGTCACCAGCAACGTCCAGACGAGACGGCCGCGTCACGGAAAGCAGGCACGGCACGACACCAGGAGCCGCGCGTAGCCGCTCCGACCGGCACTCGCCCCGTCTGCTGACATCTCTGCCCCGTTATGACCGGAACGTCGGCGGCAAGTGCACGTCCGAACGGTCACGTGTGCTGGCGGAGCTCCCCCCGCCATCCCCACAACGGCGGCGCCGCCCGAGAAGCGGTCAGCCCGGCCCGCGGTCAGCCCGGCCCGCGGTCAGCCGGGCCCGCGGTCAGCCGGGCCAGCGGTCAGCCCGGCCGGGTGGTCAGCCGTGCCAACGGCCAGCCCCTGCCCGCGCGCCTCAGACGGCCCGGTCGACGCCCGGCTCACCCAGCAGCGGCAGACGTCCCCGTGCCCGGCGTCGCATCCGGCGCATGCCGAGCACCGAGACCGGCAGCCAGTCGGCGCGCGAGCGACGACGGCGCCCGGCTCCGGCGCGCATAGCCTGGACGCATGCCTGCGCGTCTGCGCGGACCTGCTCGACGGTGATCCCGTCGGCCGGCAGCTCGCGCGCGTAGCGGGCCTGCTCCAGCAGCCGCACCAGGCGGTGCAGTGCGGCGGTGGCCTCCGGGTTCACCTGGGGGCCGCGGCGCGCACCACCGCGCGACGACCGGTCGTCGGGCGCTCCCGGCATGCCGAACGTCGTCTCGAGGTGCTGCGCGGCGGTCCGCACGGTCACGTGGTCGTCCCAGGGGATACCGAGGTCGGTCGCGGTGCTACGGACGTCGTTCCAGGCGGCCTCGACCCAGGCCTTGGGGCCGGCAGCAGCGGCCCAGCGCCGCCGGGCGAGCAGCCTGTGGAGCAGTCGTGGCACGAGGAGCAGCGGCAGGAGCAGGAGCAGCGCCAGGCCGCTCCACTGGGTCGTCGAGAGTCCGCCCGAGGACCCCGTCCCGGTCTTCCCGGAGGTCGTGTCGCGCAGCGCCCCGACCTTGTCGAGGCGGTTCACCGACGGCACCGCGGAGGGCAGGCTGTTGGTGCTCGGGAGAGCCGACTGCTGCACCTTCTGCGTGGTGTACGACGGGACGCTACCGGTCCGGTCCTGCGGGGTGGGCTCGAAGCGCACCCAGCCGATCCCGCCGAAGTACATCTCCGGCCAGGCGTGCAGGTCGTGCGAGCTGTAGACGAACGTGTCGGGCCGGGTCTTCTCCGGGTGCAGGAACCCGACCGCGACCCGTGACGGGATCCCGAGGGTGCGGCCCATCAGCGCCATGGCCGCGGCGAACTGCTCGCAGTAGCCGACCCGGCCGCCCTTGCCCTTGCTCAGGAACTTCAGCAGAGCCGACGTGCCGTTGCCCGGCGACCGCTGCAGGGAGTAGCGGAACCCGCCGGTCTCCCGGAAGAACCGCTGCAGCGCGACGGCCTGCTCGAACCTGCTCTGCTTCCCCTTGGTGACGTTGCGGGCGAGCCGCTTGACGTAGTCCGGGAGGTCCCGCGGCAGCGCCGTGTTCGGGGTGAACACCGACAGCGGGGCCGCCGTCGACTGCACGAGCTCGGCGGCCGACGGGCTGAGGTCGAGCGAGCGGAGCCGGTAGTCGAGGCCCGCGGTGGTCTGGTTGTCCGCGGCGCTGATGAAGTCCAGCGTCGACTTGTCGTAGCGCCAGTCGCCGGGAGCGTCCACGAAGGACACCGGGTACGGCGTGGGCAGCCAGCGTGACGCGAACTCGTGACTGATCGAGATCTGCTCGACGTACGACTTCGTCGGGACGTCGGTCAGCAGCCCGGGCGGCCGGACCACCGAGCCGTTGGCGCGCTGCTTGGTCGGGATCTGCCGACCCGACGGGCGCCACGCGGTTCCGTCGAAGGTGTTGAGCACCGAGATCCGCAGGTATGACGGGTCGCGGTCCTTGGTCTTGATCGTGACCAGGTCGATGTCCGCGCCGCGCACGAGGTCCCGCTTCAGGTCCACCATCGGGTTCGAGATGGACACCGCGTTGCCGTCGCTGCGACCCTTTCCGTTGCCGCCGCTGAACAGGGTCGCGGTGAAGGTGGGCAGGACCAAGGGGGCGACGACCGCCAGCGCCGTCGCGGTCACCCCGATCTTGCGCGCGGACGACCAGACCGCCTGGCTGGTCGCCGGCACGTTCGCGGCGTCGAGCAGGCCCGCGCCCGGGGTCAGCCGGTGGCCCCAGTGCGCCAGCCGGCGTTCCTCGCCGGCCGCGACCAGGAACAGGAAGCACATGGCCGTGGCGGCGAACTTGATCCAGGAGACGCCGCCGTTCAGGACGCTCACCGGCGCCGTGTAGACAGCCAACAGCGGCAGGCCGGCGAGCGGCGCGAGCCGCAGCCCCACGGCGAGGAAGTCCACGAGCACGGCCGTGAACGCGCCCGCGACGATCAGCAGCGGGTAGAACTCGGGGACCGAGACCGGCACCGGGGCGGCGTACGCCTGGGAGACCGCTGCCGAGGCACGCACCGCGTCCACCACCGCGCGCACCGAGTCGGGCGTGGGGATCACCCCGCCGATGGCCTCGTGCGCGCCGAACCGGTGCTGCAGCCAGAGGAGCACCAGAAGGACCTGCGCGAGAAGCACCACGAGTGCCGGCAGCCGTGCGGACCGCAGCAGCATCCCGCTCACGGCGACCAGCGCGCAGGCGCCGAAGAGGGGCACCATGAATCCCGCGGGGTTCTCCGCGAACGGGGTCCAGGCCAGCACGGCCACCCAGGTGGTGAGCGCGGCGAGCAACGAGGACAGCAGCGTGCTCGGCCGGAACTCGCTCAGGGTGCTCATGCGGGTCCTCCGGCGGTCGTGCCCTCTGCCATCCGGGGGCGGCTGGTAAGGGTGCGCCCGGCCACGCCGAGCTCCTGCCAGACCGAGGGCAGCGGGTCCTGGGGGCCGGCGGACACCGCCCGCCAGCCGTGCGCGCCGAGCCACGCCGTGGTCTGTGCCGTCGAGTCCGTCTCCGTCACCGTGGTGCGACCCCAGGCGGGTACGTCGAGCACCACCGCCATCGCACCGGCCGCGGAGTGGCGCATCCGGATCAGCGCCGGCGTGTCCCGCTCCTCGACGTCACCCAGGATCGCGATCAGCAGACCCGAGTGGCCCGCCTCGGACAGCCAGTGCGAGTCGATGTGGAGCTCCGGCGTCGCGGCGAGCACCGCCAGCGACTCCAGCAGCGGGGCGGTCTCGGCCGACGCCGCCCCGTGCTCGTGCCACAGCCCGTTGCGGTCCTCACCGCGCGCGGTCACCAGCCTCACGGTGAAGCCGCGCTGCACCAGGTGCACGGCCACGGACGCGGCGACCGCGACTGCATGCTCGAGCGAGGAGGCCGCGCCGGTGCCGCGGTGCGCGAAGGTCCGGTTGTCGACGAACAGGGTGGCCCGCGACTGCCAGGGCTGCTCCTCGCGGCGCACCATCAGCTCACCGGCGTGCGCGCTGCTGCGCCAGTGCACCCGTCGCAGGTCGTCGCCCTGCCGGTACTCCCGGACCGTGACGTCCTCGGCGCTGCCGCTCGCGAAGGCGCGCGGCCGGTTGTCGCCGGACCCGGTCCACGCCCCGGAGAGCGGAACGAGCGGCAGCGGCACCACCGGGGGAGTGACGACCAGGGTCGAGGTGCTGCGGAACGTGCGCTCCAGCTCCACCAGGCCGAACGGGTCGCTCAGCCGGACCTTCATCGGGCCGACGTCGAACCGTCCGCGGACGTCGGAGCGCACCTGGTAGCCCACGGTGCGCTTCCACTGGGCGCCCATCCGGTCGACCACGAAGCGCGGCCTGGTGCCGAGCACGTAGGGGATCTGGTCCTCCAGCAGGAGGACGCCGGTGGGGATCCGGCCGTCGTTGCTCAGGTCCAGCTGGACCCGCGCCTGCTGGCCGGCAGTCACCTGGCCGGGGGACAGCGACCGCACCAGGCCGAGCCGGTAGCGGCTGCGGCCGAGGAAGAACGCGGTGGCGAGCGGGAGGAGGACCAGGAAGGCGCCGACACGCACCAGCTCGTCGTACCCGAGGAAGAGCGCGCACAGCAGCGCGGTGGCGCCGGCGGACAGGAACGCGCGCCCGCGGGTGGTCAGCGCTGAGAGGGCTTCACGCATGTCGTCCCTGGTCTCACGTCGTGGTGCGGCGGGTCTCCGGCATCGGCACCCCCGCGATGATGTGGCGCAGCGCAGCCTCCGGCGTGCGCCCGCTCATCGATGCCTCGACGGTGGTCAGCATCCGGTGCGAGAGGACCTGCACCGCAAGGTCCTGCACGTCGTCGGGTATGACGTAGTCCCGGCCGGCCAACGCCGCCGACGCCTTCGCCGCGCGGACCAGGTGGAGCGTGGCCCGGGGCGACGCGCCGAGCATCAGCTCCGGGGACCTGCGGGTCGCTGTGCTGAGCGCGACCGCGTAGCGCTGCACCGGCTCGGAGACGTAGACCTGCCCGACGATGTCGATCAGCTTGCGGATCTCCGATGCGTCCGCGACCGGCTCCAGGTCGTCGAGCGGGTTCGCGCCGGTGTGGGTGTCGAGCATCGCGATCTCCGCGGACTCCACGGGGTAGCCCATCGACACCCGCGCCATGAACCGGTCCCGCTGCGCCTCGGGGAGCGCGTAGGTGCCCTCCATCTCGATCGGGTTCTGCGTCGCGATCACCATGAAGGGCGAGTCCAGGGAGTACGTCGTCCCGTCGACGGTGACCTGCTTCTCCTCCATGCACTCCAGCAGCGCGGACTGGGTCTTGGGGGACGCCCGGTTGATCTCGTCGCCGACCACGATGTTCGCGAAGATGCCGCCCGGCCGGAACTCGAACTGGCGGGTGTCCTGGTTGAACACGGAGACGCCGGTGACGTCGGAGGGCAGCAGGTCCGGGGTGAACTGGATGCGGCGCACTGTGCAGTCGATGGACCGGGCGAGCGCCTTGCTCAGCATCGTCTTGCC
>JAWWPF010000311.1:0-2608 GCA_033850795.1 Nocardioidaceae bacterium | reverse complement strand
CCATGACCGGGTCGCTGTAGGGCAGGCCGACCTCGATGACGTCGCAGCCGGCGTCCACCATGGTCCGCAACGCCTCGATGGCGCCCGGCACGTCCGGGAAGCCGGCCGGGAGGTAGCCGACGAGCGCGGCGCGACCCTCGGCCCTCGCAGTCGCGAAGGCGGTGCTGGTGCTCACGCGGGGGGCTCTCCGGCGTCGTCGTCGGGCTTGGTCTCCCCCAGCCCGAACCACTCGATCGCCGTACCCATGTCCTTGTCGCCCCGGCCGGACAGGTTCACCAGGATCGTGGACCCGGGCTGCTCGGCCGCGAGCTGCAGTGCGCCGGCCACGGCGTGGGCGGACTCGATGGCGGGGATGATGCCTTCCGTGCGCGACAGCAGGGCGAAGGCGTCCATCGCCTCGGCGTCGGTGACCGGCCGGTACGACGCCCGGCCCGACTCGGCGAGGTAGGCGTGCTCGGGCCCCACGCCCGGGTAGTCGAGGCCCGCCGAGATCGAGTGGGACTCCGTGGTCTGCCCGTCCTCGTCCTGCAGCACGAAGGTGCGGGCTCCGTGGAGCACCCCGAACTGGTGGGCGTAGATGGTCGCGGCGTGCCGCATCGTGTCCACGCCGTCCCCGCCGGCCTCGCACCCCACCAGCTGCACCGACTCGTCGTCCACGAATCCGGCGAACAGGCCGATGGCATTGGACCCTCCCCCGACGCAGGCGACCGCTGCGTCCGGAAGCGCGCCGGTCAGCTCGAGGCACTGGGCGCGGGCCTCGTCCCCGATCCCGCGGCAGAAGTCGCGGACCATGGACGGGAACGGGTGCGGCCCGGCGGCGGTGCCGAACAGGTACGCCGTGTGGTCCACGCTGGCCACCCAGTCCCGGATGGCCTCGTTGATGGCGTCCTTGAGGGTTCGTGACCCCGACTTGACGGCCACCACCTCGGCCCCGAGCAGGTGCATCCGGGCCACGTTGAGCGCCTGCCGCTGGGTGTCGACCTCGCCCATGTAGACCACGCAGTCCAGCCCGAGGTATGCCGCCGCGGTGGCCGTCGCGACGCCGTGCTGGCCGGCCCCGGTCTCGGCGATCACCCGGGTCTTGCCCATCCGCCTGGTCAGCAGGGCCTGGCCGAGGACGTTGCGGATCTTGTGTGCCCCGGTGTGGTTCAGGTCCTCACGCTTGAGCAGGATCCGGGCGCCGGCCCGCTCGGACAGCTTCGTGGCGTCGTACAGCAGGCTCGGGACCCCGGCGTACTCCCGCAGCATCCGGTCGAGCTCGCCGGTGAACCCAGGGTCCTTCATCGCCTCCCTCCACGCGGCCGTCAGCTCGTCGAGGGCGGCCATCAGCGCCTCGGGCATCATCCGCCCCCCGAAGCGGCCGAAGCGGCCGTCGGGGACCGGTGCTGGGACGGTGGGGTTCGCCATGCCGGTGCGGCTCCTCTACGGCTGCTTCAAGGCGGGGTGCGAGCCCGCGGCCACGAGGTCGGCGACGGCCGCCCGCGGGTCCGAGCCCTTCACCAGAGTCTCCCCCACGAGGACGACGTGAGCGCCCTGCTTGGCGTATTCGAAGACGTCGTGCGGGCCTCGGACGCCCGACTCAGCCACCCTGACCACGTGGTCGGGGATGCGGGGGGCGAGCCGCTGGAAGGTCCCGCGGTCGACCTCGAGGGTCTTCAGGTTGCGCGCGTTGACCCCGACGATCTCGGCGCCGGCCGCGACCGCACGCTCGACCTCTTCCTCGTCGTGCACCTCCACGACCGGGGTCAGGCCGATGGAGCCGGCCCGGTCGATCAGCGACTCGAGCTCCTGCTGGGTGAGCGCCGCGACGATGAGCAGCGCCAGATCGGCGCCGGCGGCCCGCGCCTCCCAGAGCTGGTACGACGTGACGATGAAGTCCTTGCGCAGCACGGGGATGTCGACGGCAGACCGCACCGCCTTGAGGTCGTCGAGGCTTCCGCCGAACCGGCGTGGTTCGGTGAGCACGCTGATCGTCGCGGCGCCGCCCGCCTGGTACTGCCTGGCGAGGTGAGCGGGGTCCGCGATGTTCGCGAGGGGGCCCTTGCTGGGGCTGGACCGCTTCACCTCGGCGATCACACTGACGCCCCCGGAGCGGAACGTCGGCATCGGGTCCAGCGCGTCGGGGGCGCGCCGCGCGGCCTCCTTGAGGTCGT
This sequence comes from Nocardioidaceae bacterium, assembly GCA_033850795.1. GTDB lineage: Bacteria > Actinomycetota > Actinomycetes > Propionibacteriales > Nocardioidaceae > Nocardioides_B. The sequence goes on along the minus strand of JAWWPF010000311.1, from coordinate 455 downwards.
CGAGCGTCGTGCGGGCCTCGCGTTCGGCGAGGTCGACGCGAACATCGTCGATGATCTCGTCGAGAACCGACATGCACCTCTCCTTTGCGGCGGGCGACCAGGTCCTAGACTCTCACGAGACGTGGGCCACCTCGAACCCGCGCCTGACCGCAGCCTCCTCCGACCAATCACCGCCGCGCACGTCACTGCCACTGCCACTGCCACTGCACCGCCACTTCACCGCCACTGGGCAGCCACCGTCGACTGCCACCTCCGGAGACCCCATGAGCCAGCCGCCCCAGGACCAGGAGCCCGACCAGCCGAGCGAGCCGGGCGAGGGAGCGCCTGAGGACCCGTGGGCGAGCCCGTCCGGCAGTGGCGAGCAGGACCGGAGCGAGCACCCGGCGTACCCGCCGCCGGGCCAGGAGCCCTACGGCCGGCCGCCGTACGGCCAGGATCCCTACGGCCAACCGCAG
>JAWWPF010000263.1:0-2764 GCA_033850795.1 Nocardioidaceae bacterium | reverse complement strand
TGGGCGTCGCCGAAGGTGGAGATCCCGCCGGTGTCGTCAACGACGTTGTAGCCCTTGCCGGTGGGGCTGGGGGCGAGATCGACGATGCGGTGCGACGAGGCGCTGTGGCTCAGGTCGCCGTAGAAGGCGGCGTCGCCGAAGCCGCAAACGGCTCCGGTGCTGTCGACGATCCAGTAGCCCTGGCCGGTCGGGCTGGTGGCAATGGCACCCCATGTGCCGTAGAGGTCACTGGCAGGGGAATCCCCTACGGGGCAGGGCTACTGGATCACCGCCACCGATGGAACCATCACGGGCTACGGAAACGCCACCGGCTTCGGATGACACCCGGGTCCACCCAGCCACACCGGACGGAAGCGCTATAAACCCGTGCCGCGGCCCGTTGTCGTGGCGGGCGATGACCGGATCGGTTAGACGCTCAGCCGCCGGGCGGTGCGGCATGATGAGGAGATATGGCGGCCGCGCTAGCTCTTGCCCTGAGCTTCTTCTGGACAACGAGCTCCGGCTGGGTTCTTCGGCGGCTTCATGTGAAACCGGAAAGCCTTGCAGCCGCGGTCTCGACCCAGATCGTGGGCAACGTGGTCGTAGTGGCGTCTGGGGTGGTGTTCCTCTTGGGAAGCGAGGGAAGCCTCGTTCATTTCAGCCGGATACCCGACGGCCACGACGCAACTGTTGCGCTCCTAGGGATCGTCGTGGCCGCGCCGGGCAGCGTCTGGCTGGCGCGGCTGGTGCGTCGAGAGGTTGCGCCCATCGAGCTCGAGATCCGTCAGCTTGCATTGCCGAGGAGGATCGTCACTCTCGCGTTCGTGCCTCTCACCGAAGAACTCATCTGGCGTGGGGTAACGAGCGGTGCCCTCGTTGCCTTGGGCGCACCCTTCGGCCTGGCGGTCATGGCGAGCGGAGTCTTGGGCGTCCTGGCCCACGCGAATGCCTTCACCGTCCAGGGCCTTTTGCGGGGAGTCGCACCTTCGTCGGTCGGAATCTCGGTGGCGTACTACTACACCCGCAACCTGTGGGTGGCTGTCCTGGTCCACCTCGCGGCTGACCTGGAGATCTTGTTCCCGGTCGACGCCGGCGGGCGGTGAAGGCGCGGGACCACGGCCGTCCGGCCCGGGCAGGGCCGTGCGGCGGGCAGAATGGAGGCCATGGACCATGTCGACCCCGAGCCGGAGGGCTGGGCGGAAACCTTGGCGCTGACGGCCTCCTTGCTCGCGTCCGCGCCGTTCCCGGTCTATTGCCTCACATCCCCAGCGCTTGGCCGACCAATGATCGGAGACGCGCACACGGTTAATGGGGTGGTCGAGTCGATCGGCATCGCCTATGGCAATCCCCTGGTGAGAGGGCCCTTGCTCCAGGTCATCACGGCCCCGGCCGAGCTCGCCCACCCGCTCGATTACTTGCTGGACATTGAGACGAAGGAGCCCGACCCGGTGCGCGGCATCCTTCCCGGCGACGGCCCAGAACGACCCGACAGCGGCTCGTGCCGGGTGGTCCTGGCGGAATCCGACCGACAGGCCATGCTCAAGCGCGATGGCGACTGGTGGGGCTTCCAGATTCAGGCGGGCGAGGTGACGGTGAGCGTCGTCGCTAGCGGGCCGGTTCACGAAGAGCTGGTGTTATCGGAGGTTGAGGATCTTCCTGCGCTGATTCACGATCGGGCGGAAGCTATTGCCGAGAGGGTGGCAGAGGCGCGTCGCGACGGCCCGGCCTGACACCAAGAAGCAGCGGCAGAAGGACATGGCCGGCGAGGACGAAAGATCCGAGTCGTCCTGTGGTGCGTCGGCAAGCCGAGGAGGCGGCCCGCCGCAGAGAGTCCGTTGTAAACGGTCGTCCCGTTCGACACCGAAGAGATTCCGGAAGCCGGATGGTCACGGCTGGTAGAACGACACGTCGGTATCGACCGAAGCAGCGTTGGTGGATTCCTTCTGCAACATCAGGACCCAGGTCCCGGGCTTCTCCGCATCGAGGACTCCGAGATCGAACTGGCAGACAGCGATGTTGCCGTCCTCATTTCGCTGGCACGACTTGTTGTCATCAGTCCTTCCGACATTCAGCGCCCGGCCACCCGTCGCGCGGGCGGCGAGCGCCACGACGGCGGTGCGAGGCCGTACTGTCACTGCAACCTTGAAGCCCATCGATCGTGGGTTCGGTGCATCGAAGTTCCATTCCGCCGACGATTGTCCTTCGCTCAATCCGAGGGTCACCCGGAGAATGGTCACGGTCGAAGAACCGGTAGTAGGCACAGCCGTCAGGGTGGCCGGAGGCGTCGGCGACACGTTCTCGGACTTCGACGAAGACCCTGCTTGGTAACCGACCGCAGCGGCAACGACCATTCCCGCTACAAAGGCGAGTGGGACCTTCAATCGAGAGCCTCTCCTCACCTCGGAGGCAGCGTCGCCAAGGGGGATTGCCTCCAAGTTCCGGTCCTCATCGGGCACCCCTTCATGATGGCTCGTTCACCCCCGATGGGCCAGCGAGCGCACTGGACCGACGGGAACGCACTGGCCTTCTCGGCCTCCTCCCCGCCAGTGGCGCGACTGTCGGTGGCCATGTCGAGTTGCCCGATGGTGGCCATGACCGCCCAATGGCGGGACCCCTGAGCGGTGTGACCTACCTAGATTCGGCCTCGACGGATGGCCCGCCTGGGTAGTGTCGCAGCGGTGAGCGACTTGGCAATCGATATTCGGCGGGCCCTACCGGCAGACGCCGACGCCGTCAGTCGAGTCAACGAGCGAGCGATTCGGTTGTCGGCGGGCAGCAAATACAG
>JAWWPF010000249.1:0-34913 GCA_033850795.1 Nocardioidaceae bacterium | reverse complement strand
AACACGTCCTGGGTGGCGGTGATCGCGGCGCAGGCCTGGTCCGCGTCGAGGTCCGCGATCCAGGATGTGTCGAACATGTGTTCGATGATATCGGTTCCCGGGTCACGGTGTCGACGACGAATCGCCTCATGTGGAAAGCGATTGCACTTCGCCATACACCCTCCCGCCACCCAAGCCAGAGACGAAGATCAGGCGTCGGAATACGCGCCACCTCAACCGGAAGACGCGCCTTCTCAACGGGAATCCCCGCCTTCTCAACGGGAATAAGCGCCGTCTCAACGAGGGGGTGCCAGGAGGGTCGGGGAGGTACGACGGTGCACCGACCCCAGGGGGCGGCGACGACCACGCCTATGACCGTCGGTACGGTCGCCGAGGCGGACTCGCCGGCTTGGGCGGCGAGGCCTCGTGCGGTGCGTGTGATGCAGGTCGGCCGCTCGAACACTTCACCTGGTGGTCCCAGGAGCCGAAGACATCAGGGTCACCTCGTCCATCCGTGGAGAAACCATGACCCGTGTCCCCCGACAGCCCGCCCGCGCTCGGCGCCGCCTGCTGGTCCCGTTGCTCGCCGGCGCGAGCCTCGCCGCGGGAGGTCTCGGAGCCTCGTCCCTGTCCGCAGCAACGTCGACTGCTGCGCCGGCGGACCGCGGCGTGAAGAGCGTCGCCGTGCAGCCGACGGCCGCGGCGGGCAACCCGCTGGCGGGCCGCCCGTGGGGGGTCTACAAGGGACGTGCGGAGCAGTCGTGGGAGCCCTACGCCACCGCGACGGGTACCCGCAAGGAGCTGCTGGCCAAGATCGCGCTACGCCCCAAGGCCAAGTGGTTCGGGGGCTGGATACCCGATGGAGAGATCGCCGGCAAGGTGCGGACCTACATCACCAACGCGCAGGCCGGGAACCCCGAGACCTTGGTGCCGATGACGATCTTCCGGATGAGGCCGTGGGAGCGGGAGGCGTGCAGGCGCCTGCCGACCGCCGCAGAAAGCGCCTCCTACAGGACCTGGACGAACCGCTTCGCCGGCGCCATCGGGGATGCGCACGCCGCCATCGTGCTGCAGCCCGACGGCCCCTTCGCGCTCTGTGCGCCGGGCGGTTCCAAGGTGCCCTCGTCACTGATCGCCTACTCCGCCAAGAAGTTCTCCTCGCTGCCCAACACCAGCGTCTACATCGAAGCGGGCGCGGCGGACTGGCCCGCGCCCGGCGGTCAAGGCGGGACGGCCGCCGCTGTGCGCATCCTGGTCCGCGGCGGGGTCCGCTACGCGCGTGGCTTCGCGCTCAACGGGACCCACTACTCCTCCACCCCTCACGAGGTGGCACGCGGCGCGGCCATCGTGAAGGGCCTGGAGGCCAAGGGGATCCACGGCAAGCACTTCGTCGTCAACACGTCCTCCAACGGTCACCCGTTCGTCTTCGGCGACTACACCGGCTCGGACCCGAACAACGCCGCGGTATGCCGCACCAGGTCCGAGCCGGCCAAGCGCACCTGCGTGACACTCGGCATCCCGCCCACCACGAAGGTGACCAGCACCAGGTGGCGGCTGCCTGCGACGACGAGGGCTCTGGCTGGCAAGTACGTCGACGCCTACATGTGGTTCGGCCGTCCCTGGCTGTACCGGCAGGCGGACCCGTTCGTGATGTCTCGCGCACTCCGCCTGGTGCGCACGACCCCCTACTGACGTCGGTCTTCGTCGGGTCCCGGGAGCAACCGCCTCAGTGCCAGTCGGAGATCTTGACGTCGTACGGCTCCGGCGCGCCGGTCCCCGTCTCGACGAGCTGCTTGAGGCTCATCAGGAAGGTCGCCCACTTGGTGCTGCAGTGGTACATGAACTCGACCGGCTCACGCCAACCCTGGTGGGCGAACAGGACGATCGCGTAGTCGCCCTCCTGCTTGAGGTCCCAGCGCACCGTCGTACCCACCCACTCATCCGGGCCGTCCGTCACCTCCCACAGCACGCTCTCGGACGGCTTCGACTCGAGCACCAGCATGTCGAAGCCGCCGGGCGCGAAGCGGAACTCCAAGGTGCCGCCGACCTCGCTCTGGCCCTTCGTGTCGGTCGCCCACCAGCCCGAGAGGCCCTCGATGGTGGTCAGGGCCTCGTACACCTCCGCCACTGACGCCGACTTCATCCCGACCCTGTGAAGAATGTCCACCATCTCGCTACCTCTTCCTCTTCCGATTGACTTCGTTGTGAGAGCTCATGTGTCCTTGCTCCGCTGGATCGCCTCCGCGATCCGCTTGATGCGCCGCAGTCGGGCGTCCCAGGTCGCGCCGACGTCCGAGAGCTGGGCCACCGCGCGAGCCAGCTGCGCCTCTTCGACCTGGTATCGCCGCTCGCGCCCGGCGGGCGTGGCTCGCACCAGGCCCACGCGGTCCAGGACCACCAGGTGCTTGGAGACGGCCTGACGGGTCACCGGAAGGTGCTCGCTCAGCGTGGTGGCCGAGCCGGGACCGTCGGAGAGCAGGAGGTCGAGCATCCGGCGACGGGTGGGGTCCCCGATCGCGGACCACAGGTCGTCGTCGATGGCGACGCTCATGGCGTCGACACCAGCCGGGTGACGTAGTCGCCGAGGCTCGGCACGAAGATGTCCCAGCCCCGCGAGTGATCGGCGTACGCCTCCTCGAGGACCGCAACGTCCCAGCCCTTCTCCCGGAAGCCGGTCTCGGTGAGCCTGACGACCGTGCCGGCACCGGACGGCACGAGCTCGAACGTCACCAGCAGCGAGTTCGTCGGCGTCGCCACGGCTGCGCCCTCGTAGACCCAGCGGAACGAGAACAACCGCGGCGGCTGCGCGTCCACGACCGTCAGCCGCTCGATGTGCGGCTCCGCCGTCTCGCGCCCCCACGCGATCTCAGCGACCGCGCCCGGTGTCGGCGACAGGTCGGTCTCCGCGCCGTTCCACCACTCCCGGATGTGCTCGGGACTGCTGACCACCTCGAAGACGATCTCCGGGGACGCGTCGACGTGAACCTTGCGCTCGATGCTGCCGAACTCCATGAGCCCTCCTAAAGACTGCAACCTTTGGTTGCGTCCGACAGTAGCCCACTGCCTGCCTGCGCGCAACCATCGGTTGCGATCGTGTTGGAGAAACAGGAGCTCAGGTGTCACGAATCCGGGTCGGCCGGTGTCTTCATGGCACACCCGATCGAGGAGGACACATGACCACACGAGTTCCCAAGGCTGAGATCACCGGCGTGTACGGCGCCGTCATGAAGCGGGTCGGCCGGAAGATGTTCGGCGAGGTGCCCGAGCCGCTCGAGGTGATGTGGCACGACCGGGCGGTCCTCAAGCTCTTCCTCGGCCTCGGCCAGAAGGCCCAGAAGTGGAGCGCGTGCGAGGAGAACCTGAAGTCTTATGCCCACCTGAGCGTCGCATCACTGGTCGGCTGCAGCTGGTGCCTCGACCTCGGCTACTTCCAGGCGAGCAACGAGGGACTGGACGTCCGCAAGGCCCGCGAGGTGCCGCGGTGGCGCGAGTCCGACGTCTTCACGCCGCTGGAGCGCGACGTCATGGAGTACGCCGAGGCGATGACCGCGACACCGCCGACGGTCACCGACGCGTTGTCGAGCCGGCTCCTGGACCGGCTCGGCGCGCCCGCGATGGTCGAGCTCACCGCGTGGATCGCGCTGGCGAACGTCTTCACCCGCACGAACTCTGCGCTGGGCATCGAGGCGCAGGGGTTCGCAGCGGCCTGCGGCCTGGAGCCGCTTGCCCGGCCGAGCCGCGGCGTAGCGTCGCAGGCATGAGCGACGATCCCTTCAGCGCGCACCGCAGGCTGCTGTTCACGGTCGCCTACGAGATGCTCGGCTCGGCCGCCGACGCCGAGGACGTCGTGCAGGAGACGTGGCTGCGGTGGGCGGGTCTGGGCCCCGAACCGCAGGCGGCGGTCCGCGACCCGCGGGCCTACCTGGTGCGGATCGTCACCCGGCAGGCGCTGAACCGGCTCCGCAGCCAGGTGCGGCAGCGCGAGGAGTACGTCGGCCAGTGGCTCCCCGAGCCGCTCCTGACGAGTCCCGACGTGGCCGAGGACGTGGAGCTCGCGGAAAGCGTCTCGATCGCGATGCTGACCGTGCTCGAGACGCTCGGCCCGCTCGAACGGGCGGTGTTCGTGCTGCGTGAGGTGTTCGACACGCCGTACGACGAGATCGCGGACGCCGTGGCCAGGACACCGACCGCCGTACGGCAGATCGCGCATCGCGCCCGGGAGCATGTGGCCGCGCGGCGCCCTCGGGTGCAGGTGAGCCGGGCCGAGCAGCAGACCGTCGTGGAGCGCTTCCTGACCGCGGTGCGCAGCGGTGACCTGGAGGGGCTGTTGGAGGTGCTCGCGCCCGACGTCGTCGTGGTCGCGGACGGGGGCGGCGTCGTCGCCGCGGCTCCTCGGCCGATCAAGGGCGCCGACCGGGTGGCAGCGTTCCTCAGCGGCCTGGGCAGGATGGTCGGCGCCTTCGAGGCGAAGCCGATGTGGGTCAACGGCAGTCCGGCGATGCGCATCGACATCGACACGAGGCTGGACACCGTCGCCAGCCTGCTGGTCGAGGGCGGACGGATCACTCGGATCTACGCGATCCGCAACCCGGAGAAGCTCGTCCGGCTCGAGGAGGAGGCCGAGCTCAGCCGGTGACGCGAAATGGTCTCTCGGTACGAGCATGGCGGTGAGCGATGGACCGGGCTATCCGCCGCACCTCCAAGGGCGCGTCCTGGTGCGGGACCACAGGCTGACAGGAAGGGACCTTGGCCTCTGCGCGCTCCATGGTTCGCGGGACATGCTGGACACATCACCGCTGCCGACTGGGAGGACGCACACATGTTGGTCAAGGACGTCATGTCGACCCCCGCCGTGACAGTCGGCGGCCACCAGTCCGTGAAGGACGCGCTTCAGCTGATGGCCCGACACCACCTGGCCTCCCTGCCCGTCCTCGGCCACGACGGCATGCTCATGGGGCTGGTCGGCGAAGCGGATGTCCTGCGAGGCCGGCTTCCCCGAAGGCGCGACGCCCGGCTGTCGCGACGAGGAGGCAGGTCCGACCTCCCGGTCACCGTGGCTCAGGTGATGTCGCGTCCTCTGAAGGTCGCGCCAGGCAACGAGCTGGCCGAGGCCATGGACCTGATGTCGCAGACCTCGGTCAAGTCCCTGGCAGTCCTCGATGATGACGGCGGCCTCGTCGGCATGGTCAGCCGCAGCGACGTCATCCGGATCCTGGCTCGAGGGGACGGCGACATCCACGACGAGGTGGTCTCGTCACTGGTGGAAGCAGACCTGCCATGCGCAGTAGAAGTCGCCGACGGTGCCGTCTCACTCGCCGGCCTCGACGATCCTCACACCGGACTTGCGGCGTGCAGCGTGGCAACAACCGTCCCCGGGGTCGTCGCCGTTCAGGTCTTCACATGAGCACGCGTCGGGAGTCACAGCGCACGGTGTCGGCCACGGCGACGCCGCTGTGCCCGATTCGACCTGGGGACAGTTGCTCCTTGTGCCAGCCGGGGGCGAGCGGCCCGCAGGACTGCGGGCTGGTGTACCTGGTGTTGTCGGACCCTGGGCTGCATGCGCGGCTGCAGGCTCTGCGGCGCGCTCGGGCAACGGCGTAGGACCCAGGAACCGTGGCGGACTCCCCTACCTCTTGAGGAAGCGCCGCCCGGTCACCTGTGACGGGATGACTCTCGCCACCAACGGACGGGATCCCGGGGCCCAGGGCTGACCCATCCGGTGGAAGAGCTCCGCCATCTCGTTGGGGTCCTCGACGTGTTCGGCGCGGCCGCGGACCAGCACGCTCCACCCAGACTGCAGGCGGTCATCGAGCTCATCCGCCTCGAACGCGACGGTCCCCGACCGTGTGGCTTCCGCGACGGTGCTGTACAGGTCGGTGCGGAACACGACGTTGCCTTCGAGGACCGAGTGGTTGACCGGGAGCACATGCGGACCCTCGTCGGCCGTCCACGCCAGTCGCCCCAGTCGCACGGATGCCAGCAACCGCATGCACTCCGGTGGGTCGAGTGGTTCCACCCGCTGCCAGGTCGAGGTCATCGTGCAATCAGCTCTTCAGGGGCTCCGGCCATGTTCGCGGAGAACAGCGCCTCGTCGTCGTCGTAGGAGGTGAGGATGAGCGCGGCGATCTCGGGATGCTGGCTGCGGATGTCCCGGCAGACGTCGATGCCGGACCCGTCAGGCAGCCGGCCGTCGAGCACAGCGACGTCCGGGCGCAGCGCGGGGATCCTGCGGGTCGCGTCCTGCGCCAGTCCCGACTCGCCGACGACCTCGATGTCGCCCTCGCTCTCGAGGAGCTCACGAAGCCCGCGACGGACGATCTCGTGGTCGTCGAGCAGGAAGACCCGGATCGTGTCCGGGGGCGCACTGGTGTCCATGCCGTCACGCTACCGGGGACCTGAGGCCGTCGACAGGGAGCGAGGACCCTTGCGGAAGGGACCTAGGTCCCGTCCTCCCGGACATCGATTTCAGGACAGAGGGACCGTCCAGGTGATGGTGGTCCCCTCCCCCGCCGACGACTCGATCGTGCACGTCCCACCCAGCCTCTCAGCAAGCGGATACGCGGCCCGACTGCCGGGTTCAGGCGGTCGCGCATGCCTGCTGATCCATCGGAGTCCTCGAGATCACTACTGGCGCACGTCTTCCTCGTCGAGGGCCGCGCTATCGGGAAAGTGCGCCTCGAGTTCCGACTCGGGGACGACGACCACGGGGCACGGCGCGTGGTGCAGCACCTTGCGAGTGGTCGACGCCAAACCAAGACCGCCGAGATGCTGGGCGCCGGTGCGACGGCCGAGGACGAGCAACTGGGCGTCCGTGGCCGCCCCGAGCAACGCGACCGTGGGCGTCAAGGGATGCGACGCAAACCTCACACTGACGGCAGGATGCCGTCGCTGCCAGGGCGCGACGGTGGCCGCCAGCTCATTGAGGGCGTCGCTCGAGCTGCGCGGCGCGTCCCCTGTCGAGAGGGCCTGGTGCCCCGACGGATGCGACGCGTGCACGACCACCAGCGGGACCCCGAGCCGCTGCGACCGGGCGAAGGCGAAGTCGAGCACCTGCCGGTCACGGTCCCCGTCGATGCCGGCCACGATCGGGTTCCCGCGATACTCTCCGATCGACCAGCCCTCCGGGACGACCACGACGAGTCCGCGACACCTGCCGGCCACGGCCATCGAGGTGCTGCCGAGCACCATGCGCGACAGCGGGTGCCCGCCGCGCTTCCCGAGTACCAGGACGTCGTCAGGAGCGGCGGCAGCCAGCAAGGCGTGAACCGGCTCGCCGGTCGCCACGCAGGTCGAGACCTGTCCAGCGGTGCGGCTCACACGGGAGCGGACGTCGTCCAGGAGGTCCCTGGTGAGCCGCTCGAGGTGCTCGCGCTCCAGGTTCTCGGTCCGCGGCGCGCACGCGGGGGTGTCGGCCCACGTCGAGGCGGCCACGAGGCGGAGGGGGCAGCCGGTCGCTCGTGCCTCTGCGGCGGCCCACGAGACGGCCGACCAGTTCGCCGCCGTGCCGTCCACGCCGACGACAATCTCGCAGCGTTCGCGACCGTCCGCAGCTGGTCGACGGAGGAGGGTGTCGCTGCGCATGTTCATGGGCTCGCTCATGGCTGTGGTCCTTTGCTGTCTGTCTAAGTGGAGAGGGCGGTCACGCGACCGGCTGGTCGTGCGCACGTGCCGACATGTCGCAGGCGAGTTGCCGACCCCAGTCGGTGGCGCGCTCCGACTCACCAGGCAGCAGCGGTCCGGCGGTGTCCGAGACGTAGAAGCTCTCCACGTCGGCCCCCCGCCGTACCCGGTCGACCCGGGTGTCGAAAGCAGCCATCAGCTCGGAGTGCGGCCGGCCCCCGAGGTGCGTCAGCCACTCGCGGAGACCGATGTCCCGCTCTCCCTGCGTGGCGCCTTTGGCGAAGGCGTCCGCCCGGGTGGACGCGCGGCTCAGGTAGAACGCGCGGGTCGGTCCTCCCACCACGACCAGGTCGACCATCAGCGCCTTCACGACCTCACCTCACTGCTTGTCGGAGCTAACCGGGACGACGACGAGCGGGCAGGTGGCTGTGTGCAGCAGGGTCCGAGTGTTGGAACCGACCAGCAGGCCGAGCGGCGGGTTGTGGCCGTGTCGACCGAGAATCAGCAGGTCAGCGTCCATAGCCGCCTCGTGCAGCGCCACGGGCACCCGCTCGTACCGCAGTTGCAGGCTCCAGTGGACCGTCGGGTGCGTGGCAGCCATTTCGTCGATGCCTCGCGTGAACGCTTCTCGTGCCGCCCTTTCCCAGTCCGCGCGGAGGCCCCGGCCGAAGACCGCGGCGTCGTACGGGCTCACCGGCCGCCAGGCATGAACGATGTCGAGAGCCGCACCGCGGGTCGCCGCCTCGGCGAACGCCTCCTCGAGCACCTCGGGGTCGGCGCGGGAGCCGTCGACTCCGACGACGAGCCGGCCGGATGCGGTGCGGTCCCCGGACCAGGTCGGGGGCACGCAGTGCACGGGAACCGACGAGTGCGCGACCACGGACAGCGACGTGGCACCCGTCAGCAAGTGCTTGACGGCCGAGGTCCGGCTGCCCAGGACGATGTAGCGGGCTTCCTCGACGTGCCGCAGGAGGGCGGCCGTGCGAGGGCCCTCGGACAGGACGGTGAACGTGCGGTCCGCGTCGAAGCCTGCCTCCTCGGCATGCTTCGCGGCCTCCCGGAGCACCGACTCCCCGATCTCGCGGACCGTCGTCGCCGGGAGGTAGGGCATCATCGGGGCGTAGAAGACCATCTCGTGCGGCACGTGGACCAGGCGCAGGTAGAGGTCCTCCCGGGCCGCCAGGGCAGCGCCGTACCAAAGTGCACGCTCGCCGTCATCAGTGCCGTCGACGCCGACGACCACAGTGTTCCGGACCTGACCGGTCATGACCGGCTCCTCTCGAACTCGCTGTCTTCCCCAGTACTCACACTCCCGCGGAAAGGCGACGTCAGATCAGGGGCTCTGGTCCGGCCCGCGTGGGACTTTGGTCACCCGCAGATGGTTACCGTCGCCTCTGTGCGCCGGGTGGTCGGGGAGGCGAGGCTGCGAAGAGGCATCAGAAGTGAAAGCACCGTCATGAGGAGAACCGTGACCACTCACGCCAGCTCATCCGTGCAGGCCCCTCCGCAGGCCACCGCTCGATCGATCCTGGTCGGGGTGGACACCCGAGGCCGCAGTGTCAGTGCCCTCGTCTGGGCCGTCGAGGAGGCCGAACGAAATGGTGCGGCGCTGACCCTGATCACCGCTCGGTCCGCGCCGAGCAGAGAGGACGACCCGGTCGGCGAGCACGACCTCGGGGCACTGGCACGGCGCCTCACCCTCGCGGAGATCGAGACCCGGGAGGTCGTCGGCCAGCCGGTGGAGGAGCTCCTCCGTGCCGCCGCCGACGTCGACCTCCTTGCGCTCGGGTGCCGCTCCATGCGCCCCACACAACGGATGGTGGTGGGCAGCACCTCCCACGCGGTGGCCAGGTGGTCACCCGTCCCGGTCGTCGTGGTCCCCGAGAGCTGGACCCAGCCGAGCATGGCCACCGACCCCATCCTCGTCGGAGTGCGCCCCCCGCAGATAGAGCCGGAGGCGGACGAGCCGGACCGCCATGTCCTGAGCTTCGCCTTCGCCCGCGCGGCAGCGCTGAAGGTTCCCCTGATCGTGGTCAGCGCCTGGGAGATCCCCAACGGGCTGGCGTGGTCCGCCGAGGACATCGACCGCATCCGCTCGGAGCACACCGCAGCCCAGCAGGACCGGCTGGCCCCCTGGCGGTCGAGCTACCCGGAGGTGGAGGTCGTCTCCCGCAGCGTTGCCGAGACACCCCAGCAGGCGCTGATCGACGCGTCCGGCGCAGCACAGCTCGTCGTCGTCGGACGCCACCACGCGGCCACGCTGAGCGGCCTTCTCGGCAGCACCGCCCGCGGCGTGCTGCGGCGCTCCACCCGGCCCGTGGCGGTGATCCCCGCGGGCACCCGTGAGGCCCTCACCCGCGACGTGCACCGGGTCTTGGCCGAGCAGCCCTGGGCCCCCTTGTACTAGACCACGACGCGTGAGGAGTGAGGACATGAGCACCGAGACCTGGTTCCAGGGTCACCTCAAGGAGCTCTCCGAGGACGAGTGCTTGGAGCTGCTCACCATGAAGACCGTCGGGCGCGTCGCCTACAGCGGGCCAGTCGGACCGGAGGTCGTTCCCCTCAACTTCGTTCTGCAGGACGGCACGGTGCTGATCCGCACGTCGGCATACAGCACGCTCGGTCGGCGGCTGCAGCTCGGCCTCGCCGCTTTTCAGGTGGACGAGATCGACGAGTTCACCCAGTCGGGATGGAGCGTCCTGCTCCGAGGGCCCGTCGAGCCGGTGATGGACGACGCGCTCCCCGCGGAGGATGCCCGACCGGTTGTCTGGCCCGAGGGTGAGCGTTCCTTCCACCTGCGGCTGACACCGCGCACCATCACCGGCCGCCGGCTCCTACCGGCGTGACCGGCGCGGTCACGTGATGTCCCGGTTGCGGTAGCGAGCCCAGGCGCCCGCGAGGAGGACCGCGGCCACTGCCACAAGCGCCAGCTCCGGCGGCCATGAGAAGTCGTCGACGGGCATGGCGGGGACATGAGTGTACGGCGATACGTCGAGGACCCGGGCCGGGAGCTGCAGCAGCTCACCGACCTGGCCGAGCGTGACGAACGCGACCAGGAGCCCCCACGCGACGACCGTCCAGCCGCTGCGGAGGGAGAAGCAGACGGTGGCCAGCCCTGCCATCAGCCAGACGGCCGGTGCCTGCGCCAGCGCGGACGCCACCACAGGCCGCCCGGAGGCGCCACCCGCGGCCCCGAAGCCTACGGTCATCGCCACGCCGGTCACCAGGAGCAGCCAGGTGGCACCGACCACGGCGACAAAGACGGTCGCCAGCAAGGACACCGAACGCGAGGTCGCCGTAGCCAGCACCTGCTCGGTCCGCCCGTCGCTCTCGTCTGCGGCGCCATGCGCGACGACGACGAGCGCGAAGCAGCTCACGACCACCGCGACGACGCTCAGCTCAGCGGCGATCAACGTGTCCTGCAGTGCACCGACGCCGCCCAGACGCTCCATCAGGCGGCGCGCGGAGGGCGAGTCCACGAGGTCACCCACCTGCGGGGCGATGGCGCCGAGCACCAGGCCCATGGCTGCCATCGCGACCGTCCAGGTGCCGAGCATGGGCGTGTGGACCCGGACGCTGAGTGCGATCGCGTTGGACAGTCGGGGAGAGCCGTCCGCAGGGCCTGAACGTGCCGGGAGCAGGCCGGATCCCAGGTCGCGGCGTCCCCGCAGGGCTTGCGCAACCGCCAGCAGCCCGGCGCCCAGGGCGGGGTAGAGCAGCAGGACCCACCAGCGGGTGTCGCCGTACGACCGCAGCTGTGTGGACCAGCCGAACGGCGAGAACCAGCTCAGCCAGGAGACGGCGGTGTCCCCCACGGCCCGCAGCCCGAACAGCACGCCCAGACCCGCAGCCGCGATCGCTGCACAGGTCCGGGCGCTCGCCGAGAGCTGGCACGCGACCGCGGTGAGCGCGCCGGCGACCAGCCCGACGCCTGCCCACGAGGCCCCGAACGCCACGGAGCCCATGACCGGGAGACCGGCCAGGATGTTGGTCACGCCGGCGAGCACGCCCAGCGCGAAGCTCACCGTGATGGCCTCGGCGACGGCCGCGGCAAGCACGGCATCGCGGCCGACTGCGGTGCCGCCGACCAGCTCCAGCTGGCCGCCCTCCTCCTCCACCCGGGTGTGCCGGCGGACCAGGACCAGGGACAAGATGGCCACGAGGACGGCGTAGTTCACGGTCAGCTTCGTCATCGCCAGCTCACCGAGACTGTGGACATCGAGGATCGGTCCGTACAGCGCCACGAGCGCCGGGCTCGCATCGATCGCCTCGGCCGCGGCCACCTGCTCCTTCTCGGTCGGGTAGAGACCGGCGGTTGCGGCCGCTGAGGCGTAACAGGTCAGCAGCAGGACGACCAGCCAGACACCGGCGAGGACACGGTCACGGCGCAACCCGTGCCGGACGAGCAACCCCGCCCCCACCACGGTGCTCATGACGGACGGGCGCCAACGGCGGCGTCGCCCGGGGACGAGCGGTAGGCGTCGAGGAAGAGCTCCTCGAGCGACGGCGGCGCGCTGGTCAACGAGAGCACCCCTGCTCTCGTCAGGGCTTCGAGGACCGGGGGCAGGCCCTCGGGGTCGACCGAGCAGCTGATCCGGTGAGCGTCCACCACGACGTCGTACACCCCGGGGATCGCCGACAGGTCGGGAGGCGATGCCGAGACCTCGGCCCGCACCTTGCTGCGGTGCAGGTGCCTCAAGTCCTGCAGAGCTCCGGACTCGATGGTCCTGCCGTCACGGATGATCGTCACACGGTCCGCCAGCCGTTCCACCTCGCCGAGGATGTGGCTGGAGAGCAGCACGGTCGTCCCCCGGGCGGTGTGCTCCGTGATGCACTCGTCGAAGACCTCCTCCATCAGCGGGTCCAGCCCCGAGGTCGGTTCGTCCAGGATCAGCAGCTCGGAGTCCGTGGCGAAGGCTGCGACGAGCGCCACCTTCTGGCGGTTGCCCTTCGAGTACGCGCGTCCCTTCTTGGTGGGGTCGAGGGAGAACCTCTCCAGGAGCTCGCGCCGTCGGAAGGCATCGCGATGCCCGCCGCGCATCCGGACCAGCATGTCGATCGTCTCGCCGCCACTGAGGTTCGGCCAGAGCGCGACGTCCCCCGGCACGTAGGCGAGTCGTCGGTGGATCTTCACGGTGTCCCGCCACGGGTCGAGCCCGAACAGCTCCGCCGTACCACCGTCGATCCGCAGCAGTCCCAGCAGTGAGCGGATCGTCGTCGACTTCCCCGCACCGTTAGGGCCGAGGAAGCCGTGCACCTCACCGGGCCGCACCTCGAGGTCCAGCCCGTCGAGCGCCCGCACCGTGCCGAAGGTCTTCACGACACCACGCACGGAGATCACCGGAGCAGCTGTCGATGACGCCATGAGATCACGCTATCCAGTTCGCTCACGCCCGCGGGCCGCGCCGGAGTAGTCGACGTCGACCTGACGGAGAGCGAACGCGACATCGCGGAGGAGGTCTGCCGAGACCTCCAGTCAGCCGGCATCGCGGCCACCTCGAGCAGGATCGCCAAGCACCACGGCGACACGGGCCACACGATCGTGCAAGCCCCCGAGGAGCACGGTGCTGAGCTGATCGTCATAGGCTCGCGCGGGCACTCGGAGATTCCGAGCATCCTGCTGGGCAGCGTCGCTCACAAGGTCGTGCATTTCGCGGATCGACCTGTCCTCATCGTCCGCTAGATCACACCGGAACCGGCACGACCTCGGTGGGGCACGGAGCGGCGTGCAGAAGTGTCCGGGTGTTCGACCCGACCAGCAGGCCGAAGGGGCCGTTGTGCCCGTGCCGCCCGAGGACCAGCAGGTCGGCATGCGTCGCTGCCGCGTGGAGTGCCACAGTGACCCGTTGGTAGTCCAGGTGCAGCTCCCACCTCACGGCGGGGTGGGTTGCGGCGATCGGTCCGATCGAGCTGGTCAACGGCTCACCTGCCGTCCTCTCCCAGTCCTCGTCCAGGACACGACCGGTGACCGCGGCGTCATAGGGACGTACGGCGGGCCAGGCGTGCACGATCTCGAGGTCGGCGCCGGAGACGTCAGCCTCGGTGAACGCCGCCTCCAGGACCACGCTGTCTGCGTTCGAACCGTCGACACCGACCACGACCCGTCCGGACCTCGGCTGGGAGCCTGACCAGGACGGAGGGACACAGCACACAGGCACGGTCGAGTGCGCGGTCACCGACAAGGACGTGGCGCCGGTCAGCAGATGTCGCACCGCGAAGTTGCGGGTGCCGAGGACGATGCACTCGGCGTCGGCGGCATGCTCCAGCAGGGCGGCGGTTCGAGGCCCTTGGGCGAGCACCGCAGTGACCCGATCGCTGGGGATGCCGGCCTCGTCAGCTTGCTTGGCGGCGTCCCGGAGCACCGACTCGCCGTCCTCACGCGCCGTGCCCGGTGGCAGGTACGGCGCCAGAGCGCCGTACCGGACGTAGTCGTGGCTGACGTGGACCAGGCGAACGTCGAGCTCATCGCGTACGGCGAGGGCGAGGGCGTAGTCGACAGCGCGGGCGCCGTCCGGGGTGCCGTCGACACCGACGACGGCTGCCTTCGCGTGGGGAGTGGTCACGTCCTTGCCTCCTGTGGCGGAACTGGGATCCAGCCCTCTCACCTTCTCTCCGGACTCGGACGCCCAGGCAGGGTCGTTCGTCCGGAGATGAAGGGACCTTGGTCCGCCGGCTGACCGGGATCGGGACGGGGGCCACGATCCTGCTCGGCATCGCCACGTCCGAAGGCCCGCGGACCAGCGCTCGCACATCGGGACTTTGGTCCTCCCGAGTGGTGCCGCTCAGCCCTGCTCGCCGTACCCCTCACCGCCTGATGCTTGAACCGCCGACAAGAAGGAGCCTCCACAGTGGAGGCCACACAGAGGAGGCACATCATGACCACGCTGAACCGTCACCGCGAGACCATCTCCGTGATCACGGAGGAGCGTCAGATCGTGACGAGCTCCGTGGCCCGCAAGGCCCTGGCCGTGCTCCGGATCGCTTTCGGGCTCACCTTCTTGTGGGCCTTCTTCGACAAGCTGCTCGCCCTGGGCTTCAGCACCGGCGCGGTGGTCAACGAGCAAGGCGTCAAGACGGGCATCGACTTCTTCAGCAAGGACGCCTGGATCCACGGTGGCAACCCCACCCTCGGCTTCCTCAAGTTCGGCGCCACCGGCCCCTTCCAGGGCTTCTACAACTCCATCGCCGGCGAGGCCTGGGTCAACGTGCTGTTCATGGCCGGCCTGCTGGCCATCGGCATCGCCCTGACCTTCGGCATCGCGATGCGCCTCGGCACCATCGCTGGGTTCGTGCTCTACCTGATGATGTGGACCGTCGCGCTCTGGCCGGCCAACAACCCGGTCATCGACGACCATATCCTCGGCGCTCTCAGCATGGTCGTCCTCGGCCTCACCCTCGCTGGCGAGACGTGGGGCGCAGGCCGGATCTGGGCGCGCACCCCTCTGGTGCACCGGTTCCCGATCCTGCGGTAGCCCACGAGGCCCCGCACCGGGCCATCGCGCCGACACAGATGACGTGCGGCTCCCCGGGAGGGAGCCGCACGGCGCATACCTGTCCGCCCCTACGACAAGGAGCATCATGCCCATCGTCGGTGGCTCCCGGGCGCTGGTACGACGACATCCGGTCCTGTCCTACGTCATCGCGGCCTATGTTCTCGGCTGGTCCTGGTACGTGCCGCTCGCCCTGCGCGGCGACGTCGTCCGCATGGGTGTCGGCTGGCCCACCCACCTACCGGGGCTGGCCGCGCCGGCGCTGGCGGCGGTCCTGCTGACCGCAGTCACGGACGGTCGCGCCGGGCTGCGTGACCTGTGGCTCAGAGTCATCCGGTGGCGAGTCGGTTGGCCCTTGTGGGCGCTCGTATGCGGCACCCTGAGCCTGATGCTGCTCGGTGTCATCGTCCCGTTGCTCACGGGCGGAGAAGCCCCCTCGCTGGCGACGTTCAGTCACTACAGCGGCATCGCCGCTATCGGCCCGCTGGGGGTCGTCGGCGTCGCACTGCTGGTCAACGGGCTCGGCGAGGAGACCGGCTGGCGGGGGTTCGCCGCGGACCGCCTGCTGCGCACTCACTCCCTGACGTGGACCGCAGCGGTGGTAGCCGTGGCCTGGGGCGGTTGGCACCTGCCGTTCTTCTGGATGGTCGCGGGCTTTCGGGGCATGGGGCCGCTCGCCGTCGGCTGGGCCGTAGGACTGCTCGCCGGCTCGGTGGTGCTGACCTGGCTCTACCGTCAGGGTCACCGCAGCGTGCTCCTCGCCGCGGCTTGGCACACGGCGTTCAACATGACCTCTGCAACCGAGGCCACCGGTGCCGTCGTCGGGACGGTGACGAGCATGCTCGTGATCTGCTGGGCGCTGTGGATCCTCCGCCGGGAGCGCGTCGGCCGGTAGGGCGTTCGTTGCAACGGAAGCAGGAGCGGCGTTCAGCGCCAGGCGAGTCCTGGCGCGACCTCGCGCAGCAGACTGTCGATGAGGTGCGCGTTGTAGTCGACGCCGAGCTGGTTCGGGATCGTGATCAGCAGCGTGTCCGCGGCCGCGACGGCCTCGTCCTCCCCGAGATCCTTCACCAGCTGGTCCGGCTCGCCGGCGTACGTCTTGCCGAACCGGGCAGCGCCCCCGTCGAGGTAGCCGACCTGGTCCTGGCTCCTGGACTCACCGCCGAAGTACGCCCTGTCCAGGTCGCTGACGACCGGGAAGATGCTGCGGCTCACGGCGACCCGTGGCTCGCGTTCGTGGCCGGCGGTCTTCCACGCGTCGCGGAACCGCTCGATCTGCTCCGCCTGGAGCCGGTGGAACGGCACGCCGGTGTCCTCCGTGAGCAGCGTCGAGCTCATCAGGTTCATGCCCTGCTCCGCGGTCCACTCCGCCGTCGCACGGGTGCCGGCACCCCACCAGATCCGGTCCCGCAGCCCCGGCGAATGAGGCTCGATCCGGAGCGGGCCGGGAGGGTTCGGGAACATGGGCCGCGGGTTCGGCTCGGCGAACCCCTCCCCCTTGATCACCTCGAGGAACACGGCGGTGTGCTCGCGCGCCATGGCCGCGTGGTCCGACCCCTCTGCGGGCTGGTAGCCGAAGTAGCGGAACCCGTCGACCACCTGCTCCGGGGACCCTCGGCTGATGCCGAGCTGAAGCCTGCCGCCCGAGATGAGGTCCGCCGCGCCGGCGTCCTCCGCCATGTAGAGCGGGTTCTCGTAGCGCATGTCGATGACGCCGGTCCCGATCTCGATCCGGCTGGTCCTGGCGCCGATGGCCGCGAGCAGCGGGAAGGGCGACGCGAGCTGGCTGGCGAAGTGGTGCACCCGGAAGAACGCTCCGTCCGCACCGAGCTCCTCGGTCGCGACCGCCAGCTCGATGGACTGCAGCAGGGCGTCGGACGCCGAGCGGGTCTGGGACTGCGGCGACGGGGTCCAGTGGCCGAACGACAGGAACCCGATCTTCTTCATGTCTCAGCCAACCACATGCCGACCGGGGATGGCTCGTGCCGGCTTGCTGGCGGGTGGGCCGGGCATCCGCCAGACAGGCGGGCTCGCGTTGACAGAGGAATTAGGCAAGCCTTACCTTCTGAGGACCGAACAACACCTTCCCGGACGGAGCGGCGATGAGTCTGTCAGCCACCCTGCTGCTCGGCTTCATCGCCGGCGTCACGATTCTGATCGGTCTGCCGGTCGGCCGCCTGCGCCGCGCCACCCGATCGATGAAGGTCTTCTTGAGCGCGACCGCGATCGGCGTGCTGCTGTTCCTGGTCTGGGACGTGCTCTCGGCCGCCTGGGAGCCGATCGACGCAGCGCTCGTCGCGCACCATGAAGGCCGCGGCGGACTGTCCGACGCGCTCGGCTACGGAGTCGTCTTCGCCGCCGGGCTGGCCATCGGTCTGATCTCGCTCGTCTACTACGAGCGCTGGATGAGCCGACGAGTCGCCGGCGCGGCTGCCGGCGGCCCCTCCGCCCGGACGGTGGGCCCGGGAGCGATGACGGTGGGCGAGACGAGCACCGGCGGGCTCGCGTCCTGGTCGCCCGCGCGTCACCTGGCGCTGCTGATCGCGGTCGGCATCGGGCTCCACAACTTCGCCGAGGGGCTCGCGATCGGGCAGGCCGCCGCCGGGAGCGAGATCGCGCTGGCGCTGACCCTGGTGATCGGTTTCGGCCTGCACAACGCCACCGAGGGCTTCGGCATCGTCGCCCCGTTGGCGTCCGACCTCGACGCGTCAGGTGAGGTACGGCTCCCCAGCTGGCCGTTCCTTCTCAGCCTCGGCGCGATCGGTGGCGGACCGACCTTCCTCGGCACCCTGATCGGGCACAGCTTCACCAGCGAGCCGGTCAGCGTCGCCTTCCTCACGCTGGCGGCGGGCTCGCTGATCTACGTCATCGTGCAGCTGATCACCGTCGCAGCGCGCGCCCGGCGCTCGGACCTGCTGGCCTACGGCATCCTGCTCGGGTTGATCGCCGGCTTCCTCACCGACGCGATCGTCACCGCCGCGGGGGTCTGAGCGGCGTCGAGGGCCCTGTCCCCCGACCGGGATCGACGCGGCTGTCACACACGCTCGCCGAGGTTCGTCACCAGCATGTGGACCCGCGGCAAGGCGCGGATCCCTGACGAGGAAGGACCGACCCGATGAAGACCATGACATGCCGACAGCTCGGCGGACCGTGCGACCTGGAGCTGCGCGCCGGGACCGCCGACGACGTCATCAAGGCCCAGGACCGGCACCTCAAGGACGCGGTCAAGGGCGGAGACGCTGCGCACGAGCCGGCCCACCGGGACATGAAGAACCGCTGGAAGCATCCCGTCGCCTCGATGGGCTGGTACCGCGACACCAAGAAGGCCTTCGCCCAGCTCCCCGAGAACTGACGGCCGAGGCCGCCGACCGTTGTCAGCGGCCCAAGCTCCCGCACGTCATCGAGGGTGACGAGGCCGATGGGATCCGTCGCGCTGCCACCCGTGGCGAGGAGATCTCCGGCCGACGTGATCGGGACGAGGCCGGTGGCCGGCCTCGCGTGAGGCGTCCTCCTCGAGGTACGCCGTCAGCTCTCCCAGGCCGCGCGCGACCTGGCGGCGCAGCTTCAGCTCGGCGAGGAGCGTCAGCCGTGGCGCCGGGTTCGCGCTCATCCAGTCCAAGGGGTTGAAGCGGCCGGCGCAGCAGCCGCTGCCCAGGCCGACCAGGCCCGCTAGCAGGCACCAGAGCACCAGACGACCCAGGTCCAAGAACAGCAGCGCGAGGTCGCGCAAGCTCAGGCCCCGGAGCTCGTTCCGGCCGGACTGCTTCATGGTGTGTCTTCTCGGTCTCCTGCCGCTGCTGCCTCGATGTGCACATACTTCCCCCCGCGCAGCAGCGACGCCAGTGCCGCGACGAGGCAGGCGGCGGTGGCGAAGCCGAACGCCACGAACAGACCGTGGGAGAACGGCGTGGAGATCAGGGTCGGGAAGAAGCTGCGGCCGGTCAGGTACTCCGCGTGGTGAGCGGGCAGCGCCGCCAGGACATGCGGTCCCAGCAGGCTCTGGATCGGGTTGTAGCCGAGAAGCGATGCGAACAGCACCGAGACCGGCGGCAGCGACGCCAGGCGCGCGGCATCTGCGGCGGGCACGCCCTGTGCGGTGAGGCCGGTGCTGAGCGTGTGCGGCAGGGACGCGGACAGCCCGGAGATGATCAGGCTGAAGAAGATCCCGATCGACAGCACCATCGCGGCGTTCTGGAAGGTGGCGCTGATCCCGGCGCCGACGCCGCGCTGCCCCGGCGGCAGGCTGTTCATGATCCCCGCCCGGTTGGGCGCCGCGAACAGCCCCATGCCGATGCCGTTGAGGAGGAGCACGAGGGCGAACTCGACGTAGCCGAAGTTCACCGGGAGGAGCATCAGCCACACGAAGGTCAGGGCTGCGAGCACCATGCCGCCGGTCGAGAACAGCCGGGCGCCGTACCGGTCGGACAGCCAACCCGACACCGGGCCGGCGACCAGGAACCCGACGGTCAGCGGCAGCATGTAG
This sequence comes from Nocardioidaceae bacterium, assembly GCA_033850795.1. Taxonomy (GTDB): domain Bacteria; phylum Actinomycetota; class Actinomycetes; order Propionibacteriales; family Nocardioidaceae; genus Nocardioides_B. Next base: position 15,341 of record JAWWPF010000249.1, on the reverse strand, counting down.
ATGCCCGCCCACAACGGGGTGGAGGCGAAGCTGTAGCCGTGCCGCGGAAGCCAGATGCCCTGCAGCCAGATGATCAGGATGAACATCAGGCCGCCGCGTCCGAGGGAGGAGAGCAGGCTCGCCAGGTTCCCCGCCGTGAAGGCCCTGATGCGGAACAGCCCCAGGTGGAACATCGGCTCGGCGACCCTGGTCTCGATCACGCAGAAGATGGCGAGCACGACCAAGCCACCGAGGAGCGCGGCGAGCACCCAGGGGTTCGTCCAGCCCATCGTGTGCCTGCCGTAGGGCTGGATCCCGTAGGTGATCCCGACCAGCAGCGCGATCAGGCCCAGGGCGAAGGTGGCGTTGCCCCACACGTCCAGCTCGGCGGGCCGACGGATGCCGGTGTCGTGCAGCCTGAGGTAGGCCCAGATCGTGCCGAACACACCGATCGGGACGGACACCAGGAACACCAGGCGCCAGTCGATCGGCCCGAGGAGCCCACCGATGATCAGGCCGAGGAAGGAGCCGGCGATGGCGGCGACCTGGTTGAGCCCGAGCGCCAGCCCGCGCTGCTCGACGGGGAAGGTGTCGGTGAGGATCGCACTCGAGTTCGCCATCAGCATGGCGCCGCCGACGCCCTGGCCGATGCGCATCAGGATCAGCCACAGCACCCCGTGGGTGCCGTGCATCCAGGTCAGCGACAGCAGGATCGAGAACACCGTGAAGACCGCGAACCCTGCGTTGTACATCCGCACGCGTCCGTACATGTCGCCGAGCCGGCCGAAGCTGACGACCAGGACCGCCGTGACGACCATGAACCCCATGATCAGCCAGAGGAGGTAGCTGGTGTTGCTGGGCTGCAGGGGGTCGATCCTGATGCCGCGGAAGATGTCGGGCAAGGCGATCAGCAGGATCGAGGAGTTGATGGTGGCCATCAGCATCCCCAGGGTCGTGTTCGAGAGCACGATCCACTTGTAGTGACCCTGCGCGGTGTCCACGGACGCCTGCGCCTCGCGTCGCTGCCGTCGGTCCGACAACGTCGTCTGTGCCATCTGGCCATCCCTCCGAGTCGGGATCACGGCTAGGGTGGTTCTCACCTAGTGCATGTATACACCAATCGAAAGAGGGGCTGGCATGCGGGACCGTCTCGAGGCAGGCAGCACGACGATCACCGGAGCGGACGGCGACCGGATCGAGGCGTACGTCGCCCACCCGGTCGACGTACCCCCCTCGGGAGGCGTCGTGGTGATCCACCACATGCCGGGGTATGACGAGCAGAGCAAGGAGATCACCCGCAGGTTCGCGGCGTGGGGCTGGTCGGCGATCTGCCCGAACCTGCACCACCGCGACGCCCCCGGCGCCGACCCCGACGACGCTGCCGCCGCGTCGAGGGCGAAGGGTGGGGTGCCCGACGAACGGCTGGTCGGCGACGTCGCGGGAGCCGTCGCCTACCTCCGGGGACACTCGTCCTCGAACGGCCGGGTCGCCACGATCGGCTTCTGCTCCGGCGGCCGGCAGTCCCTGCTCGCCGGCTGCGCGCTGGACGTCGACGCGGTGATCGACTGCTACGGCGCCTTCGTGCTCGAGGCCCCGCCGCAGGACTACGGCCTGGTGATGTCCTCTCTCGAACCGCGGCTCCCCGACCTCACGGCGCCCGTCCTGGGGTTGTTCGGTCGCGAGGACAAGAACCCGGCCCCGGACGAGGTGGCCCGCCTGGACCGACTCCTCACCGAGCTCGGCAAGGAGCACGACTTCCACTCCTTCGACGACGCCGGCCACGCGTTCTTCGCCGTCAACCGCCCCGCGTACCGGCCGGGCGTCGCCACGGAGGGCTGGCGGCTGGTCCGCGACTTCCTGGGTGCGCACCTGAGCGGCGAGCAGGCGAGCGCCTGATGTGCACGTACGTGACCGCGCACCGTGACGCCACGGGCAGCGGCAAGGGGCCGCAGGGCTGGTTCCCGCTGACCAGCGTGACCGTGTACTTCGACCATCCGGTGCACGCGCCGGCCGACCACACGATGAACGTCGACTTCGCGAACCCGGACCGCGGCGCTGCCGCCCGGGTCGCCGTGGAGCTCACCGCCGAGACCGCCGTCGGGCTCGTGCAGGCGGTCGCGCAGGTGCTCAGCGAGGTGCCGGGAGAGCTCACCGGGGTCGACCCCGGACGGGCGCGACACCTGCTGAAGGCCGCGCGCGACCTCGCGGAGGCAGGGGCCTAGACGCACAAATCGGCCCGCATCACCAGGGGGGATGCGGGCCGATTGATGGGCCGATCGCTGGGCTCAGGCCGTCGCCAGGGCCTTCGCCTTCATCTGGTCGAACTCGACCGTGGTGATGGCGCCTGAATCGAGCAAGATCTTGGCCGAGGCGATCTGGTCGGCCACGGTGGTCGTCTCGGTCGGGGTCGCGGCCACCGACTTGATGTACGCCGCCTGCCGGCGCTCGCTCTCCTGCTGGGCCTCGATAGCCCGATCACTCATGCCGTGGCCGCGGAACAGCATGTACGCGAGCATGCCCACGATCGGCAGGATGACGATGAAGAGCACCCAGATGGTCTTCGCGACACCGCCGAGGTCGCGACTTCTGAACAGGTCGCCGAAGATCCACCACAAGCACATGAACCACGCGAAGAAGATGAAGAACTCGAACGTGGCTAGTAGGAAAGACCCATTGTTGTCGAACATTCTGCCTGCCCTCCGTGGAAGCTGACGTGCGGTCTGTCTCGGGCGAGCGAGTCGCGCAAGCCTGCTCGAGTGCTTACGACTGGATACAAGCGCATCCCTGCGTCTTTCTCCTCGTCCCGCCAGGATGATTCGGCGCGCCCGGGCGCCGGGGGCTGACGAGAGCCCCTCGGCCGGGTTAGCGTGCCGCGGTGAGAAGGACCCCGCACGAGAACGTCGCCACCGTGCTGGTCGACCCGCGCGTGCTCGGCGACCTGGAGCTCGACCTGATGGCGCTCGACCTCCGGGTGTGGCCGGTGCGCACGGCCCCGATCTGCGTCGACGGAACGCGGATGGCGTTCCAGGTCCGTCGCACGCTCCTCATGAAGCACGGAGACGCCTGGGACGCCGCCGCCGAGTGGATCCCGGTCTGGGTCGGCTTCGGACCGACCTGGCGCGACGGTGACGATCCCCTGCCGTGGGCGGCGCACCAGACGCTGTGGCGAGCGCTGGCCTCACGCGCCGAGCACGTCCGGTTCCAGCGCCGGCTCGGCGGCGTGCCGCGACTGCCCTTGCCCGAGGAGATGGCCCGGTGAGAGCGACGTGCCGGATCGACCTCCTCCGGCTGCTGAGCACTGACCACCCGACCACCGAGCACGCCGACGAGGTCACGTGGCGCGGGGCTGGCTGGGGCGCGTCCTGGGGCTCCGGCGCGGTCGTCGCCCGGACCGACGGGTACCGCGGTGCTCTTACTGGCTCGACACGGCCGCCCTCCTGGTGGCGGCGCCGTTCGTGTTCGGCGAGCCCCGCAAGTCCCAACTCGCCACGGCAGTGATCGCACTCCGCGTGGTGATCGCCATCGGAGCCATGCTTCCCGGCGTAGCCCGGCGGGCGGTCCGGCCCGTCCCCTACCGGCGCACCGGCTGACTCTCCACCGCCCGAGGCGGTTCCCGCGGTGAAGCCGCGCCCAGAGACGCCGGGTTCGCGCGCTCGGCTCGCGCACCCGGAGGTGAACGCCCAGTTCGCCGTGGTCGCCGAGGGGAACGGCGCAACCGGTCAGCTCAGCCATCCGGCCGAGATGCGCCATCCAGGAGAACTCACTCCCGAGGAGTACGACCACGCCAAGCAGCGAGTGCTCGGGATATCGGGCCCCGCCCGGTCGTCCCACCGCAGCACGCGCCCGTTGCCGACACCCTGCCGGCCTGACCTCCGGACCTCATTCCAGAGTGGTGCGGCCGAGCTCGGCCACGACGGCCGCGAGGTCACCGCGCGCGCCCGCCTCGCGCTGAGCTCGTGCGCCGGTGCCGCGGCGTAGCACGGTTTCGAGCTGGCGCTCGATGTGATTTAGATCGCCTGCCCTGGCCAGCGCGGGTGCTAGGTGCACCAGCAGGTCCTCGAGCACCTTGGAGGCTGCACGTGGTCGAGCCGTCGTGGGGTCCAGCAGCGATCCTTCGACGCCGTCATGTCCTGCTCGCCATGTCGCCAGCCGCAGCAGTTCCGTGGGCACGGGCGGAGCCTGCCACCCCAGCGCCCACGCTTCGGCCGCCGTGTCCACGAGTGCACGGCACAACCCCGCCAGCAGGACCGCGTCCTCGACGCGAGCGCAGACATCGGCGACCCGAATCTCGACCGTCGGGAAGGAAGCCGACAGGCGCGCATCGAAATAGATCATCCCACGGTCGAGCAGCACCCCCGTGCTGATCAGGTCGGCGACGCTGCTGTGGTAGCGCCGGGCAGAACCGAAGACGTCGGTCGGCCCCACGGTCGGCCACCGGGCCCACACTTGCGACCGGAAGCTGGCATAGCCGGTGTCCTGCCCCTGCGAGTACGGCGAGTTGGCGCTGATCGCCAGCAGCACAGGTAACCACCGACGGATGCGGTCCAGGACGCCGACCGCCTCTTCGTCGGACGCCACGCCGACATGGACGTGACAGCCGCAGGTGAGCTGCTCGCGGGCGGTGAGCCCGAAGCGCTCGACCATAGCTGCATACCGCGGCTCGCTGGTCGGGGAACCGGTGAACGGCAGCGGCGAGACGCCGGTCGCCACCACGCGCGCACCGAGCTCCGTGGCGGCGTCGCCCGTCGCGGCCCGCCAGGCACGAAGATCGCGCGCCAGGTCACCGAGCTCGGTGCGCGGCGCCGTGTCGATCTCGACCTGCAGCTGCTGCATCTCGCTCGTCACGTGCCCTCCGGGGGTGCGGTGGAGCCGGTGGGGACCCACCACTCCGGCCGCACGCTGGTGTGCTGGTGCGATGCGCCTGACCTGCTCCGACAGCGCGACAGGTCGGCCCGTGCCGGCGTCGACGATCAACAGCTCCTCCTCTACGCCCACGGTGCGGACCGTCGGACCCCACCAGCCACTGCGGACCGTAGCTGCCTGGCCCGGCTCCTCGCGTCCATGCCGGTCCTGGTGCGGGATGCTCGTCAACCGGGGTGGCCCGCCGGTCAGGGCGTCGTGCTGCTCTGGCATGGCGACACCCTTGCCCTCCCCCCTCGCGATTCCCTCCCCCGAGATGAACGATTCGCCGGCGGGGCCAAGGTTGGCACATCCCCATGGCCGAGGCCGGACCGCGGAGCACGGCTCGACCATGTCACCCCGTACGGATGAGCCGGGCGCCGACAGACCGGTGTGGACTGCGACTCGACGAATAGGAGACCTCTCATGTGTCGCTGGCTTGCCTACTCAGGCGCACCCGTTCTCGTCGAGGATCTGTTGTACAGGCCCGAGCACTCCCTCATCGCGCAGAGCCAGCACTCCACCCTCGGGGCGGAGGCCACCAATGGCGACGGGTTCGGGGTCGGGTGGTACGGGGACGGCCCCATACCGGGTGTCTACCGGAGCATCGAGCCGGCCTGGAACGACCGCAACCTCCACGAGCTGTCCGCCCACGCACGCTCCCGCAGGGTGTTCGCCCACATCCGCGCGGCGATCGGCTCGCCGGTGCAGCAGACCAACTGCCACCCCTTCCGCACCGGGAGGTGGCTGTGGATGCACAACGGATACATCGACGGGTTCCACCAGATGAAGCGAGACCTCGCGATGATGGTGGACCCAGAGCTGTTCGCCGACATCGAGGGCACTACGGACACCGAGATGCTGCTGTACCTGGCAAGGACGTTCGGCCTCGAGGAGGACCCGCCGGCGGCCGTGGCTCGCGCGATAGGGGCGGTGGAGGACACGGCGAGACGGCACAGCATCACCTTCCCGATGCAGGGGACCATCGCCACCACCGACGGCGAGACGACCTGGGCCTTCCGCTACTCCAGTGAGGGACGGTCCCGGTCTCTGTTCCACAGCACCGACGTCTCCAGGCTGCGGGAACAGCACCCCGACAACCCGATGCTGCGCGAGCTCTCGGACGACGCCCGGCTTGTCGTGTCGGAACCCCTCGGCGGGCTGCGCGGCGCCTGGCAGGAGGTCCCCGAGTCGAGCTGGATCCTGGTCAACGGCGGTGACCTGGAGGTGTCCCCGTTCGAGCCGTTGCTGCCGGCCGCAGTGGGCTGAGTCCCGGTCACGGGCGCTTGTGTTCGCCATGGAACCCGACACTCATGGCGGTACGGATGACTGGAACTGCCGCTGAGGCACCTGTTCGACGACGACACGCGGCTCGCGCTCGTGACGAGCTTCGATGGTCCCTGGGACTCCTACATGGAGGACTTCTTCTCGTCGGGGCCGACGCTGGCACTGCTCGACGGAACCTTCCGGCACATGAAACGGTACGACGAGCTCTCTGATCAGTGGGCCCTCAATGCGTTCGTCCACGGTGCCGAGCAGGCCGCGGCGGCGTACGCCCGCAACTACGGCCACACCGTCGAGGTCGACTCCACGCTGCTTCCAGGCGCCAGCTCGTCGGCGTCGTCGCGGCGACCCTCACCCGAGGGACGTTCAACGTTCGGATCCGACCTGGTGGGCTTGCGGACTACCTGGTCATTCGACGCCACCAGCCTTACCTGGAGCAGGGGTCCTTCCTTGAGATCGAACGAGCCGCCCTCCATGGTGAGTCGCACCAGACCTGTGGGGGCCGGACTCTGAACGACGACGTCATGGAACGATCTTCACGCAGCTCGCCGATGCCGGAAAGGGACCCGCCATACGCGACGGTGTCCGCCATGCCAGCCGGCCGGGCTCACTCGCGTTCCGCTACCTCGCCGCACCGAACGGCCACCCCGGCGCTCTCGCACACAACTAGCCCAGGGGAGGCCGGGACAAGGTGACCGTTGCAGACAGCATCAGCCTCGAGCTAGACGCATCCGGAGCGTCGTGGGCCTCCCCAGTCACCGCCGTACGGCGATCCCGCCCGGTCAGCCGGTGACCGGCGCCGCAGCTTGCAGGAGCACTTCGGCGGCGACCTTCAAACCCTCGATGCGGCCGAGCGACGTGTCCTCGTGCTCGATGTTGACGGCGATGTCGGGGTCGACGTCGCGCAGCGCGCCGACGAACCTCGTCCAGAACTCGACGTCGTGCCCGCGGCCGAGCGCCACGAAGTCCCAGGCCGAGTCAGCCGGCCACTCGTTGACCCACTCGTCGCCGCCGAGGCTCGTCCTGTCCTCGTCGGGCGACAGCCGACGGAAGCGCTCGTCCAGCACGCCGTACACGGTTGCGTGCTCCTCGTTGATGCGGACGTCCTTGGCGGCGGCGTGGATGACCAACGGCCCGAGGTAGCGGACGACTGCTACCGGGTCCATCCCCTGCCAGAACAGGTGACTGGGATCCATCTCGGCGCCGACGTTGGTGGCGCCGACCTTCTCGACGAGCCGCTTGAGCGTCGGAGGGTTGAACACGATGTTCTGCGGATGCATCTCGATCGCCACCTTGACCCCGTTGTCCGCGGCCAGCGCGTCGATCTCCCGCCAGAACGGCACGGCCACCTCGTCCCATTGGTAGTCGAGGACGTCGAGGGATCCGGAGTTCCAGGCGTTGACGATCCAGTTCGGCACGGTCGCGCCCGGCTCGCCGCCGGGGAGGCCCGACATGGTCACCACTCGCGTCTGCCCGAGGAGGCCGGCCGCCTTGATGGCACGACGGAGGTCCTCGGCATGCCGTGGACCGATCGCCGGGTTGGGGTGCAACGGGTTGCCGTTCGCGTTGAGCCCGGCCAGGCTGACGCCCTTCTCGTCGAAGAGGCCCAGATAGTCGTCGCGCGCAGCCTGGCTGACCAGGATGTCGTCGATCGGGATGTGCACAGGTGGCAGGAAGCCGCCCACATTGATCTCGGCAGCGTCCAGGCCGAGGTCGGCGATGACGTCCAGCGCCTCGGGCAGCGACCGGTCGTGCAGGATGGCGGTGTACACCCCGAACTTCATGAGGGAGCCTTTCCGTGGGAGAGGTTGGTGGCACAGCGGTGGTCGGACAGGGTGACAGCCGCTCCCCCCTCGGCCGCGGAGTCCGCCACCGCGGCGAGGATCTCCATGTTGTGGACTCCTTCGTCGAAGGTCGCGCAGCGCGGCAGGGACACGTCCTCCGGCAGGCCGGCCACCTCTTCGAGGAAGGCTCTCGCCTGGTAGACGAACGCGTCGTTCTGACCGAGGCCGACCCCGGGCGCGTCCATCGGCAGCCCCCCGGCGACGTACGGGTGCTGCGGGCCGAGGAGCACCTGACGGAACCCGTCCCGCGCCGGGTCGTCGCGCAGGAAGAGGCCGATCTCAGCCGGGCGGCGTTGGTCGAACCTTGCTGCGCCGTTCTCGCAGAAGACCTCGAACATCAGGCTGTTCGGGTGACCGGCTGCGACGCGGGACACCTCCAGGCCGCCACCCCCCGTCGCGAACCCGACCGAGCAGGCTGCATAGTCGTCGTTCTCCACCGGCTCCAGGACGTCGGAGACCGCGACGTGGTCGTGACCCATGACCGCCTCCAGCGGCACGGGGCGCGAGCCGATCACCGTCTCCAGCCGCCCGCCTCGGACCTCCTCGATGTCACCGCAGAGGAACTCGGCGACATAGGCGAGGTGGCTGCCGACATCCGCCAGCGCCCCGGAGCCGGGACCGCCCTTGTACCGCCAGCTCATCGGGGCCGAGGCGCTGCACCCGTAGTCCGTCCAGTAGCGCCCACTGAAGTGCAGCACTCGTCCGAGGATCCCGCTGCGGATCAGGTCCCGGACGTAGGCGATGCCGGGCGTACGGCGGAACGTGAACCCGACTCGGGCCAGAGGCTCGGCGTCGGCCGCGAGTGCCGCCATCGTGCGGGCATCGTCCAGCGAGTCGCTCATCGGCTTCTCGCAGAGCACGTGCTTGCCCGCCGCCAGGAGTCCCCGGACCGCCTCGAGGTGCAGATGGTTCGCGATGACCACGCTCACGACGTCGACATCGGCGGCCTCCGCGACCGCCTGCCAGGAGGTGTCGTGCCGCTCGTAGCCGAAGCGACGGGCAGCCAGCCCACCGAACTGCGGGTTCACGTCGGCCACCGTCACCAGCCGGACGGGCGGCAGGGTCGGTTCGTACAGCGTGGACGCGGACCGGTATGCCGCGACGTGGGCCCGGCCTGCCATGCCGGCGCCGACGACCGCGACCCCCAGACTGTCGACCATGGTAAGCCTCCTCGATGGCACGGTATGGAGCGCTCCATTGGAGCGCTCCATACACTACGATGACCAGCAGGTTCCGTCAAGGGGACCGCACGCAGACCTCCCCATCGAGGAGCGAGATGACCGACGCGCGACCCGCGGACGCCTCCCGGCCCACCATCTACGACGTCGCCCAGCGTGCGGGGGTGTCGAAGTCCCTTGTCTCGCTGGTGCTGCGCAACGCCCCTGCGGTCAGCGAGAAGCGCCGGCGGGCCGTGCTGGCCGCGATCTCCGAGCTCGGCTACCGACCGAGCAGTGCCGCGAGCTCGCTCGCCGGCAACCGCACGCGCAGCATCGGTGTCGCGATCGACGACTTCGAGAACCTCTGGTTCGTCGACCTGCTCCGCGGCATGCGTCAGGTGCTCGACGAGTCGGGTCACAACGTCTCGGTGGCCGACCGCCAGCTGAACGCGCACCTGGGACGCGACCCGGTCGACGCCTTCTTGTCCATGCGGGTCGAAGGGATCGTCCTGGCGATGGAGACCAGCGGCCCGGCACCGCCCTTCGGCGGCGTCCCGGTCGTGGTGGCGGGAGCCCGTGAGGTGGTCCCGGACCACGCGGACTACGTGGCCAACGACGACGCCGAAGGTGCACGGCTCGCCACCCAGCACCTGATCGGCCTCGGGCACCGCACCATCGGGCACCTCACCGGGGCCGGGGGCGTCTCCAGGCTGCGCCGGACCTCCTACGAGGCGACGATGGCCGACGCCGGGCTGTCCCCCGTGGTGGCGGGGAGCGGCGGGACCACGGAGGAGGACGGCTATGTCGCCGCCGGCGCCCTGCTCGAGACCTGCCCGGACCTCACCGGCATCTTCGCTGCCAACGACGTGATGCTGCTCGGTGCCCTGGCCGCGCTGCGGGAGCGCCGACTGTCCGTGCCCGACGACGTGTCCGTCGTGGGGTACGACAACTCGCCTCTCGCGGCCTCCCGCTTCCTGGCACTGACCACGGTCGACCAGCGCAGCGCCGACGTCGGGGTGCACGCCGCGCGGGCGATCCTCGCGCGGCACCGCGACCCGGACCGCGAGCCGTCGCGCGTCCTGCTGTCCCCCACCCTGGTGCGGCGTGCCTCGACCTCGACCCCGCGGGCCGCCCCCGGGGCGTGAGCATCACCAGTTTCTGGTGTACTCCTCGATCGTCTCGCGCATGAACAGACTCGACTCTCGCGCGCGGTCCTCCCACGCGAACACGCACGCGGTCATGATGTTCCCGTCGCCCTGGCCGAAGCCCAGCTTCCCCAACGTGGCGAAGAAGAGGTCCCAGTCGACCTCGCCCTGGCCGATGTCGAGGTGCTGGTGGATCCGCGCCGTGGAGCCCGGCGGGTTGACAATGTAGCGCAGGCCCGAGGACGCCGTGTGGTCGAACGCGTCGGCCAGGTGCAGCTGCGTCATCAGCGGCCCGGCATACTCCATGATCTCGACCATGTTGCCTCCCATGTGGAAGGTGTGCGGCGCGCAGTAGAGGAACGACACGAGCGGGCTGTTGAGGCCACGGATCATGTCGACGGCGACCAGCCCGTCCTCGACGAAGTCGTCGGGGTGCGGCTCGAGCCTCAGCTCCACGCCTTCACGCTCGAAGACCGGGAGCAGCTCCTCCATCGACTTCCAGAACATGCCCTCGCTGCGGCTGGCCTGCTCCGGCCGCCCGTTGAACTCGGAGTTCATCACGAAGCAGTCGAGGTCGACGGTGATCTGGATGGCCCGCTTCCAGTAGCGGACCGCTGCGCGGCGCTCGTCCTCGTCCGGGCCGGACCAGCGGTAGAGCGGCAGGTGGGCCGCCACCTTGACCCCTGCGGCGTCGAGGGCCTTCTTGAAGACCTTGACGCCTGAGTCGTCGATGCGGGGATGCAGGAAGAACGGCGTGAGGTCGTCGCGGGGCGAGAGCTCGATGAACTCGTAGCCGAGGTCGGCGACCAGGCCCGGCAGCTCGCTCAGCGGCGTGGTGCGGAACATGTAGGGGTCGAGAGCGACCTTCATGGTGTGCCTTCCGGTTGGACGGGGTCAGCAGTAGAGCGGGGGCTTCTCGCCGAGGTCGATCTCGACCCGGTCCCCGCTGTAGAGCGCCGCCACGCCGGCGTCGCAGACCACCTGGGCGGCGTAGCCGTCCCACGCGCTCGGACCGGTGGCGCCCAGGCCGGCCGTCACCGCGGCGATCCACTCCTGGAACTCGACGTCGTAGGCTGCGATGAAGCGCTCACGCCAGTCCTCGGGCACGCGTACGCCGGCCTGGTTGGCGCTGCGCACCACCACGAGCCCGCGGTCCGCCAGCGCAGCGGTGCCGGTCTCGCCGATCACCTCGCCGCGGATGTCGTAGCCGTAGCGGATGTTCACCGACGTCTCGACGTTCACCAGGACGCCGGACTCCGTCTCCAGGATCATCAGCAGCGGGTCCTGGAGAACACCGCCGAGGCTGTTCGGCTTGGCGGCAACGACGCGGATCGCGGCCAGCTCCTCGCCGAGCAGCCAGCGGGTGACGTCGAAGTCGTGGACCGCCGTGTCCACGATCGCCATGTCCTTCGTGTAGTGCTCAGGCACCGACGGGTTGCGATGGCCGGAGAAGTAGATCAGGGGCGCCCCGATCCCTCCCGAGTCGATGACCGCCTTGAGCGCCCGGTAGGACTCGTCGTAGCGGCGCATGAACCCGACCTGCACCAGGCGGCTGCCGTGCGCGACCTCGGCGCCCATGATGTTCCGGCACGCCTCCGGGGTCGTGGCCAGCGGCTTCTCGCAGAACACCGGTTTGCCGGCGGCGATGGACGCCACCACGTAGCCCTCGTGCGTCGGACCCCACGAGCACACGATGACGGCGTCCACCTTTTCGTCGGCGATCAGGTCCTCGCCGATCGGGTGCACGACCGCTCCCGGCAGCCGCGAGGCGACCTCCTTCGCCACCAGCTCGTTGGCATCGGAGACCGCCACCACCTCGGCGCCGGACACCACCTGCGTCAGCCGACGGATGTGGTCCTGACCGATCATCCCGGTGCCGATCACGCCAACTCGCAACGTCACGATCGCGCCTCCTCCTTCTGCAGTGGTGTGGTGAGTACGTCGATCGGGCGGCTCAGTACGGCCAGCGCCGGACCGGGCCCAGCCCGCAACCGACGTAGTAGCCGGCCGTCCGCGCCCCGATGGGCAGCGGGATGTGCGGCTCGACGGGATAGAGGTCCTGCTCGATCACCGTGTAGATCTCCCGATCCAGCCGGGACAGCGCCTCGAGGAACGGTGGCATGTCGGGCTCGCCGTACGGCGGCTCGCACATGACGCCGAGCTTGACCGCCTCGGCGAGGGAGATGTTCTCGGCGAGGACGCGAGCGCGGACGACCGGGTCGACCGACTTGAGGTGGACGTAGGTGATGCGCTCAGGGAACCGCTCGATGATCTGGAGGTTGTCGCCGTCGCAGTAGGACACGTGACCGGTGTCGAGGCAGAGGTTCACCAGCTCGGGGTCGGTGTCGCTCAGGAACCTCTCGATCCGCTCCTGGGTGTCGACGTGGGTGTCCGCGTGCGGGTGGAAGACCAGCTTGACGCCGTGCTCCCCGAGGAGATACCGCGCCAGCTCCTCGGTGCCCGTCACCAGGTTCTTCCACTGCTCGGGGTCGATGTCCGCACCCTGCGTGGCCAACCCCGTGTGCTGGTCGGTGTACTGCTCCGGCAGCTGGACGAGGTACTCCGCCCCCACGGCGGCCAGGAGCCTCGCCTCGGCGCCGAACTCGACCTTGGCCTTCTCCAGCGCATCCGTGCCCTTGTGGAGCCCCGCGAACACGGTGCCACCACAGACGGTGAGGTCACGACTGGCGAGCTCCTCGTTGAGCTCTCCCGCATCCTGAGGCATGAAGCCCTGCGGTCCCAGCTCGGTGTAGACGTACCCGACCCGGGCGATCTCGTCGAGGTAGACGTCCCACGTCACCTGGTGCGGGTCGCTCGGAAACCACACGCCCCAGGAGTCCGGGGCGGTGGCGAGCCGGAGCTTCGACAGGTCGGTCATCGTCGTGAAGAGCCTTTCATTGCGTGGGGCGACGGGAGCAGCGGACCACCGAACGGTCGGTGCGCCTACTTCGACGTCGGGAAGTGGAAGCTGGCCTCGCTGGCGTGGCTGACACGCGGCCAGCGGGCGGTCACGACCTTGGCCCGGGTGTAGAAGCTGACACCCTCGGGTCCGTGCACGTGCTTGTCGCCGAACAGGGAGTCCTTCCACCCGCCGAACGAGTAGAACGCCATCGGGACCGGGACGGGCACGTTGATGCCGATCATCCCCACGTGGACACCGCGCTGGAACCTGCGAGCGGACTCGCCGCTCGAGGTGAAGATCGCCGTGCCGTTGCCGTACGGGTTGCTGTTGATCAGCGCGATGGCCGCGTCGACGTCGTCGACACGGACCACCGACAGGACGGGGCCGAAGATCTCCTGCTGGTAGACGTCCATGTCGGTGGTGACGTGGTCGATGACCGTGGGGCCGACGAAGAAGCCCTCCTCGTGCCCCTCGACGACGTAGCCCCGGCCGTCGACCGTGACGCTGGCGCCCTGCTTCTCCCCGGTGTCGATGAGACCGAGGATCCGCTCCTGGGCCTGCCGGGTGACGACAGGCCCCATCTCGCTGTCGGAGTCGCGACCCGACCCGACCTTGACGGCGCGCGCCCGGTCGTTGACCGCTGACACGATCGCATCCGCAGCACCACCCACGGCCACCGCCGCGGAGATGGCCATGCACCGCTCGCCTGCAGATCCGAACGCGGCCGCCGCGAGGTGGTCAGCGGCGAAGTCGACATTCGCGTCGGGAAGGACGATCGCGTGGTTCTTGGCCCCGCCGAGCGCTTGTACCCGCTTGCCGGTCGCGGTGCCCCGCTCGTGGATGTATCGGGCGATCGGGGTCGAGCCGACGAACGAGACGGCTGCGACGTCCGGGGAGTCGAGGATGGTGTCGACGGCCACCTTGTCGCCGTGCGCCACGTTGAAGACCCCGTCCGGAAGTCCCGCCTCCTGCCACAGCTCGGCGATCCTCATCGAGGCGGACGGATCCCGCTCGCTCGGCTTGAGCACGAATGTGTTGCCGCAGGCGATGGCCACGGGGAACATCCACATGGGCACCATGGCAGGGAAGTTGAACGGCGTGATGCCGGCGACCACGCCCAGCGGCTCCCTGAAGGAGAACGTGTCGACGTCCGTGGACACCTGGTCGGAGTAGTCGCCCTTGAGCAGCGACGGGATCCCGCAGGCGAACTCGACGACCTCGAGCCCCCGCTGCACCTCACCGAGCGCGTCGGAGAGCACCTTCCCGTGCTCATCGGTGATCAGCTCGGCGATCTCGACCGCGTGCGCGTTCACGAGCTCCCGGAAGGCGAACATCACCTTGGTGCGACGACTCAGTGAGGTCTGCGACCACTCGCCGAAAGCGTCGTGCGCTGCCGCAACGGCCGCCTGGACGTCCGCCTGGGAGCCGAGACAGACCTCGGCCTGCTGCTGGCCGGTCGCCGGGTTGTACACCGGGGCGGTCCGGTCGCTGTTGCCGGCGGTCGCCTTGCCGGCGATCCAGTGCTGGATGGTCCTCACTGTGGTCCTCTCGTCAGGCGGATCGAGGACGACCCACCGAGAGGTCGTCCGAGCGTGCGGTTGATGCAGTTGGCGGGTCAGGCTGCCTTCACCACGAGCACCGGCAGGGCCGCCTCGAGGATCACCGTCTGAGCGACGCTGCCGAGCAGCGCCTTGCCGACCGGCGAGCGGCGCCTGGCACCGATGACCAGCAGGTCGGCCCCCAGAGAGTCGACCAGCCGGAGCAGGGCGCCGGCGAGGTCGGGGTCGGCGGTCGCGAGGTGCAGCCGCCAGGGGACGTCGGGTTGCGCGCCGACGACCTTCTCGATCTCGTCCGCGACCCCGAGCCGGTAGGCCTCCTCACGGTCCGCGTCGATCGACTCGACCACGTGCAGGACGGCGAGGTCCGTGGCACGGAACCGCGCCTCCTGCACGGCCTGGAGCAGCGCCCCGCGACTGGTCGGGGACACCTGATGAGCAACAGCGACGGTCATGTGAGTCGGCTCCGTGTGGTCACTGGTCGGCACGCTTGAGCTCGTGGGACAGCTCGGTCAGCTCGTCCCCGCCGGCCATCTGTCGGGTCAGCTCGTCGAGGGACACGTCCTCCCGACGCT
>JAWWPF010000236.1:0-12908 GCA_033850795.1 Nocardioidaceae bacterium | reverse complement strand
CTCACCGGCGAGCTGGTGACCGACGCGACCACGGCCAGCCGTTCGCTGCTCCTCGACCTCGACCGGCTGCGCTGGGACGAGGAGCTCCTCGAGCTCTTCGGGCTGGGCGCTGAGACCCTTCCGCGCGTCGTACGCAACGACGAGGTCGTCGGCAGCACCACCGCGTTCGGTGCCCCGATGCCCGTCGGGGGTCTGATCGTCGACCAGCAGGCGTCGCTGGTGGCCGAGCGCTGTCTCGAGCCCGGCGCGGCCAAGTGCACCTTCGGCACCGGTGCGTTCGTGCTCGCCGCGACGGGTGGTACGGCGGTCCGCTCGAGGCTCGGGCTGACCAGCTCGGCCGCCTGGTCCGTCGCCGGTGAGAACGCCTACTGCCTCGACGGGCAGGTCTACACCGCCGGGTCGGCGGTGCGCTGGATGGTCTCGGCCGGCCTGCTCGACAGCCCGGAGGAGCTGGACACAGCCAGCGGCGAGGACACCGCAGGAGCCGTGTTCGTTCCCGGCCTGGCCGGCCTCGCGGCGCCGTGGTGGACGGCCGGTCCGAGCGGGGCGCTCGTCGGCCTCGGCCTGGCGACCGAGCGACGCCACCTGGTCCGTGCCGTCGTGGAGGGGGTCGTGTGCCAGGTCACCGCCCTGGTCCGCGCCATGGTCCACGAGACCGCCGTACCCCTGCAGCGGCTGCGCGTCGACGGCGGGCTCACCCGGTCCCGCGTGCTGATGCAGGCCCAGGCCGACCTGCTGCAGATCCCCGTGGACTGCTATCCCTCGCCGCACGCGACGGCGCTCGGGGTGGCCGCCATGGCGCGGCTGGCCTCGGAGCCCGGGCTGTCCCTGCCCGAGGCCGTGCACGAGTGGACACCCGCGGCGACCTACGCGCCGCAGTGGTCGGCGGACCGGGCCGCCTCGACCCTGGCCGCCTGGGAGTCGGCCGTCGAGGCCGTAGTCGACCGAGAGGACTCAACCCGATGACCGAGGTCTACGACGTGGCCGTGATCGGCGCCGGCGTGGTGGGGTGTGCGGTCGCCCGCCGCCTGGCCGCCCTCGAGGCGTCGGTCGTCCTCGTCGACGCCCGCGACGACGTGGGCGACGGAACCAGCAAGGCGAACACCGCGATCCTGCACACCGGCTTCGACGCCGTGCCGGGGAGCCTCGAGTCGGGGTTCGTCGCCCGCGGCTACACGCTGCTCGGGGAGTACGCGCAGGAAGCCGGCATCCCCGTCGAGCGGACGGGCGCCGTCCTGGTCGCGTGGGACGAGGAGCAGCGCGCTGCCCTGCCGTCGCTCGCCGAGAAGGCGGCTCGCAACGGCTACGACGCGGCGGAGATCCTGGGCGCCGACCGGGTATACGCCCTCCTGCCGGACCTCGGGCCGGGCGCACTCGGTGGGCTCAGCGTCCCCGGCGAGTCGATCATCGACCCCTGGTCCACGACGCTCGCGTTCGCCAACGACGCCCTCGCCCGCGGGGCCGAGCTGCGGTTGGGATGCCGGGTCGAGGGCGTCGACCGCAGCCAGGCGGACATGACCACCCTGACGACGAACCAGGGAACCCTCTCGGCGCGATGGGTCGTCAACGCGGCCGGCCTGGGCGCCGACACCATCGACCGAATGTTCGGGCACGACCGGTTCACGGTCGTGCCACGCCGCGGTGAGCTGCTCGTCTTCGACAAGTTCGCCCGGCGCCTGGCACCGCGCATCGTGCTGCCGGTGCCCACCGCGCGCGGCAAGGGTGTGCTGGTCAGCCCGACCATCTTCGGCAACGTGATGCTCGGGCCCACCGCCGAGGACCTCGAGGACCGCACGGACACCTCGACCTCGGTCGCCGGGGTGCACGACCTGCTGGAGAAGGGGCGGCTCATCCTGCCCGCCCTCCTCGAGGAGGAGGTGACGGCGACCTATGCCGGCCTGCGGGCCGCAAGCGAGCACAGCGACTACGTGGTCGACCTGGACGTCGATAGCCGGTACGCCGTCCTGGGCGGGATCCGCTCCACGGGGCTGACGGCCAGCCTCGCCCTCGCCGAGCACGTGCACGCACTGCTCGAGAAGGCCGGGTTCGACGCACCGCCCCGCGCCGACCTGCCACCGCCGTACCGGGTGCCCAACATCGGCGAGGCCTTCCCGCGGCCGTACCAGCAGGAAGCTCTCATCGAGAGCGACCCGGAGTACGGCCGGGTGGTGTGCTTCTGCGAGCGGGTCACCCGCGGCGAGGTGCGCGACGTCCTGGCGTCCCCGGTCCCGCCCCGGGACCTCGACGGTCTGCGGCGCCGGACCCGCGTCCTGATGGGCCGGTGCCAGGGCTTCTTCTGCGGCGCCGAGGTGGAGCGGCTGCTCGAGGAGGGACGCAGGCCGTGAACGACTCGAGACTCCTCACCCCGGCCGTGGCCGTCGTCGGCGGAGGGCCGGCCGGGCTGACGGCCGCCGCGACGCTCGCCGCAGGTGGCTCCGGGGACGTCCTGGTCCTGGAGCGCGAGACGCACGCCGGTGGGATCCCGAGGCACAGCGACCACACCGGCTACGGCATGCGCGACCTCCGCAGGGTGCTCTCCGGCCCGTCGTACGCCGCCCGGCTGGTGGACACGGCGACCCGCAGCGGCGTGACGATCCGGACCGAGGCGATGGTCACCGGCATCGACGCCGACCGGAGCCTGACCGTGACGACCCCGCAGGGGCTCACGCGGGTTCGACCGGACGCCCTGGTGCTGGCAACCGGCGCACGGGAGCGGCCCCGGTCGGCCCGAATGATCGCCGGCGACCGCCCGGCGGGCGTCTACACGACCGGTCACCTGCAGAACCTCGTGCACCTGCAGCACGGGACCCCCGGACGGCGAGCAGTCGTCGTCGGCGCGGAGCTGGTGAGCTGGTCGGCGGTGCTGACCCTCCGGGAGGCGGGCTGCCGGACCGTGCTGATGACCACGACGCACGACCGGTCCGAGTCCTACCGGGCGTTCAGCGCCCTCGGCCGGACGGTGCTGCGCGTGCCGGTGGCTCCTCGGTCCCGGGTGGTGAGCATCCACGGACGGCACCGGGTCGAGGCGGTGACGATCGAGGACCTCCGGACGGGCACCCAGCGCCGGGTCGCCTGCGACACCGTCGTGCTGACCGGGGACTGGATCCCCGACAACGAGCTCGCCAGGACGGCCGGGCTCGACGTGGCACCCGGCTCCCGGAGCCCCGTCGTGGACGCCACGCTCCGCACGTCCGCCCCGGGCGTCTTCGCCATCGGGAACCTGGTCCACCCGGTCGACACCGCCGACGTCGCAGCGCTGGACGGGCGGCACGTCGCCGACGGGGTGCACCGCTGGCTCACCGGTCGTCACGCACCCGAGGCCGGGGTGCCGCTGCGCGGCGAGGCGCCGCTGCGCTGGCTGTCACCGTCCGCCGTGCGCGTCGACGACCACCGGCCGGCCCGAGCGCGGCTGCTGAGCTGGGTCGACGAGCACGTCGCTCGGCCGGTCGTGGAGGTGCGCCAGGGCGGACGCACCCTGTCGCGTCATCGGCTGCCGTGGCCCGCGGCCCCCGGGCGGGTCTTCCGCATCCCGTGGCGGGTGCTGGAGGACGTGGACCGGCGCGGCGACGAGGTCACCGTCGCGCTCGCCTGAGACCCGACGGGTCGCGCACGCTGCCGGTGCGCTTCGGCCCCGGCTCCGCGAGCCACTAGTCTCTGCGAACAGAGGACCGCAGGCGCGGAGGTCGCTCCACGCCCGTGCCGAGACCGGAGGGAACACGGCCGTGACGACGAAGAGGGACTTCACCGTTGACGAGTGGTCCCGGATCGTGAGAGCGCCGCTGCTGGCCGGTATGGCGGTCGCACTGGCTGATCCCGGAAGCGCCGGAGAGACGGCGAAGGAGACGCTGGCCGCGCTCGAGACCGCGAGGAACGCGCCGAGCCCGCAGGAGCTGCTGAGCGAGGTTGCCTCGGAGGTCCGGGCCATGACCCAGCGCAACGAGAGCCCACTCGGTGGGTACCGGCCGGCGCCGGACGGCGGCCCTGCGGCGGACCAGGTCCTCGCGGAGCTCCGCGACGTCCAGGCGGCGGTGGCCGGCAAGGCATCCCCCGGGGAGGTGACGGCTTTCGCACGGTGGCTGGTCGCCGCTGCAGAGGCGGCAGCCCAAGCCGCCAAGGAGGGTGGCTTCCTGGGGATCGGTGGACAGCAGGTCAGCGATCGTGAGAGGGCGATGCTGGACCGGGTGCGCCAGGCCGTCTCCGGCTGACGGGCATCTGCCGTGACGACGAAGCACCCTGGCCGGCTGAGGGTCGCGATGGTCGGGCTGGGGGACATCGCCCAGAAGGCCTACCTCCCGGTCCTGGCGACCCGGGCCGACGTCGAGCTTCACCTCGTCACCCGCAGCCCCGAGACGCTGGCGCGGCTGGCTGCCGAGTACGGCGGGGTGGCGACGGCCACCACCCGGCTGGACGACGCACTGGACGGGGACCTCGACGCCGCCTTCGTCCATGCCGCGACGAGCGCCCACTACGACCTCGTGCACCGGCTTCTGACGGCCGGGGTGCCGGTGTTCGTCGACAAGCCGCTCGCCCCTTCCCTGCAGAAGGCCGCTGAGCTGGTCGGCCTGGCCGAGCGCACGCGCGTCTCGCTGATGGTCGGCTTCAACCGGCGGTTCGCGCCGGCGTACGCCGGGTTGGCCGGCCTCGACCCGTCCGTGGTGCTGATGCAGAAGAACCGGGTGGACCTGCCCGGCGAACCACGCCAGTTCGTCTACGACGACTTCATCCACGTCGTCGACACATTGCGGTTGATGCTGCCCCCGTCCGCGGACCACGACCTGTCGGTGTGGTGCTCGACGCGAGAAGGTCTCCTGGAGACCGTCACGATGGCTCTGCGGTCGGCCGGCTCCACCGCCCTCGGCGTGATGCACCGGGCGAGTGGCGCGGAGGAGGAGGTCCTCGAGGTGATGGGCGACGGCTACAAGCACCGGGTCCTCGACCTGACGGAGGTATGGCGCTCCGAAGCCGACGGGCCCACCGGGGTGGTCAGGGTGCCACGCAACGGCTGGGTGCCGGTCGGCACCGCCCGGGGCTTCGCGAGCATGTGCGACTCGTTCCTGTCCTCGGTCCGCTCGGGCGAGGTCCTGTCGGCCGAGGATGCGCTGCGAACCCACGAGATCTGCGAGCGGGTCGTGGAGGCGGCCGAGGCGTCAGGTGGGGGACCTGAGCCCGGAGCAGGTGCGACATGACGGTGGTGCCGCCGCTGCGCGTCGAGTACCGGCAGGTGGACGTCTTCGCCGACGCGCCCTACCGCGGGAACGGGCTCGTCGTGGCCTTCTGCGAGACCCTCGACGTCGCGGCCGAGCGGCTGCGGCTCGTCGCGGAGGAGATGCGGCAGTTCGAGACGATCTTCGTCGGCCCCGTGGCGGCCGGCGGCAGGTCCGTGGAGGCTCGCATCTTCACCGTGGAGGAGGAGCTCCCGTTCGCCGGTCATCCGGTGGTCGGTGCCGCCGCGGCACTGCACGAGCGAGTCGCCCCCGACGCTGACGAGGTCGAGTGGCAGTTCCTGATCCAGGGCCGGCCGCTCCGGGTCGTCAGTCATCGGGATGACGCCTACTACGACGCCACCATGGACCAAGGGATCCCGGTCCCGTCGGAGCCGCTTCACGAGCGGCGCGAGGAGCTCGCCCGGGCCCTGGACCTCGCCCTCGATGATCTCGCGCCGCTCCCGCTCCAGGTGATCTCCACGGGGCTGCCCTACCTGATCGTTCCGGTGCTCGCTGCCGCCCTGGGCAAGGCGCGCATCACCACCGGCGGGTTCGAGTCGACGCTCGCCTCCCTGGGCGCGAAGTTCGTGTACGTGCTCGACGTCGAGCACAGGGAGGGACGCACCTGGGACAACAGCGGCGCCGTCGAGGACGTCGCCACCGGGAGCGCCGCCGGCCCCGCCGCGGCGTACCTGCACCACCACCGGCTGGCCGACCCGACGAAGCCGCTGCGGCTGGCCCAGGGCCGGTTCGTGGGTCGGCCGAGCAGCATCACCGTGACCCACGGACCCGATGGCCACCTGTGGGTCGGCGGACGGGTCCGCCCGGTGGCCTCCGGCACCTTCGACGCCTTCCCGGCCCCCTGCTCCGAGCCCTGACTCGCGCGCGCAGAGGTGCGCGTGAGTCGGCATCCCTCGTCGGATACTGACCGCGTGGATCTCCTTGCGGCGCGGCTTCGGGCCCAGCTCCTCACCGGACCCGGTCCCGGCGAGGGCCACGAAGCATGCGGAGGAGACCGCGACGCGGTCGGCGTCGTGCGCCACCTGCTTGCTGTGCAGGCCCAGGATCCGGTCGGAGCCCGGCTGACGGTCCGAGCGCGGTCCCGGGGCTTGTCCGCCTCGCACGTCGACCGGGCCCTGGACGCCGGAGACCTGGTGGTGACGTGGCTCAACCGCGGCACGTTGCACCTGGTCACTGCTGAGGACTACGGCTGGCTGCAGGCGGTGACCACCCCGGGCTTCGCCACCTCCAACCTGACGCGGCTCCGTCAGGAGGGCGTGGACCAGTGCCAGCAGGAACGGGGCGTGCAGGTCATCGCAGACGAGCTCGACGGCGGCCCGCGGACCCGGGCGCAGCTGCGCGAGGCGCTCGCGACCGCGGAGGTGCCGGTGGGCGGCCAGGCCGTGCCGCACCTGTTGATGCTGGCCAGCATCAGGGGGATCTGCGTGCGCGGGCCGATGGTGGGTGCCGAGCAGGCATTCGTCTCGGTGGACCGCTGGCTCGGCAGTCAGCCGCCGGTCGACCCGGAGGTCGCAGAGCGCGAGCTCGGGCGCCGCTACCTGGCGGCCCATGCACCGGCCGACGACCGGGACCTGGCCAAGTGGGCCGGGGTCGGCCTCGGTGTGGCCCGTCGGGCTCTCGCCCAGCCGGGGAGCACCGGCCCTGAAGGCGAGGCTGCCCGGGTGCCGGGCCTGCGGCTGCTGGGGCCTTTCGACGAGCTGCTCATGGGCTGGGCGTCGCGGGACCTGGTCCTCGCGGGGCATGGGGACGTGGTGACCCGCAACGGCGTCTTCCGGCCGGTCGTCCTGGTCGAGGGCCGGGCCGCCGGGACCTGGCGACGCGCGGGCGGTGAGGTCACCCTCGACCTCTTTCCCGGGCACGAGGGCGCGCTGGACGGTCCAGCGCGAGACGTCGCCGCCGCCGAGGTCGCGGACGTCCGGCGGTTCCTGGCGACGTAAGGCGTCGCAGCACCGGCTCGCAAGCGCGCACCGGGACCTGCGGGATCCTTGCTGTTGCACATCGTTCGCAACAAGACCTAGTCTCCGAACACGTCAGCAGAGCGAGGACACGAGCGGAGAGGGCGCGCCATGCACATCCCCGACGGCTATCTCAGCCCGTCGACCTGCGCGGTGGGCTACGCCGTCGCGGTGCCGGCCTGGGTGGTGGCGAGCCGTCGCGTGACCAAGGTCGTCAAGACCCGCTACGTCCCGATGCTCGCCGTCTTCGCAGCGTTGTCGTTCCTGGTGATGATGTTCAACGTCCCGATCCCGGACGGCACCACCGCGCACGCGGTCGGCGGTGGGATCATCGCCATCTGCCTCGGCCCCTGGGCGGCGGTGATCGCCGTGTCGGTCGCCCTGCTGTTCCAGGCCCTGCTCTTCGGCGACGGCGGCGTCCTGTCGTACGGCGTGAACGTCGTCAACATGGCCGTGATCCTGCCGTTCGTCGCGTACGCCGTGTACCGCCTGGTCTCGGGCCGGGTGCCGCTGACGGGCCGTCGTCGGGTCGTGGCAGCCGGGATCGGCGGGTACGTCGGCATCAACGCAGCCGCCCTCGCCGCGGCCGTCGAGTTCGGGATCCAGCCGGACCTGTTCACCACCTCCACGGGCGCGCCGCTGTACTCGCCGTACCACCTGAGCCAGACGATCCCGGCCATGCTGCTGCCGCACCTCACCGTCGCCGGGCTGTGCGAGGCCGTGCTGTCCGCGGGAGTGCTCGCCTACCTCCAGCGAGCCGACATCGGCAGGCTGGTCCCCAACCACCCCGGCATCCCGATGACGGGTGACGGCTCGTCCCCGAAGCCGGGTCGGCTGAGCCCAGCGAAGGTCGCGCTCGGCGTCATGGGGCTGATGGTCCTGCTGACCCCGCTCGGACTGCTGGCGCCGGGCGGTGCCTTCGGTGAGGACACGCCCGCGAACCTCGATCTCGGCAGCCTCGGGCTGAGCACCGTGCCCGCGGGGCTGGAGAGGTACAACGGGCTGTGGAGCCACGCCCTGCTGGGCGGCTACGGGTTCCGCAGCGGCGACCACACCGACCTGGCCTACATCCTCTCCGCCGTGGTCGGGATCCTCGTGGTCGGCGCCGTGGTCTTCGGGGTGGTCTTCGGGGTGGGCAAGGTGGTCCGGGTCGTCGGCCGCAGGGGCGGCGCCCCAGCAACGGCCGACGCCGAGCGGAGCACCGTGACGCATGGCTGACGCGGACACCGGTACGACGACGCCCGGCTGGCTGCTGACGACGCCCGTGGCGATGTGCCCCTGCGGCTGCGTCGGCAAGCGCCGGAAGGTGTCGTTCGTGCAGAAGACGCTCACGGACGGCTCCGCACTGCTGCGCCAGGCCATGTTCACCGACGACCTGGCCCGGCAGCCGGGGCTCCTTCAGCGGCTCGATCCGCGAGCCAAGCTGATCGGGATGTTCGTCCTGCTCGTCGCGGCCGCGCTGGTGCACAACATCGCGACCCTCGCGGTGATGTACCTCGGCACGCTTCTCGTCGCCTCGCGCTCCGGGCTGCCGTTCGGCTTCTTCGTCAAGCGGGTCTGGCTCTTCGTCCCGCTTTTCACGCTGGTGATCGTGTTGCCTGCCACCTTGTCGATCGTCACGTCCGGGGACGTGGTGGTCCAGCTGTGGACCTGGCACGGTGAGCCGCAGGGCCTCACCGCGCAGGGGCTCATCTCGGCGGCGCTCGTGGTCTCCCGGGTCGCCGTCTCGATCTCATTGGTCGTGATGGTCACGCTGACCACGCCGTGGACGAAGCTGCTCGCCGCGTTGCGCTCGCTCGGGGTGCCCAGGATCTTCATCCTCGTGATCGGGATGGCCTACCGGTACATCTTCCTGCTCCTGGAGTCCGTCACGGAGATGTACGAAGCACGCTCGTCCCGGACCGTCGGCGCGGTCCGGCACGACCGGCACGCCCGAGCGTTCGTCTCGGCGTCGGCGGGCGCCCTGCTGTCCAAGGCGAACCACCTCTCCGAGGAGGTCCACCAAGCCATGGTGGCGCGCGGCTACCGGGGCCACGCCCGGGTGCTCGACCTCCGGGCGATCGGGCTGGTCGACGTCATGGCGATCGCCGTCACGGTGCTGCTCGCCGTCGTGGTGGTAGGGGGTGACCGGCTCCTTGGCTGGTGACCATCACTCCGTGTCCGTCGGCGACAACGCACCGGTCCCTGCCGACGCCCCGCCCGATGCAGTCTTCGTCTGTCGCGACCTGGAGTTCTCCTACCTCGATCGCTTCGCCGCCCTGGCCGGGGTGTCCCTCGACGTCCGCCCCGGCGAGATGGTCGCCCTGCTGGGCGCGAACGGGTGCGGCAAGTCCACCCTGCTGAAGGTGCTCGACGGGCTGATCCATCCGAGCGCGGGCCACTTCCATGCCTTCGGGCAGCTGGTCACCGAGGACAACCTCGAGGACGAGCAGTTCTCCATGGCGTTCCGGTCCAGGGTCGGCTTCGTCTTCCAGAACTCCGACGCCCAGGTCTTCTCACCCACCGTCCGCGAGGAGATCGCGTTCGGCTGCCTGCAGCTCGGGCTCAGCGTGGAGGAGACGGAGACCCGGGTGGCTGACGTCCTGGCGATGCTGGACATGACGTCGCTGGCCGACCGCGCGCCCTTCCAGCTCTCCGGCGGCCAGAAGAAGCGGGTCGCGATCGCCTCGGTCCTGGTGATGAACCCCGAGGTGCTGCTGTTCGACGAGCCGACCGCAGCTCTCGACCCACGCACCCAGTCCTGGCTGGCCGACCTGATCGTCGAGCTCAACCGGACCGGCAAGACGATCGTCTACGCCACCCACGACCTCGACGTGCTCGAGCGGATCGCGACGCGCTGCGTCGTCTTCGGCGAGGACCATCGCATCCTCTGGTCCGGAGAACCCGACACGATGCTCGCCGACCGGGGGCTGCTCCTGGCGGCCAACCTCATCCACGAGCACAGCCATGCCCACACCGAGAACGGCCGGGTGGTCGTGCACAGCCACGACCACTCCCGCGGAGGCCACCACCGGTGACCGGCTACTCGTAGTAGAACTTCTGCGGCCCCGGGAAGACCCACGACAGCGCGTCGCGCAGCCGGTCCCGCCAGTTCTCCCAGTTGTGCCCGTCCCGCGCCTCGACGTACCGCACGGTCGTGCCGGCGGACTCGAAGACCGGCACCATGGACCGGTTGGGCACGATCAGCGGCTCGTAGACGCCGCAGCTCACGAACATCCGGTCGGTGACGTGCGTGGGTCGCGAGCGGTACTTGTTGACGAACTTCACGACCGGGTCGAACACCTCCCCGCCGCCATGGTCGGCACCGATGTCGGTGAAGACGAAGGACCCCGACATGAGGATCAGCGAGCCGTAGACCTCGGGGGCCCGCACGGCTGCCGAGAGCGAGGCGACGGCCCCGAAGCTTGAGCCCATCAGGCACCGCGCGGACGGCTTGGCCGCGAGCGGCAGCTCGGTCTCGAGGCGCGGCAGCAGGTCGTTGGTGAGGAAGCGGGAGTGCGCGGTCGAGTTGGCGTACTCGGTGAGCCGGTCCTGCGGCTGCAGGAACGCGACGATCGTGTCCGCGACGTCGAGGCGGTGGATCAGGTTGTCCAGGACAGTCTTGGCGGCGGCGTACTGCAGGAAGTCCGGGCCGTCGTGGACGATCAGCAGGGGGTACGACGCGGTGCGCCGGAACCGCGCCGGCAGGTAGACCGTCACCGGGCAGTCCCGCCGCAGCGCCCGGCTGGGCACCGTCAGCTCGATCAGGTCTCCGGGGCGCGCATCCGGGTCGGGCATCGTCCACTCGGGTGACTCGTAGCCGTAGCCGAAGCAGACCGAGGAGGTGCCGACCGGGCTGTAGGACAGCTTCTCGTTGAGCGGGTCGTTGATCCGCTCCACATGGTCTCCGCGCCGGACCTCGAGCTGGTAGTTGACCCGTGACCCCTCGGGCAGCTCGAGCACGAGGTACCAGAGGTCCGTGCCGCGGAGGCGACGCAGCGGGAGCAGCTCCGGGAGGCCGACGATGCGCTGGGCGAGGAAGACCTCGTCCGCCTCCCCGCGGTAGAGGAACGTGCAGCGGGGGCCCTCGACGATGGGCACCTCGTGACGGGCCAGGAACCGGTCGACGGCGGCCTCGTCGAGCGGCTTGCGCTCCCGTAGCCGGTTGATCGCCAGGCGACGGGTCTGCGCGGGGGCGGCGCGCACGGTCATGCCGCCGCCCCGGCCTCGGTGACCTGGCCGCGGGCGTCGAGCACGCGCGCATCCGCGGGTGGCTGCCCGTCGATCGCCAGCGGCACCCGCACGCCGTCGTCGAGCACGACGCACCGGGCCGGTGCGAACCGGCGGGCCAGCACCGACATGCGGATCCGGTCGTCCACCCGCAGCCGGCGACGCATGTGCGGCAGCGGCACCAGCCCGCGCACCACACCGAGGCCCTCGCCGAGGACCTCCGTCTGGGCCACCCCGTGCGGGACGAAGTCGTGGAAGAGGACGACCCGCTCCGAGAGCGCCATCGCGCCGGCCGACCACGCGATGACGACGTCCGGCAGGTGCGGCTCGACCTGGAACAGGTGCAGCACCCTCAGCAGCTCACCGACGTGCCCACCGGCGACGACCACCGCCTGCGCCTGACCGAGCAGGCCGCGCACCTCCTCGCGGTGCTGGGCGACCACCGGCCGCTCCTGCGGCCGCCACGCGGCGAAGAACGCGTGCTGGACCTCGCGGACCCGGGCCAGGTGCTGGCGGTCGACGAGCCGGATCACCTCGATCGCGTCGTCCAGCGCCGCTGCGCTGAGCCGCGGCCGGGACTCCCGTGCGTTGCCGACGGCGTAGGCCGCCCGCAGCGCGTGGTCGAGCCGGTCGAGGTACATGCTGCGCAGCTCGGCGAGCGCCACGTCGTGGTCGCGCTCGGCGTGGGCGTACTCCTGGTCCCGCTCGTGCAGGTCGAGCCACCTGCCGTGCAGCCCGAGGTTGACCGCGCGGCCACCGAGGAGCTCGCGGAGCTCGGCGTCGTCGGACTCGCGCTCCTGCCAGCCGGCCGTCACGGTGGCGACCGGTGCGTCGGGGTCGAGGTCCCGGAGGACGGGCTGGACGCTCGGCCGGCGTTGCGGTCCGAGCAGCGTGACGGCGCGGCTCACGCGACGTGCACGTGGACCGTGCGCCCGACGTCGTCCAACATCTCCCGCAGGACGTCGTAGTCGGGGTGGCGCATGCGGACGTACGCGTTGGCCATGTAGCCGGCCTCCACCGGCTGCGTCGGCGTGCCGGGGTCCGGCAGGTGCGCGTCGAGCACCCACTCGCCATACCTGCTCTGGGCGTCGTCGACGCCGGAGTACCCGGAGATCGTGCCGTCCCGCTCGGGTCGCAGCGCCACGATGCCGGTGGCGTGGCTGCGTGAGGGACGGGTCGCGACGTGCCCGTGCACGACGGCGTTGGCCCACTCGCGGTAGAGGTCCAGGTCGTTGCCGGCCGAGTAGAGGTCCCAGGCGCCCACGCCGGGCGGGCGGCAGCCGATCTCGGAGAACTTCAGCCCCTTGGGGCCGAAGAACCACTCCATGTGCGTGGCGCTGGTGCCGATCCCGAGCGCCTCGGCGACCCGGTGCCCGAGCTCGCGGAGCTCCGCGTAGTCCGAGACGGAGTCCACCCGGTTGGTGGAGACGAACTGCGGCGAGATCCACCGCGTCCTCATCGCGTCGAGCACGTTGGGGTAGTAGTGCGACACGAAGTCCAGCGCTGCGTTCCCGTCCAC
>JAWWPF010000202.1:0-11213 GCA_033850795.1 Nocardioidaceae bacterium | reverse complement strand
GCTCGCCGATGAGGTCCTCGTAGCGCAGCAGGACGTACGGCAGCGCCTTGGCACGCCCGAGCGCCGTGGTGACCCCGTTGTAGAGGTCGTAGCGCAGCGCCGACATCGCCGGCCCGTAGCGCGGCGGGCGGGTGGACTCACCGGCCGGCGCCGCCTTGGCGTCGTGCTTCTGGTTGGAGTAGGCGACCCCGCGGCTGTCCCGGACCAGGTGGACCAGGCGCAGGTCCAGACCGGGGATGCGCTGCAGGAGCATGGTGTGCGAGGGCAGCTTCGAGGAGTCGATGACGACGGCCCCGCCGCTGACCGAGGAGATCGCGGCGAGCAGCCGCTGCAATGAGTCGGTGTAGTAGGCCAGGTCGGTGTCCTCGAGCTCCCGGCCGCGAGCCTTCACCAGCCTCGGGATCGAGAAGGCCCGGTCCCACGAGTAGCGCACGCGCATCACCCGGTCGAGGTCGAGCCGGTCCCAGCCGCCGTACGCCTCGGCGCCGACCTTGGTCCAGAACGGGCAGTCCCGGAAGGACTCCCCGCACCCGCACGGCCGGTCCTCGACCAGCCCGTGCAGCCACAGCTCACGGACCTCGCCCGCCGACACGAACCCCTCGAGCTGGCCGAGGAGCATGTCGAGCAGCGTGCTGCCGCAGCGGCCCCAGCCGCCGATGACGAGCACGCGCGTGCCGGCGTCGCGGGGTTCGGTCCCCATGCAGCCCTCCCCAGAGCTCCGTTGGTCCTCCCGAGGGTAACGGCTGAGCCGCCGCCGGCGGCCCGGAACGGCCTGACCGCTTTGTCCATGTCCCTGTACGGCGGCCGGAGCCCGCTTAGGCGTCACGGCGAGTCGAGGACCAGGGTCACGGGCCCGTCGTTGACCAAGCTGACTTGCATATCCGCGCCGAACCGCCCCCGGGCCACCGTGGCGCCCAGCCGCTCGAGCTCGGCGCACACCCGGTCGTAGACCGGCTCGGACACGGGTCCGGGCGCCGCGGCGTTCCAGGTGGGCCGCCGGCCCTTGCGGGCGTCACCGTAGAGCGTGAACTGGCTAATCACCAGGATGGGCGCACCGACGTCGGAGGCGGACCTCTCCTCGCGCAGGATCCGGAGGTCCCAGATCTTGCGGGCCGTCCACTCCACCTGCGCCCGGCCGTCTTCGTGGGTGACCCCGAGCAGGACGAGCAGGCCCGGGTTCTCGATCGCGCCGACGACCGTCCCGTCGACGGTCACCGACGCCTGAAGAACTCGCTGAACCACCGCACGCATCCGAGAGATCCTCCTGTCGGGGTTCGACCGGCCGGTGGGCAGTCTGACACGATGCCGTCCATGAGCATGGGTACGAGCACCGCCCCCGACAAGCTCCTCATCACGGTCGCGCCGACCGGCGCCGAGACCGCCAAGGAGGACTGCCCTCAGCTGCCGACGACCCTGCCGGAGCTCGTCGAGACCGCTCAGCGCTGTGAGGCTGCCGGTGCCGCGATGATCCACGTCCACATCCGCGACGACGAGCACCGGCCGACCCTCGACATCGGCCGGCTGACCGCGACCGTCGAGGCGCTCCGCGAGTCCACCGACCTCGTCGTCCAGCTCTCCACCGGCGGCTCGGTGCACGACCCGCTGGAGAACAGGCTGAAGGTCCTCGACGCCGAGCCGGACTCCTGCAGCCTGACGATGGGCACCACGAACTTCGGCGACGATGTCTTCTCGAACCCGTGGCCGTTCATCACCGAGCTCTACCAGCTCACTCAGGAGCGCGAGGTGGTCCCCGAGTTCGAGCTCTTCGACCTCGGCCACGTCGCGTCCCTGCAGCGGCTGCTGGCCAAGTTCGGCCTGCCGTACGGCGGCCGCGTCCACGTCGACCTCGTCATGGGTGTCCCCGGCGGCATGCCCGGCACCGCCGACGCCCTGGTGGCCGCAGTCAACGCCCTCCCGGCCGAAGTGACGTCCTGGTCGGCGACCGGGATCGGCCGCTCGACGCTGGCAGTTGCCCTGGCAGCGCTGTCCAAGGGCGGTCACTTGCGGGTCGGGATGGAGGACGTGCTGACCTTGGCCAAGGGGGTGCCCGTCGAGCACAACGCTCAGCTGGTCGAGCGGGTGGGGCGCCTCGGGGAGATCGCCCAGCGCTCAGCGATGACGCCTGCCGAGGCGCGGGAACTCCTTCAGACGAAGAGACGATGAGGTTCCCAGCGTCCTGAAATGGCCTCGTAGTCAACCGTCTCGACTCCGGCCGCTGTAGCGGGGTCTGGCCCTACCAGCCGACCTCCCTTACGATGTGACGGCTCCGTCGCCGGTCATTGGACTTCCGGCGGCACTGTGACGCAATGGGGGATGCGAGTCACATGCAGTTCTGCGGATCTTGTGGGCAGCCCGTGTCAGGTGCTTTCTGCGGCCATTGCGGTAACAGAGCACCGCAGCCAACTCCTCAGGAAGCATCCGTGGCCCAGAAGCCTGAGGACGCGACTCAAGAGGAAGCTACTCGCGCCGCGGACCTCGGTGAAGATGCGGGTCGGCCAAGTGACGTTCGCGGTCCTCAGGATAGTTCCCGCCCGGAGGAGCTGACAACATTCCAGGCTGACTCATCCGGACACCGGACTCAGCGTCGAAGCGAAGTCGTTCGTAGACGACGGCCGCTGTGGGTCGTTATAGCGGCATCGCTGGCAGTGATTATGGGCTTGGCCGGGGTGGCCTATACGCAGCACTGGTTCAAGAAGGGTGAGCCAAATCGACCTCCATCCGTTGCAACGCCTGCCGTGACCGCCACACCGTCCACTGCGACAGCTCAGACGCCCTTGGATTCGGCCTCAGCCGCGCCGACCAGCCCGACGGTGCCTGCCTCACCCACCGCGACTGCGACCCCCACGTCTACCCCTACCCCGTTGACGCCGGCAGAGCGGCGCCAACGGGATTTCGAGACGTTGCAGAGCATCGTCAGACATGATCGGAGGCTTGATCCGATCCGTGGCCAGTGGGTCGCCCAGCTCGCCAGCAAGTACGAAGGTGTTCGCGACACGACGCAACAACCAAGACCATTCACGGTGAGCGACATCCTTGCTGAGGTTCGGGCGCTTCGCTCCAACCCCTCGTTCGGTGCACCAGTGCGCGTCGTGCTGCAGGGCGATTGGGCGAACTCGACCCCGGGACCGACCCCGTTGTGGGTAACGTTCGCCGATATCGACGCGGGTTCGCGTAGCGAGGTTGCGCAGTGGTGCGAGTCGCATTTCTCGCAGCGCGGTCAGGCGTTGCTTCGTGTCTGCTACCCCAGACAGATGATCCGCAAATAGCAGCTGCAACGACGTCGGTTGCCCCGTAGAAGAGAAGGAGAACCTGAATGGCCCGGTGTCGACAGTGTCAAACGGAAGTTCCTGCAGGGAACCAGTTCTGTGTCAACTGTGGGGCACCTTTGGCCTTCCGGCCACCGGAAGCCTACGTCGGCGGCCAGGGTGACGGGTCGTCGGCCGCGTCTTCTGCAGGAGGTGCCTGGTCGGACAACACCTCTGCAGCGTCGGCACAGGGGTATCAGGCGACGCACACGGGTGGCGCCTATGGCCAGGCCGCTGCGCCGTCGCCCCCCGCTTCCGACGGGATGGGTGGAGTGCAGCTCGCCCACGGAGAAGTTGTCAAGCGCGTCTACCGGCTCGGGCGCGCACAAAGGGCCTGGGGTTGGGTCGAGGGGGTGCTCGTCGTCACCGACACCCGAGTGCTCTACCGGGCTGAAGCCTCGAACCCCCTGAACAAGAGCACCCTGAATCGTGAGATACACCTGAAAGACATTCGTGGAGTGGGGTTGTCCACCCGTCGGGGCCTGGGTGCCGCCGCCTGCGCAGCATGGTTGGTTGGAACTTTCGTCGGTTTGCTCGCTGCTCTTTTCTTCGGCGGCCTTCTGAACGCGGTGACTTCTCTCGGCTCGGCGACGAGTGGAGGGTCGGTTGGCTGGACCTTCCTGCTGCTTCTCCTATGGCTCGTCCTGGCTGTGGCCATTCTGATCGCACGAGCCCGGGCCTCCGTGGTGGCCTTGGCGATCTTCTCTGCGGAAGGAGACTCGTCGCCCATCTCAGTGACCGGAGTCGTCGGAACGAGAGGTGGGGACGGATTCTTCGCCGCCATCGGGATGCCCCTCATCATCCTGATGCAGCGAATGGGGATCCTGGAAGCCGGAGCGGCCGCCGAGTCGGCTGACATCGACTCGGTGCGAAGCGTGTACGCAGAGCTAGGAGCGGTCATCCTCGACCTCCAGAGTCGCGGCACGCTCGGGGCTGACTGAAGTGGCCTATCAGCCCGTGCTCATCGAGGGAGAGGTGCTTGCCCAGGCGCGCACCTACACGGGCCCCGCGGACGCCACAGTGGGGATCCGTGGCACTCACGGTGCCGCGATCGGCTTCTCCGACGCCATCCTCGGCCGCCACGTGCTGTTCCTCGGGGGTATCGGCACCGGCAAGACCGTGGGCATGTCGTCTCTCGTGGACTCGATT
The DNA here is from genome assembly GCA_033850795.1 of Nocardioidaceae bacterium. Classification (GTDB taxonomy): domain Bacteria; phylum Actinomycetota; class Actinomycetes; order Propionibacteriales; family Nocardioidaceae; genus Nocardioides_B. Next base: position 6,759 of record JAWWPF010000202.1, on the reverse strand, counting down.
CGTGCCGACAGTCGAGAGAACGACGTCTTCCTCTTCTTCGACACCAAGGGCGACTACATCGCCAGGTTCTACGAAGAGGGGGACGTCAGCCTTTCACCCGACCCATACTCGCACTTCCCCGGCGCGCGCACCTGGAACCTGTTTGCAGAGATCGAGGACGTTCCTTCACGCGACCTCTCCGAGGTAGTCCGCGAGCTGACCCAGTCCCTCATGGGACAGAGGGAGGACGACCCCAACCGCATCTGGGTCGCCATGGCGTCCGATCTGGTCGCCGCCCTGATCACCGCCTACGCCAGGACGCGCAAGCCCTACACCAACGTCGACCTCAGGGCGATTGCAGACTCTGTCACGGTGCAGCAGATTCGTGCCATCCTCGATCGCCATCCTGATCTACGTGGCGCCGCTCAGTACATCGCGAAGGACGGGTCCAACACCACGACCTCGGTGATGATCTTCGTCCAGCAGATGCTGCGCGAAGTGTTCGCAGGAGCATTTCGTCAGGTGGGAGACTTCTCGGCCCGACACTTCGTCCGCGACAACAATGGGAGAGCGCTTTTCCTGGAGTACGACGTGTCGCGAGGAGCGACTGCGACTCCCGTCTTCAGAACGATCCTGGACCTCGCGTTGAAGGAGGCGCTAGGACGCGGCCGAGGAGACGGTCGGGTGATCGTCGTGCTCGACGAGTTCTCCCTGTTGCCGCGGGTGGCGCACCTCGATCCCGGGTTGAACTTCGGACGCTCGTTAGGGTTGCGGTTCATCGTCGGCACGCAGAACGTGGGACAGGTCATGCATGCGTATGGCGCACAGCAGGGGGCAAGCATCCTGTCCGGATTCGGAACCGTATTCGCGTTCCGCATGTTCGATGAGCCGTCTCGGACGTTCGTCCGGCAGCGCTTCGGTGCCAACCGGAAGATCGTCCACTACGACGGGGCGCTGAAGTCTCGGGGCGTAGGTGAACAGGTCCTTGAAGGTTCGGTGATCGAGGACTGGGACCTGTCAGGCCTGAACGTCGGTGAGGCTGTCGTCGGTCTGCCGACGGGTCCGCCCCTCCTGTTCTCCTTCGCTCCGCTGAACGGCGCCTCGTGAGCTCGGTCGGTTCCTTTCTCGACCTCACCGAGCCTGCATACGTGCTTCTCGGGGGACTCCTCCCGCAGGACGACCCCAACGAGGTCGAACTGCTGGTCTCTCCGACCTCCATCGTGACGTTCGACGCCCAAGCCGGGCCGGTGCTCGAGTACTTCAGCGTTCCCCGCACAAGGTCCGAGGCCCTTGCCGATATCCGCGAGTGGCACGGTACGCCGGAGGACCTCGACAGCCTGGTTGCCGACGGCACCCTCGTCGCCCTCCCCTCCGGCGACCAGTCGCAGCTCATCTCAGTGCTCGAGGGCCTGACCGTGCGAGTTACGGCGCCTGCTCGGATGTCACCAACCGGAAGATCGGTCCTGCTCCTGGTGGCCGACGAGCGGGCCATCGATATCGATGTCCACACGGCCTCTGTTCTGGCGAGTCCCCAGGTCCGCAGTTTGGGGTTGGGTGTCGAGGCGGTATCTCAGGAGTCGGGGATGGCGCTCGACCGCGTGTGGCGCCTTGTCCTTCATGACCTGAGCGCCATCCTCCAGACCCGCGCCGGCCATCTCGCTCTTGCCGAGGCGCCAGCATGAGTCTGCGTGGTTGGATGACCAGACGCACTGATCCACGTGACCCGACCGGGAGAGCTGCCAGGGCCTGGGCGAACGTCGGAGGAGACGCGATCGGATGGTTTCCTCTTGTGTCAGAGATCAGACACGTGGTCGACACCGGCCGGGACTTGTGGAAGGCGGGGCGAAGTGTCTCTGAGGCGCGTGGGTCTTCTCTCGAAGACGTCAAGGAAAGGATGGGTCGCAGCATCGGGCCCAGAGTTCGGGAGCAACTGAACACGCTGCAGCCGGATCAACGGGCGACGTATGCGCAAGCACTAGAACGCCGCGCAGCAGGCGACCCGACTACCTCGCGGGAGCCGGGTCCAGGCGAGCAGGCAGCTTCCGACCTCGACCACGACCTCGCAGCAGAGCCCGGTTCCCATATGGCGTATCTTCTTACGGCCGCCGAGCAGGCCCAGACGGCTCTCGCCGAGTTTGACGCACGCGCCGGCACGGACACTGCGCCAGCTCCATCAGGCCCATCAACCGAGACGGAGCGCGAGACACCTCCTGCGCTCGAGCCGGAGCCTGGTGCTGAGCCGGAGCCTGGTGCTGAGCCGGAGCCCGAGCCGACCACCGAGGCAGCCGCTGAATCGTTGGCTGAGTCAGGTTTTGACCCTGAACCGCAAGCCGGCCCGGACCCTGAGTTGGGAGTCGAGCCGGGCCGGGACCCTGAGCCGGTTGCTCAACCGGAGCCCGAACTTGGTCCGGGTCCTGAGTCCGAACCCGGCCCGGACCCTGAGACGGCTGCCGAGTTGGAGCCCGACCCTCAGCCGGCTGCCCAACCCGAGCCGGAATCTGGTGCAGTTGCCGGGCCGGAGCCCGAGCCAACTGCTGAATCGTTCGTTGAGCCAGAATTTGAACCTTGGCCGCAAGCCGGCCCGGTCCCTGAGACGGGTGCCGAGCCGGAGCCCGAGTCAGCTGCTGAGCCGGGGGCTGATCCGGATCCGGCGCCCGAGCCGCAAGCCGGCCCGCAGCCTGAGCCGGCGGGCGACCCGGATCCGAAGCCTGAGCCTGAGCCGGGTCCGGAGCCTGAGCCGGAGCCGGAGCCGGAACCGGAGGGTCCCTGACGCTGACAGGATGTCCTAGCTGGATTCCATGGCCCGGTGCCGGCCGGCGATTGTGTCCGCGACCCCAGGAGTGACCAAGCGTCGAGCGGCCCGAAGAAGGGCGGTCGACTACCAGTTCAGAGCCAGGCGTCACCGTTCGGCAAGCAAGCCAAGTCGCGCCTTGAAGAGAAGGACGCGGTTGGCGGCTCTTCGGATGCGGTGGCGTATGGCAACGCTGTGCTGCGCGGCGGCGACGAGGTCATGTGCCATCTTCGACGCATCCTGCGGCACGACGGTGAGCGCGACGTCTCCTCCCGCGGCTATGAACATGTCGACCCGCTGTCCGGGTGTCCAGCGCTGGACCTGGCGAGCAGCTCCGAGGTCGTCGGAGATAACGACTCCGGAGAACCCGAGACGATGCCGCAACAGTTGCCGGACCACCACCGGCGAGAAGGCTGCAGGAAGGGACGGATCCAGTCTGCGGTACGTCGCTGTCGACGCCATCACCATGGTGCTGCCCGCGCGTGCCGCGTCGCGAAAGACACCCAGTCCCGGATCCGTCGGGCCTACGACGCTGTCCACGACGGACGATGACGTGTCGGTGTTGCCGCGGACGTATCCCAAGCCAGGGAAGTGCTTGACCGCCGTCCCGACATGCACGCCGGACATGCCGCGCACGAACGCGATTGTGTGCGATCGAACCACCTTGGCGTTGGCACCGAACTGCCTGTTGAAGTAGCCGATCGGCGCATTGGTTCGGGGGTCGGGCGATCTCGGGACGATGTCACCGACCGGAGCTAGGTCCAGGTTGACCCCGCCCTCTCTCAGCTGTTGGGCCCATCTGCGGGCAGACCTACGCAGGAGGGGAGCAGGCCACGACCCTTGTGAGAGTGCCGAAGGGATCGTCGAGAAACCGGGGCCACTCAAAGCCTGCACCGCCCCGCCTTCCTGGTCGGTACCTACCAACAGGGGCACACCGGAGCTGCCCCGGATCAGTTCGTCCCTGGCCGCACGTGTCACATCGGCAGTCGAGCGGACGCCCCGCGCGTTGCGGCCCACCAGGAAGACGTTGCCAACATGAAGCGATGCGAGCTCAGCCAAGAGCTGGGACGACGCGCCCTGCGCGGGGATGCCAACCATCAGCAACTGACCGACTTGCTCGGCCAAGTTGAGCTGCCGGAGCCGCTGGTGCCGCGAGGTTCGCGCCGGTCCAGGGTCATCGCTCGGAGCTGGAGAGGGAACGCTAGCAGATGACTTGGTCGGAGGAGCCGCCGGAACAGTCTCGCTAGGAGTCTCGTGCGGTCGAGCGGTCTGTGAAGCGCTACCGCTCGCCCGGTCGTCCGCGGCACGGCTGCACGCAGGCAGCAAGGTCAACGGGAGCGCACACGTTGCCACTAGCCGCAGAAGCCGACGACTGGGAGCGACGGACCGACGAGCGGACAACAGCGGGTCCTCCAGTTCAGAGACTCGAACAACTCCAGCCATTATCTCGGCCTGCGGGTGTCCCCGATGGATAGCGCGCCCAGCGGCGTCTAGCTTCATCCCGGCCGATAGACTCGCGGGCATGGAAGCCGTCTTCATCACGCTCATGGCGCTGGTCGTGCTCCTGACCGGCTACGTGGCCCTGCTGGTCCTCTACAGGCTCTTCAAGGCCAGCAGCTGACCGATGCCGTTCGAGCTTCCCGAGAACCTTCACCCGGACTGTGCGCCGATCGCCTGGCTGCTCGGCACCTGGCAGGGCAACGGCCACGGTGACTACCCGACCATCGATGCGTTCCAGTTCGGTCAGGAGTGCATCTTCACCCACGACGGCCGGCCGTTCTTCCACTACATGAGCAGGTCCTGGGAGATCGACGACCAGGGCCAGAAGGTCCGGGACCGGGCCATCGAGACGGGCTTCATCCGCTCGAAGGCGGACGGGTCGCTGGAGTGGCTACTCGCGCACAACACCGGCTTCGTCGAGCTCTGGTACGGCTCCGCCGAGGGCGCCAAGATCGAGCTCACCACCGACGCCGTCGTACGCACCGAGACTGCCAAGGAGTATGCCGGCGGGCACCGGATGTACGGGCTGGTCGAGGGCGACCTGCTGTGGGCGTACGACATGGCGGCTATGGGGCAGCCGCTGCAGCCGCACCTGTGGGGTCGGCTGGTCCGTCAGTAGGACCTCACGCGGCCGGGCGCTCGATCTCGAACCAGACGGTCGTCCCGTCCGCCCCGTGCTCGGCCGCCCACGCGGTCGCTATCGCGTCGACGAGGCCGAGGCCCCGGCCCGAGATCACCATGGGGTCAACGTCGCCCACCGCCTGCTGCACGGTGCCTACGCCGCCGCCGTCGCGCACCAGGACGGTGAGAAAGTCGGAGTCGAGCTGGGCGGTCAGCTCGGCGAACGTGCCGGTGTGGATGACTGCGTTCGTGACCAGTTCGGAGACGCACAGCTCTGCCGTGTCCACTGTGTCCTCCTCGACGACCCAGCCTTCCAGGGTGTCCCGGATGAACCGCCGGGCCTGCCCGGGCGCGGTGGTGTCGCCGCTGAGGCGGATGGAGGCGCGGCGTATGTCGTCCAGGGGAGCCGCGGCCACTGCGAGCAATGTCACGTCGTCGTCGGTGTGCTCGTCGGTCATCAAGGCAGCCACTCGGGCGCACAGCTCACGGGGCTGCCGACGCCGGGCCGGGATGTCGGCGAGGTGCACGGCGAGCTCCTGGATGCCGGAGAAGAGGTCCCGCTCGCGGCTCTCCACCAGGCCGTCGCTGTAGAACAGCAGCACACGGCCGGGGACCAGATCGACGGTGAACTCGGGCCACGGACCCGCTCCCACTCCGAGGGCGGACCCGGGGCCCTCGGGAAGAACCTCGACCGGCTCCCCAGGTGTGAGCACCAGCGGCGGGGGATGGCCGGCCAGGGCCAGCCTCAGCGTCGTCCGGTCGCGGTTCACTACGCCATATGCCACGGTCACGAGCTGGTCCCCGACGGCCGCGGAGGAGATGAGGGCATCGAGGCGCGCCAGGACCATCGACGGCGAGGGGTCGAGGACGGCGTAGGCGCGCAACGCCGACCTCATCTCGCTCATCGTGATCGCTGCCGCCGCGCCCTTGCCCATCACGTCGCCGAGCGCGATCGCCGTGGACCCGTCCGGGAGGCTGATCACGTCGTACCAGTCGCCACCCACGTCGGAGTTGAGCCCGCCAGGGCGGTAGTGCGAGCCGAGCGCCAGGCCCGGCAGGTCGGGCAGCGACCGCGGCATCAGGCTGCGCTGCAGCTGCTCGGCGGTGGAGTGCTCCACCTGGTAGGTGAGCCCCCGGCGCAGCGCCTGGGTGACCTGCGCGGCCAGCGCGCTCAGCAGCCACCGCTGCTGGGTTCCGAACGGCTGGTCCTCGTCGTAGGAGAGCAGCAGCCCACCGAGTCGCTCCCGGTCGGTCGCCAGCGCAAGGGCGGCCAGGCTCCGGGTTCCCAGTTGCTCCTGCCGCGCCGCGATGCTGGGGTACAGCACCGCGAGGTCCTCCGGCGTGCCGACGTAGACGTCCCTGCCGTGCCGCACGGAGTCCACCAATGGCACGTCGCTGAACGCGTCGATCAGGCACCAGCGAACCCGCGTGGGGGTGAGGGCGTCGTCGTCGGTGGAGACGAAGCGCAGCTCGCGGCCGCCGGTGTTGTTGAGGGCGAGGCCGGCGCGGGCCACGCCGGGGACCTGAAGCACCGTCGTCAGGGCCGCTCGGGCGACCTCGTCTGCGGTGAAGGCGTCGGCCAGCGAGGCTGAGAGCCGGCGCAGCAGCGAGACGCCGACCTCGGCGCTCTGCGTCAGATTCCCGCCCACGGGGTCCAGGGTAGTGCTACATACGGCGCTCGGCTGAGCAGTTAGGGGGCCGGTGCGGACCGGGCGCCTGAGGCAGGGCCCACCACGCGGCTGGACCTACACTCGAGGAGTGACCCAGCACGCGCACGAGCAGTCCGCGGCGGACTGGCAGTCGACGCTCCGTGCCAAGGGCTACCGCCTGACCCCGCAGCGGGAGCTCGTGCTGCGTGCCGTGGAACG
>JAWWPF010000187.1:0-4466 GCA_033850795.1 Nocardioidaceae bacterium | reverse complement strand
CTACTGCGGCGTCTACGCCGACGAGGTGAACCAGGCGGCGCGCCGCAAGCCGCGCTGGGAGCAGGGCTTCGTAGCCAACGAGTGGGGCTGGGTCTGGCCCGCGAACCGGTGGATGCTCTACAACCGCGCCTCGGCGGACCCGGACGGCAACCCCTGGAGCGAGCGGAAACGCTACGTGTGGTGGGACCAGTCGGCCGGGGACGGCCAAGGCCGCTGGGTAGGGGACGACGTGCCGGACTTCATCCCCGATCGGCCGCCGCACTTCGTGCCGGAGGACGGCGCCAAGGGACCCGACGCGATCGGCGGCAACGACCCGTTCATCATGCAGACCGACGGCAAGGGCTGGCTGTTCGCGCCGGCGGGACTGGCCGACGGCCCCATGCCGACGCACTACGAGCCACCCGAGTCGGTGATTCACAACCCGCTCTACGGGCAGCAGAACAACCCGGCGCGGCGGTTCGTCGACTCGCCGTACAACCCGGAGAACCCGCCGGACAGCGAGGTGTTCCCGTACGTCTTCACGACCTACCGGCTCACCGAGCACCACACCGCCGGCGGGATGAGCCGCACCCTGCCGTTCCTCGCCGAGCTCCAGCCGGAGATGTTCTGCGAGGTGTCCCCGAGGCTCGCCGCCGAGCGCGGCCTGACCCACGGCGGCTGGGCCACGATCGTGACCGCGCGGACCGCGATCGAGGCGCGGGTGCTGGTCACCGAGCGCATCAGGTCGCTGCGGGTGGGGGAGCGGATGGTGGAGCAGATCGGCCTGCCCTACCACTGGGGCGGGAACGGGCTGAGCAAGGGCGACTCCTCCAACGACCTGGTCAACCTCACGCTGGATCCCAACGTGTTCATCCAGGACAAGGGCGGGACCTGCGACATCCGGCCGGGACGCCGCCCCCGTGGCACTGACCTCCCGCCGTACGTCGAGGAGTACCGTCGCCGCGCAGCCGGCGGTAGCGGTCCCGATGGTGGTCCGGCTCGTGAGGGGAGCGACGCGTGAGCAACTCGTTGTACGGCCGGCTGGACGACGTGCAGCACGACGCGGGGTATGACGTCGAGCATCCGCCCCGGATGGGGTTCTTCACCGACACCAGCGTGTGCATCGGGTGCAAGGCGTGCGAGGTGGCCTGCAAGACCTGGAACCACGTGCCCGAGGACGGCATCTCGTTGTCGGGGATGTCCTACGACAACACCCGCGCGCTCGGTGCGGACACCTGGCGGCACGTGGCCTTCGTGGAGAAGCCGCTGCACCCGACCACGACGGACCTGGGGCTGCCCGGGATGGGGCCGCCCGGCTGGGACACCCACGAGAGCGGTCTCCCGCACGGTGAGGACCAGGCGGCCGCCAGCGGGGACGGCGGCATCAGGTGGCTGATGTCCTCCGACGTCTGCAAGCACTGCACGCACGCCGGCTGCCTCGACGTCTGCCCCACGGGTGCGCTTTTCCGCACCGAGTTCGGCACGGTCGTGGTGCAGCCGGACGTCTGCAACGGCTGCGGCTACTGCGTGTCCGCCTGCCCGTACGGCGTCATCGACCTGCGCGAGGACGACGGCCGGGCGTTCAAGTGCACGCTGTGCTACGACCGGCTGAAGGAGGGCCAGACTCCTGCCTGCGCGCAGGCCTGCCCCACCGAGTCGATCCAGTACGGCGAGGTCGACGAGCTCCGCGAGCGCGCTGACGCCCGGCTCGCCGAGCTGCACGCCAAGGGCGTGGACGTGGCGCGGCTCTACGGACGGGACCCCGACGACGGTGTCGGCGGCGACGGCGCGTTCTTCCTGCTCCTCGACGAGCCCGAGGTGTACGGGCTGCCCCCGGACCCGGTGGTCACGACCCGCGACATCGGCTCCATCTGGAGGCACGTCGGAGCGGCCGCCGTGACTCTGGTCGGCCTGGGCGTCGTGTCCTTCGTGGGGAGGCGACGGTGAAAGAACGGGCGATGGTCCCGGAGGCCGAGTTCGAGTCCTACTACGGTCGCCAGATCATCAAGACCCCGACCTGGAAGACCCCGGACGTCCCGCTCTACCTCTTCCTGGGCGGGATGGCCGGTGCCTCCGCGGTGCTCGCCGAGGGAGCCGCGCTGACCGGCAACACCTCGCTGGAGCGGGTGACCCGCGTCGTCGCGGCGGGTGGCGCCGGTGTCGGCACGGTGTTCCTGGTCCACGACCTCGGCCGGCCCGAGCGGTTCCTCAACATGCTGCGGGTCTTCAAGCCCACCTCGCCGCTTTCGGTGGGGTCGTTCATCCTGGCGCCGTTCGCATCGCTGGCCTCGGCCGCTGCCGCCTCGCAGGTGACCGGCAGGCTGCCCCGGCTGGGCCGGCTCGCGGGGGTCGGGGCGGCGTTCTTCGGTCCTCCGCTGGTCACCTACACCGCGGCGCTGCTCGCGAACACCGCGGTGCCCGCCTGGCACGAGGCACACCGGGAGCTGCCGTTCGTGTTCGCCGGTTCGGCGGCCAGCGCCGCAGGCGGTATGGCGATGCTGCTCATCCCGGCGGCGGGCAACCCGCCTGCGCGCCACATGGCCATCGCCGGTGCCGCTGTGGAGCTCGTCGCCGCAGAGCTGTTGAGGAAGCGGCTGGGGATGCTCGCGGAGCCCTACGAGCAGGGTCGCTCGGGTGCGCTGATGAAGACGGCGACGCGCCTCACCGCGGGCGCGGCTGTCGTCTCGGCGATCGGTCGGCGTTCCCGGGTGGTGTCAGCCGCGTGTGGGGCCACCTACGTCGTCGCCTCGGCCCTGACCAGGTTCGGGGTCTTCGAGGCCGGGCTCGCCTCGGCGCGTGATCCCAAGTACACCGTCATACCTCAACGCGAGCGGCTTCGGGCCCGGCAGACCGCCGACCATGCGCCGAGCGAGGAGCCGGTCGCGGCGGGCTGAGCAGCCCTCGCCGCCTTCGGGGGCAGCCCGTCGGACGTGCAGTTGCTGCGGTGGGCGCCCGTTGTGGGGGCTTCTGGGGCTCTTGCGCCGTCCGAGTGCACGTCCCAGCGGCTGCGCTGCGGCTGCCGGGCGCCGTGGGGCTGGTCGCGCCACCTGCCCGACAACCCGTCGGACGTGCACCCGCGGTGGTCCGCGCCCCTTTTGGCGCGGTCTGGGGCTCTTGCGCCGCCCGAGTGCACGTCGTACCGGCTGCTCGTCGGCCACCGGCCACTCCTATGCTCGGACCCGTGACGACCCTCGACGTGCCGCTCCGCCTCACCCAGTACGCCGCCGGGGGCGGGTGTGCCTGCAAGGTCCCACCCGGCGAGCTCGAGGCGGTGCTGGCCGGACTGCCGATGGGTCGCGCCGGTGAGGACCTGATCGTCGGGCTCGACGACGGTGACGACGGCGCCGTGGTGCGCATCGACGGCGACCGGGCCGTCGTGCTGACCGCGGACTTCTTCACGCCGGTGGTCGACTCGGCCTACGACTGGGGCCGGATCGCCGCGGCGAACGCGCTGTCCGACGTGTACGCCATGGGCGGGGAGCCGCTGGTGGCGGTGAACCTGCTCGCGTGGCCCCGGGACCGGATCCCCTTCGAGGTCGCCGCGGAGGTCCTCCGAGGAGGGGCCACCGTGTGCGCGGAGGCGGGCTGCCACCTGGCCGGTGGGCACAGCATCGACGACCCGGAGCCGAAGTACGGCCTGGCGGTGACGGGTCTGGCGCGGCCCGACCGGCTGCTGCGCAACGACGCCGGCGTGGCGGGCACCCCGCTGACGCTGACCAAGCCGCTCGGGCTCGGGGTCCTCAACAACCGGCACAAGGCGACCGGCGAGGTGTTCGCGGACGCCGTCGACACCATGGTCACGCTCAACCGGGACGCGTCGCGGGCCGCGCTGGCCGCCGGCGTGCGATGCGGCACCGACGTCACGGGCTTCGGCCTGCTGGGTCACCTGCTCAAGCTGTGCCGTGCCAGCGGCGTCTCCGCGGTGGTCGACGCGGCCGCCGTCCCCTACCTGGAGGCGGCGCGCGAGTCGCTCGCCGCGGGGTACGTGCCGGGCGGCAGCCGCCGCAACCTCGAGTGGGTAGGACCCCACCTCTCGTCGTCGCTGGACGAGGACGAGCTGGTGCTGCTCGCCGATGCCCAGACCTCGGGTGGGCTCCTGGTGGCGGGCGAGGTCCCGGGCTACCCGGTCATCGGCGAGCTGGTCCCGGCCGCCGAGAGCCTCCTGATGGTCCGCTGACCCCGGCCCTCACCCGCCCGAGCCTCAGAGGTCCAGCGACCGCGCCTCGAGGACCATCCGGGCCACGTCGACCTCGGTGAGGCCGGCGCGGGTGGCCGCGTCGGCGATCCGCCGGCGCGCCACGTCCGCGGCTACCGCCTGGCTCTCGGCGACGATGCCGATGGCAACGTTGATCTCCGCCTGGTCGGCGATCCGGCGGGCGGTCTCCTCCGCCTCCCGTCTCCGGTCGAAGGAGAGGTCCGCGTCGGTGATGGCCCCGGGCGCCCAGGCCCCGATCGCGTCGGCGATCTCCTTGTGGTGGCCGGCGAAG
>JAWWPF010000149.1:0-23270 GCA_033850795.1 Nocardioidaceae bacterium | reverse complement strand
TCCTCGGTGAGGCCGTAGATCGCCGGGATCGAGTCCAGCGCGAACAGCAGGTCGGTGGTGCCGAGCGCGAGGATCACCACGAACATCGGGGTGAGCACCCGCTTGCCGTCCTCGCGGCTGAGGATCTTGGTGCCGTGCCACTCGGTCGTGGCAGGGAACCGCCCGGTGACGAAGCGGATCAGCCGGCTCTCCTCGTACTCGTCGTCGTCGGTCACGCCACCCCGGGCCAGCTTGACCGCCGTCCAGACCAGGAAGAGGCCGAAGAGGTAGAAGACCCAGCTGAACTCGTTGATGGCCGCCGCACCGACGGCGATGAAGACGGCGCGCATGACCAGAGCCAGCACGATCCCCACCAGCAGGGCCTCCTGCTGGAACGCACGCGGGACGCCGAACCTGGCCATGATGATCAGGAAGATGAACAGGTTGTCGACCGACAGCGAGTACTCGGTGAGCCACCCGGCGAAGAACTCGGTGCCGTAGCGCGGACCCGACAGAGCCCAGACCCCGACGCCGAACGCCACAGCCAGGCCGACGTAGAGGCTCAGCGCCAGCCACAGCTCCTTCTTCGTCGGCTCATGAGGGCGGCGACCGATCACCACGACGTCGAACAGCAGGACCGACACGGTCACGACGATGGTGACCCACCAGACCCACGGGGAAACATCCACGACAATCCTCTCCGGAGAACGCTGGCGGCCGCATCCTCGGAGGCCGCGTGAGCACATCCGGAGGTCTCTTCCGTCCACGCACGTGGACCAACGGCACCGGGACCGGCTCTCGAGCCGGTGTCCGTGATGACGGCGCCGCTGCGAAGGAATACTCCCCTCCGCTGCCAGTCTGACAGAGGGGACCCAGACCGGCGACGACAGGGCACCTACGCTGGTCACGATGCGCCGGCTCCCTCGCACCGCTCGCTCCTGGCTCCAGGTCCTGGCCGTGACGCTCGCCGCCAGTGCTCTCCTCACCGCCTCGGGCCTCCCGTCACCCGTGCTGTTCGGGTCGCTGATCGGGGGCATGGTCCAGGCGCTCACCGGAAGTCACGAGCTGGACATGCCGCCCCTCGTGTTCCGGGTCGGCCAGGGACTCGTCGGTGCGGTGATCGGTGGCCTCGTGCAGCTGTCGACCCTGTCCAGGCTGGCCTCGGACTGGCCGTCGGTCCTGGTGGTCACCGTCGGAACGCTGCTTATCAGCGTCGCCGCCGGCCGGCTGCTCGCCCTGGACCGGGACGTCTCCCCCGCCACGGGCGCCTTCGCACTCGTCGCCGGCGGGGCCTCGGGCATCGTCGCACTGGCCAGGGAGCTCGGCGCCGACGACCGGGTGGTGACCATCGTGCAGTACCTCCGGGTGCTGCTCGTCCTGCTGGCCATGCCGGTCGTCACCACGCTCGTGTTCCACCCGCCCAGAGGTGCCGGGACGCTCGCGACGGGACACACCCCGTTGCTGCCCGACCTCGTCTTCGTCGTCGCCTCCGTCACGCTCGGTCTGCTCTCGCAGCGGCTGGTGCATGCACCGGCCACCGCCCTGCTCGGTCCGATGCTGGTCGCCGTGGCGATCTCGGCCAGTGGCGTCCTTGGGCACGTGTCGGTGCCCGTGGCGCTGGAGAACCTCGGCTACGCGCTGATCGGCGTCCGGGTCGGCCTGCGGTTCACCCGCGCGAGCCTGCGCAGCATCGCGCGGCTGCTGCCGCTGGCCACCCTGCTGATCGTGCTGGTGATCGTCGCCTGCGGGATGCTCGGCGTCGTGCTGGCCCGGGTCACGGGCGTCGACGAGCTGACGGCCTACCTCGCCACGACGCCCGGCGGCCTCTTCGCGGTGCTGGCCACCGCCGCCGACAGCGGCTCCGACGTCACCTATGTCCTGGCCGTGCAGGTGATCCGGGTCTTCGCGATGCTGCTCTTCGCACCCCTGCTGGGGCGGTTCTACCGTCGCCGACCAGGCATCGTTGACCAGTCGAGCTGATCAGTCCAGGCAGAACTCGTTGCCCTCCGGGTCCTGCATCACGAGGTGCCCCCCGCTGAGGTTCTCGCCCGGCTCGAAGCGCCGCAGCCGCCGAGCGCCGAGCGACGAGAGCCGGTCGCACTCGGCCTCCAGCGCCTGCATCCGCTCGTCGCCCTGCAGAGCGCTGGCTGCCCGGACGTCGAGGTGCAGCCGGTTCTTGGCCGTCTTGCCCTCCGGGACCTTCTGGAAGAAGAGCCGCGGGCCGGCGCCGTCGGGGTCCACCACCGCTGAACGGTCGTTGCGGTGGTCCTGCGGCACGCCCCAGGACTCGAGGGCGGCGTCCCACGTGTCGAACCCCGGCGGTGGCGGCTGGAGAACGTAGCCGAGCGCTTCCGCCCAGAACCCGGCCAGCGCCGCGGGGTCCGCGCAGTCGAAGGTCACCTGCACCTCACGAGCCATGACACTCCTCATTTCTGCCGACCGCGCAGGCTCCTGGACTTCCGGACATGAGCGCCGCGTCCCGGTCCCCTCTGCCCTGGCGACGGTTCACCGTGGACCCGCGCCGCCCGGAGGCTGCGGGCCTGCGGGCGGAGGAGTACGACGAGCGAGCGACCGCGACGACCCGGGAAGACTGAGTCACGAAGCGTCCCAGCCGTCCGGGCGATGCTTCTTGGCCAGCTTGGAGACCACCAGCCGGTAGGACTCGTCGACGGCCTCGCGGACCTCCCCGTCGGGGATCGCGCCGCCCACTGCCAGGGTGTTCCAGCCGGACCGGCCGATGTAGGGCATCACGCTGGCGTCCAGCGGGTAGCGGACCAGCCACTCGTCCGCCTCCTCGCGGGTGGCGCCGGCCTTGACGCCGACGCTGGCGTCGCCCAGGAAGGCGAAGATCTTGCCCGCCGACGCCGGTCCCACCTTGGCGACGTAGTCGCCCTCCCACGGCTGGTCGGGCCACGCCCCCGGCTTGGCCAGGGCGTGCTCGCGCAGCTCCTCGGGAGTCACGGTCAGCGAGCCCCGGCCTCGACCATCTGCCGAAGCTCCCGTTTGAGGTCCTGGATCTCGTCGCGAAGCCGGGCGGCGAGCTCGAACTGCAGCTCGGCGGCGGCCGTGTGCATCTGGTCGGTGAGCGCCTGGACGAGGTCGGCGAGATCGGCCGACGGCATCCCAGCGAGCTCGGCGGCGTGCTTGCCGGCGTCCCCGGACCGCGAGGACAGCCCCGGGACCGGAGCCTTGCCGCGCGACTGCTGGCGGCCACCGCCGCCGAGCAGCTCCGCGGTGTCCTCGTCCTCGCGGGCCAGCATCTCGGTGATGTCGGCGATCTTCTTGCGGAGCGGCTGCGGGTCGACACCGTGCGCGGTGTTGTAGGCGACCTGCTTCTCCCTGCGCCGGTTGGTCTCGTCGATGGCCTTCTCCATCGAGGGGGTCACCTTGTCGGCGTACATCACCACCTGCCCGGAGACGTTGCGGGCCGCCCGGCCGATCGTCTGGATCAGTGACTTGTCCGAGCGCAGGAAGCCCTCCTTGTCGGCGTCGAGGATGGCGACCAGCGACACCTCCGGGAGGTCTAGACCCTCACGGAGCAGGTTGATGCCGACGAGCACGTCGTACTGCCCGAGCCGCAGCTCGCGCAACAGCTCGATGCGCCGCAGGGTGTCGACCTCGCTGTGCAGGTAGCGGGTCCGGATGCCGGCCTCGAGGAGGTAGTCGGTCAGGTCCTCGGACATCTTCTTGGTCAGCGTGGTGACCAGGACGCGCTCGTTCTTCCCGACCCGGTCGTTGATCTCGTGGATCAGGTCGTCGATCTGCCCCTTGGTGGGCTTGACGATGACCTCGGGGTCCACCAGGCCGGTCGGCCGGATGATCTGCTCGACGACGTCGCCCTTGACCTTCGCCAGCTCGTAGTCGCCGGGTGTCGCGGAGAGGTAGATGGTCTGCCCGATCCGCTCGAGGAACTCGTCCCACCGCAACGGCCGGTTGTCCATCGCGCTCGGGAGCCGGAAGCCGTGGTCGACCAGGTTGCGCTTGCGGGACATGTCGCCCTCGTACATCCCGCCGATCTGCGGCACCGCGACGTGGGACTCGTCCACGACGAGCAGGAAGTCCTCGGGGAAGTAGTCGAGCAGGCAGTTCGGCGCCGACCCGCGGGAGCGACCGTCGATGTGCATCGAGTAGTTCTCGATCCCCGAGCAGGAGCCGACCTGGCGCATCATCTCGATGTCGTAGGTGGTGCGCATCCGCAGCCGCTGCGCCTCCAGCAGCTTGCCCTGCTTCTCGAAGGCGGCCAGCTGGTCCTCGAGCTCGAGCTCGATCCCCCTGATCGCCCGCTCCATGCGCTCCGGGCCCGCCACGTAGTGGGTCGCCGGGAACACGTGCAGCTCGGTGTCCTCGGTGACCACCTCACCGGTGAGCGGGTGCAGCGTCATCAGCCGTTCGATCTCGTCGCCGAAGAACTCCACCCGGATCGCGAGCTCCTCGTAGACCGGGAAGACCTCGAGGGTGTCGCCCCGGACCCGGAAGGTGCCGCGGGTGAACGCCATGTCGTTGCGGGTGTACTGGATCTCCACGAGCCGCCTCAAGTACCAGTCGCGGTCGTGCGCCGCGTCCTGGGGGCCCACCTTGAGGCGGAGCATGCGGTCGACGTACTCCTGCGGGGTGCCGAGGCCGTAGATGCAGGAGACCGTGGAGACCACGATCACATCGCGACGGGTCAGCAGCGAGTTCGTCGCCGAGTGCCGCAGCCGCTCGACCTCCTCGTTGATCGAGGAGTCCTTCTCGATGTAGGTGTCGGTCTGCGGGACGTACGCCTCGGGCTGGTAGTAGTCGTAGTAGGAGACGAAGTACTCCACCGCGTTGTCCGGCAGCAGCTGCCGGAGCTCGTTGGCGAACTGGGCCGCGAGCGTCTTGTTGGGCTGCATCACGAGCGTCGGCCGCTGCAGCTGCTCGACCGCCCAGGCCACGGTCGCGGTCTTGCCGGTGCCGGTGGCGCCGAGCAGCACGACGTCCTTCTCGCCCTGCTGGATCCGCCGGGAGATGTCCGTGATAGCGGTCGGCTGGTCGCCGGAGGGCTGGTAGTCGGACTTCACCTGGAAGGGGGCGACTCGCCGCTGGAGATCGGTCACGGGCCTCATGGCTGCAAGCCTACGACCCGGCGCCGACAGGATAGGTTCGTCACCGTGAGCACCCGTCGACGATCGCTCCGGTCCGGGTTCTCCCGGGCCAGGCTGACCGTACTGGCCAGGCGCGCACTGCTGTCCGTGGTGGCCCTGCAGGTCGCCGTCGCCGCGGTCCTCACACTGGTCGACTCCTACCGGCGCCGCGGGAAGAAGCCGAAGCCCTTCGACACGACGCCGCCGGCCTCGGTGTCCATCGGCGACGGCACGGTGACGACGTACACCTTCGGCCGGGACCTGTACGACGACATGCTCGCCGCCATCGCCGCCGCCGAGCAGCAGGTCCTGCTGGAGACCTACATCTGGAAGGGCGACCAGATGGGCGAGCGCTTCAAGCGGGCGCTCAGCGAGGCCGCCGCCCGCGGCGTCGACGTCTACGCGGTCTATGACGGGTTCGCCAACCTCGTGGTCCCGCGGAGGTTCAAGCGCTTCGGGCCCCGCCTCAAGGTGCTGGAGTACCCGGTCTACAACGCCGGCTGGCGGTTCTTCGACCTGCGCCGCTACGGGCGTGACCACCGCAAGATCCTCGTGGTCGACGACAAGGTCGCCTTCGTGGGCGGCTACAACATCGGCTCCGCCTATGCGACCGAGTGGCGCGACACCCACGTGCGGGTCACCGGCTCGGCGGTGTGGGACCTCAAGCGGGCCTTCGCGGACTTCTGGAACCTCAACCGCCGGCCCCGCCACGGGATCCGTCCGCTGCTGCTTGACACGGTCGCCGACTGGGAGCCGCGGATCCGCGTGCACCGCAACGTCCCGCGGCTGTGGATGTTCCCGATCCGGTCGATGTACATCGAGGCGATCAACCGGGCCTCGCACCACGTGTGGATGACGCACGCGTACTTCATCCCGGACCCCGACATCGAGGAGGCCATCAAGCAGGCCGCCCGCCGCGGCGTCGACGTCCGCCTCCTCGTGCCGGCCGTCTCGAACCACGTCGTCGCCGACTGGCTCTCCCGCGGGTTCTACGGCGAGCTGCTCGCCGCAGGGGTCCGGATCTTCCGCTTCAAGGGCGCCATGGTGCACGCCAAGACGTCCACGATAGACGGGAGCTGGTCGACGGTGGGTACGGCGAACATCGACCGGCTCTCGATGACCGGCAACTACGAGATCAACCTGGAGATCATCGACCCCGCGTTCGCCGCCGAGATGGAGGGCATCTACCGCACGGACCTGGCGAACTGCGACGAGCTCACCGCAGAGACCTGGGACGCCCGGGGTGTGCACCGCAAGTTCACCGAGCTGGTGCTCGCGCCGCTCCGGCCCCTGCTGTGAGACCTGCCGTCGATCGCCTGATGGGTGTCACGTTGAGACCGTTGAGCGCCGCGATGACCGCCAGGCCGCCGGCGGGCGACCATCCGCGGAAGAACGCCCAGTTCCATCCCGTGTTCGCGACCAGGTCCGCGGCGGTCAGGGCCAGCAGCCCGGGACGCTCTTCGGGTCGACCCTTGTCAATCGTCCGACCGGTGCCGTAGGCGGTCGCGACCTACAACGGGGTCCACGCCAGCGGTAACGCGATGGCCGTCGGCTGCCACAGTGGCTTCACGATCCGGATCCCTGTGCGGTGAAGCGGTACTCGACCTGGTCGAAGGAAGCCACTGCGAACGCGTAGAAGAAGCGCATGGTGCTGGTGCCGGTGTTGCGGATCCCGTGCTCGCTGTTGCTGGGGATGTAGGCGGCCGTGCCGGCACGGACTGCATGGTCTTCGCCGTCGATGGTCAAGACGCCCTCACCGTCGAGCACGAAGTAGATCTCGGCCGGCTCATGCCGATGGTGCCCGAGCCATCCGTCAACCTCGAGATCGCTGACGCCGGCGGTGAAGTCGCCAGGGACGACGAGACCGCCGAAGATCGTGCGGAACCCCAGCTTGCCTCGGTCGTCCGACCATGTCTCGCGTTCGACGTCGGTCGCGTTCACCACCAGCGGCTCGCTCACCCAGGAGCGGTACCCACTCACAGGCACCAGTAGCCGGGCCGCAGACGGCCGTTTGCCGCGGGAAACGCGGGGTACCGCGATCGTCGGGTACGGCGGCCCGCGCGACGGGCCAAGCAGCTGGGCCCGTCGGTCCCTGTTCTGCCCCCGACCTCTGCGAGGACCGATGCCCAATCTGCTCACGCCGCCCGCTCCCGCCACCGGCGTCGCCCCGCCGGCCACGCCTGTCAAGGTCACGACGGCGCTGGTATGGGTGACTACCGCGGCCATATTCTGCCAAGCAATCATCGCCGGCCAGTTCGTCTCACAGGACGGCAAGGACGGTTGGATCACCGTGCACGGCGTCGTCGCAGACGCTTCCTGGGTGCTCTCCCTGATCACGGTGGGCTACGCCTTCTTCACGCTGCGTCGTCACTTCCCGGTGCTGGTCCGGTTGGCGGCCGTCCTGTTCGCCGTCACGCTCCTGCAAACCGGCATCGGCCACCTGATCACTGAGGCCGGCGTGGACTGGCTCATCGCGGTCCACGTGCCCCTCGCGTTCGTGGTGTTCGCTGTCGCGGGCTACCTGTCCGTCTGGGCGGTCCGGGTGCGGCACCAGCTCAACACCGGGCACCTCGACCGTGCAGCGGAGGTGGGCGCCATGCCGAACGCCGACGTGCACGACGTTGTCCGACCCACCACCGAAGCAAGCGGGTCGCGCGCCGCCGACGCGAACGAGCACTCGGAGCAAGGGCGCGGCTAGGCGGAGAGCACGAAGTCCCGGAAGAACACCTCGAGGCGGGACCGGTTCGAGGGACCGCGGGCCGCAGGACTCGGTGGCACGCGGCTGACGTAGCGGTGCCCGGTCGGGGTGAGCGTCTCGACCGCTCCATCGGCGGCGACGCGTGCCTGCCAGCCGACGGCGTCCTTGGTCAGGTTGCAGGCCTGGCAGAGACCTTGGCCGTTCACGACGCTCGTCTCGCCGCCGTCCGCGGCCCGTCTGGCATGGTCGATGTGCCGGATCGGTGCACCGCACCACGGAGTGCGGCACAGGCCGTCCCGGATGCCGATGAAGCGGCGGAGGTTGCCCGCGAACGAGCGTCGCGTCGAGTCCATCGCCGCCAGGTCGCCGGATCCCGGCGAGGTGTAGAGGCGGCGCAGCCAGACCGAGCCCTCGGCGTCGGCCAGCCAGGTGCGTGCCGTCGGCGCGGGGACAGGGCCGAAGCCGGCCATCTCCGCGGGCTGCGCATCCCCGGCCAGCAGCGCGGCATCGGTCATCACCAGGTGCACCTCGACGGGTACGCCGGACGCGCTCGCCTGGCCGGTCACCCGCTCCACGAGCGTGTCGGCCATGATCTGCCCCCGGGTGCGCACATCCCCCTCGGAGCGGAGGGAGTCGGCGTGCTTGACGAGCGCGGCGTACACCGCGACGCCTTCACGCGCCGGCAGCAGCCCCGTCAGGTAGGCCATCGTGTCGGGCGCCGGCCGCACCGTCACGGAGCGCTCGGACTCGGCCTTGGCCGCCCTGCGGGTGAACGCGTGCGGGTCCAGGCGGTAGGCGATCCTGCGACTCTCCCGCTCGACATCCCGGTCGCTCATCGACTCCAGTCCTCCCGGACGGGACTGCAGCTCGGCATCCACGACGGCGCGGTCCGCACGGGACAGGCACGCTGTCTCCCGGGCCAGCACGGTGGCTCGCCACTCACTGATCTCTCCCCGCGCCAACGCGAGTCGGGCGTGCGGCATCTCATCGAGAGCGTGGGCGAGGCCGAGGAGCCGCGAACCGCGGTGTGGTGACTCGCGACGCGCCAGCGCGACCTGCGCGGCGATGCCCTTGCCGAGGTCACGCGCCGGCACTCCTGCCGCGCGCTGCGCCTCTAGCTGGGAGTCCTCGAAGTCCCGGCTGAGCCGCGCCTGCGCTCCGGCCGCCGCGCACTTCAGCTTCTCGAGCAGCCTCACCATCTCGATCCGCTCGGCGTCGTCCCCCGGCGCCAGTCGGCACAGCCCCGTGACCCAGGCGCGCAGATCCCCGGCGAGGGACATCTCCGGGGGCGCATCCATGACCTGATCATATTCGAACACACGTTCGAGTGCAAGGTCTATGTGATGTTGACTTCGAGTCAGCCTCACACGAAGGGCTTCAAGCGCGTCATCCCGGTCGAGCTAACCGGTGATCGATGGGCGAACCAGCCCGTGCCGGACTCTACCCACGAGACCCCCCAGCGACCTGATGCTGGAGCAGCTGACCCGCGATGGCTTGACCGGGCGGCTCGGGCTGGTCGTGGTCGACGCGCGGCGACTACGGCGTCTCCCGGCACTCTCGAGTGGAGCCAGGACCTGGAGCGGTCCCGGGTCGGATGGGAGGACGAGCAGCCGGTGTTCCGCCCATCCGGCA
Source organism: Nocardioidaceae bacterium (assembly GCA_033850795.1). GTDB lineage: Bacteria > Actinomycetota > Actinomycetes > Propionibacteriales > Nocardioidaceae > Nocardioides_B. Next base: position 13,856 of record JAWWPF010000149.1, on the reverse strand, counting down.
CGCTTGGTGTGTCGAGTCGCGCACGACCGCCTGGGACCTTCCCCGTGGGTCGGCGAAATCGTCCAAGAAAGGCACCTGTTCGGCGAAGGGTGGCTTCAGGCGGCGGTGTCGCGACCACAGGGCGCCTGAGTCGGAGACTCGAGTGCGGCATCCGGGCGAACGGAGGGGCCGGGCCGGGCCGCTCATCGGCACGAGGGTCCGTCCGGGCCTCACGCGCGGTCGGGAGGGGACACAGCCGCTCAGCCGTCCTTGGCGCTGGACACGTCCAGCTCACCGTCGGCGTACCACTTGCGGATGACCTTCTTGTCGAACTTGCCGACCGAGGTGCGGGGCACCGCCTCGATGAATGTCCAGGCATCGGGCAGCTGCCACTTGGCGACCGACCCGGCGAGGAAGTCCCGGAGCTCGGCCGGCTTCACCGTGGCGCCCTCGCGGAGGACGACCGACGCCAGCGGCCGCTCCTGCCACTTCTCGTCGGGGATCCCCACCACGGCGGCCTCCTGCACGTCCGGGTGCGCCATCAGCGCGTTCTCCAGCTCCACCGAGGAGATCCACTCGCCTCCGGACTTGATGACGTCCTTGGCGCGGTCGGTGAGCGTGAGGTAGCCGAGCTCGTCCAGCCTCCCCACGTCGCCCGTGCGCAGCCACCCGTCGCGGAACCGCTCAGGGTCGTCGTCGCGGTAGTACGCCGCGGTGACCCAGGCTCCCCGCACCTCGAGCTCTCCGACGGCCTCGCCGTCACGGGGCAGCTCGGCTCCCGAGTCGGCCACGATGCGGCCCTCCACCCCGGGCAGGAGCCGGCCCTGTCCTCCGCGGTACCGCCAGGCCTCCTCGCCCTCCACCCCCGCGGGCGGCCGCGCCACCGAGGCGACCGGTGATGTCTCGGTCATCCCCCAGGCCTGGACGAGGTCGATCCCGTGCCGTTCCCCGAGTGCCTGCTGCAGGGCCACAGGCACGGCGGATCCGCCGCAGAGCACCAGGCGGAGGTGTGACGCCAGCTCGAGCTCCGGGTGCTTGTCGAGGTAGGACAGCACGTCGTTCCAGACAGTCGGGACCGCGCCGGACACGGTCGGCCTGGCTTCCCGCATGAACCGGCACAGCGGCTCGGCCTGCAGCCATCGGTCCGGCATCACGAGTGAGGCGCCCGTCATCACGGCGGCGTACGCGAGACCCCACGAGTTGGCGTGGAACATCGGCACGATCGGCAGCACCCGGTCGGTCCAGGTCAGCCCGCCGACCACGCCCAGACCGACGGCCATGGAATGCAGGTACGACGAGCGGTGGCTGTAGACGACACCCTTGGGGTTGCCCGTCGTGCCGGACGTGTAGCACATGGCTGCCGCGTCCAGCTCGTCGAGCTGCGGCCACGCGAAGGTGTCCTCAGCGGCATCGAGCAGGTCGTCGTACAGGTGCACCTGCTTGCCACTCGTCCGGAGGGCGTCGAGGTCCGCCGAGGCGGCACCGGGGCCGGCGACGACGACGTGCTCGACGGTCCCGAACGTGGGCAGCAGCCTGGCCAGCGGACCCACCAGGGAGTCGTCGACGATGACGACCTTGTCCTCGGCGTGATTGGCGATGTAGGTCAGCTGCTCGGGGAACAGCCGGATGTTCAGCGTGTGCAGGACGGCGCCCATGGAGGGAACTGCCAGGTACGCCTCGAGGTGCTCGGCGTTGTTCCACTGGAAGGTCGCGACCCGCTGGTCGCCCGAGACCCCCAGGGACCGGAGCCCGTTCGCGAGCCTCGCGGCCCGACGGCCCAGGTCGGCGTAGGACGCCGACCTGGATCCGTCAGCGGTCGCGGTGACGACCCGTCCGTCCCCGTTCACCTCGGTCCCGTGGCGCAGGATCGCCGCGACGGTGAGCGGGTAGTCCTGCATGGTGCTGCGCATGAGCGTGCCTCCTGGACGTGGTCGACCACGTGGCATCCTGCCGCCACGGCGAGCGCGCGTCCAGCATGCTCAGTAGCCGCCGCGCGTGCCGCCGCCGGTGCTGGAGGCGGACGCCTTCTTGATCCAGGTGCCGCTCGGCGAGACGACCCACCACAGGCCGCCCGAGATGTTCTTGCCTTGGCCGTTGGTCTGGCCCGCTGCCGAGTCGCCGACGTAGGTGTACACCGGGTAGCCGTTGGCGGTCAGCTGGCTCGTCCCGTCCGAGCGCTTGATCGTCGCGAACTTCGCCGTCACACCGCTGGCGGCGACCTTGGCCGCGTCGGCTCCCGGCGCGGGCGGCCAGTAGCCGAGGCAGGAGCCGGTGCACACCGAGTGGTGCGGCGAGTCCGCCGCGAACGCGTAGAGGGTCATCCCGCGCGGGTCGACCAGGACCTTGCCGAGCGACGTCGACGTCGTCCCGACCTTGCCCGGCTGGGCGGCCGCCTTGCCACCGCTCGCCGACGACTTCGTGCCCCCCGACGCGGTGCCGCCGGACGAGCCGCACGCCGCAAGCAGGAGCAGCCCGGCTGCCCCCACGGCGACCAGCGCCGTCCCCCTCGCCCGCTTCCCGGTCGTGGTGCCTGACGTCTGTGTCCTGCGTGTTGCTGTTGTCATGTAGGCCTCCTCGCCTCTCGAGGGGGACACGTCCGGCGAGCGGCGAGCGGTTCAGCGGCGACCCGAGAATCCCCCGTGCATCGCCTGGGGATCGCCTGAGAGCTCACCCTCGACGCAGGAGCCCCGTGCCGGCGAGCGCCCTGCCGTCGGAGCCGACGACCTGCAGGCGCGCGATGTCGGCGACGGCCAGGCTGGTCGTGCCCTCGACCGTGGCGGTGCCGGAGTACGACGCGATCCAGCTTGCCGCCACCTCGCGGCGCCCGGAGCGGCCGATGGCGACCAGGCTGCAGCGTTGCCGTGGCTCGACGCCGTGCAAGGACACCGACACCAGGGTTCCGTCGGGCCTCGTACGCATCACGAACCGTGCCTTGACGGGGTTGCCGGGGTGCGGTGACGTCGCCACCACGGTCGTGGCTCCGCCGCCCCCGGGGCTGTCCTGCTGCAGCCGTCCGACCGCCAGCACCGCGACCGCGACCGACGCCGCGGCGAGCCCGGCGACAGCGGCGATGCCGGTGCGGCGGGCGCGGCGGCGGCGCTGCGCGGCCAGGTCGCTGCCGGCCGAACGCAGCCGGGCACCCAAGCCCGATGGGTCGGCGGCGCGTACGACGTGGGGGTCCGGGTCGAGCCGTTGCAGCAGACCAGGCAGCACGCCGAGCTGCGCAAGCTCCGCCGAGCAGGAGGCACACCCCGCCAGGTGCGTCTCCAGCGCGGGTCGCTCCTCCGGCTCGATCGCGCCGAGCACCAGCACGCCCAGGGACATCCGGGCCTCGTGGCAGCCCATCGCAGCAGAGCCAGTCATGACACCACGCCCTTCTCCTCCAGCGCGACCCGCAGCGCTCGCAGCGCGTAGTACGTGCGGGACTTGACCGTCCCCTCCGGGACGCCGAGGACCGCTGCCGCCTGGCGCACGGACCGGCCGCGGTAGAAGGTCTCCACCAGCACCGCCCGGTGGTCGGGACTCAGAGTCGCGAGGCAGTCGCCGACCACCCACGCCTGCAGCACCTCGTCCAGGTCGTCGGCCGCGGGGTCGAGGACCGCCTCGACCGAGTCACCGCGGACCTCCAGCGGCCGGACCGCCCGCGCACGCACCTGGTCACGCACCACGTTGCGGGCCACCGTGAGCAGCCACCGTCGCGGGTCGCCCCTGCTGCGGGACATGGCCGCCGGATGCGTCCACGCACGCAGGAGGGTCTCCTGCGTGACGTCCTCCGCGCGCTGCCGGTCCCCGGTCAGCCGGGTCACATAGGCCAGCAGCGCCCGACCGTGCTCGGCGAAGAGCCGGTCGAGCTCCGACTCGTCGAGACGGTCCGACGGCTTGGCCCGACGGCGAAGAGTGGGCACACCGACTTAACGCGCGCGTCACGCGCGTGGTTCAGTTCTGGCATGGCGAGGATCGCGGTGACCGGTGGAAGCGGCAAGCTGGGACGGGCCGTCGTACGGGACCTGGCCGAGCACGGGTACGACGTCGTCAACCTCGACCTCGCCCCGCCGGCCACGGATGCACCGGGAGACTTCCTGCGGGTCGACCTCACCGACTACGGGCAGACCCTGCAGGCCCTGACCCGGATAGAGGACAGGTACGACGGCGTCGACGGAGTGGTCCACCTGGCCGCGGTGCCCGCGCCCGGCCTGGTGCCGAACACGACGACCTTCGTGAACAACATCACCGCGACGCACCACGTCTTCGCCGCGGCTCGTGCGTCGGGGATCCGGAACGTCGTGTGGGCCTCCAGCGAGACGGTCCTCGGGCTGCCCTTCGAGACCCCGCCGCCGTACATCCCCGTCGACGAGGAGTACCACCCGCGCCCGGAGTCGTCGTACTCGCTCGCCAAGACGCTCGAGGAGGAGATGGCCTGGCAGCTGTGCCGCTGGGACCCGGACCTGAAGATGATCGGGCTGCGCTTCTCCAACGTGATGTACCCCGAGGACTACGCGGAGTTCCCGTCCTTCGAGGCCGACCCCCGGGCGCGGAGCTGGAACCTCTGGGGCTACATCGACGCCCGCGACGGCGCGCAGGCGTGCCGTTTGGCACTCGAGCTCGACGCGGCCGGTCGCGAGATCTTCATCATCGCCAACGCGGACACGGTGATGTCGACGCCCAGCGCGGACCTGGCCGCCCAGGTGTATCCCGACGTCGAGGTCCGGGGCGAGGTCAGGGGCACCAGCACCCTGCTCTCGATCGACAAGGCGCGCCGGGTGCTGGGCTACGAGCCGCAGTTCTCCTGGCGCGACGAGGTGCTCCCCGACGGCGGCGCCTGACCGCGACGGGTCACCGTCGCCCGGTGGCCGGGCCCGTCGGGAGGTGCCGGCGGGGAGCCATCCTCGGACCGCGACGGGGGCGGCTGAGGCCCGCAAGCTCGATGAGCCGCTGGACGCGGTAGCGGTGCGGCCGGTACGGCTCGAGGAGCTCCGCGAGACCGTCGTCGTCGACCTCCTCGCCGGTGAGAGCCCAGCCCACGTTCTTGGCGATGTGGTAGTCCCCGAAGCTCACCGCGTCGGCGTCCCCGTGGGCGCGGAACCGGACCTCGGCGCTCGTCCACACGCCGATGCCCGGCAGGGAGCGCAGCCGGCGGTCGGCCTCGTCGGCGGGCACCACGGCCGTGCGCTCGAGCGACCGGGACACCTGCGCGGCGCGGACCACGGCCCGCGAACGCGCCGGGTCGACGTGCAGCCGCAGCCACTCCCACGAGGGGATCATCCGGACGGTCTCGGGTGCGGGCTGGACCCACAGGCCGCGCCCGACGCCCTCGCCGGGTGCCGGCTCGCCGAAGCGGTGCACCATCCTGCGGAAGGACCCGAGAGCCTCCTGGCCGGTGACCTTCTGCTCGATGATCGCCGGGACCAGGGCCTCCATGACCAGACCGGTGCGGCACACCCGCCAGTGCGGCCTGCGACGGTGGGCCTCCGCGAGCACCGGGTGCGTCGGCGCGAAGCCGGTGACGTCGTCCTGGTCGCCGAGCATGGCCGGCACACTGTCCAGCACCCACGACGCGCCGGCACCCCAGGCCGCGGCGTGCACGGTGCCCTCACCGGGTCTGGCCTCCAGCCGCAAGGTCGTCGTGCCCTCGGGAGTCCGGATGCCCCTCCAGACCGTCCCGTCCGGGTCGACCCGGAAGGTGGGGTCGCCACTGCCCTTGCGGAGGATCGACAGCGTCGTCCCCACCGCGCAGGGCCACGACGGGCGCCATACCCGCTCCTGGACCTGGGTCTCGGTGCGGGCGACGTTCACGCGCCCAGGCTATGTCGGCGTGGTCCGCCACAATGGCCGACATGCTGCTCGCAGACCTGGTCCGGGCGTCCCGCGCGGTCGGCGCGACCCGGTCCCGCAAGGCGAAGGTCGCGGCGCTCGCCGCGGCTCTGGCCGAGGCGACGCCTGAGGAGGTCGAGACCGCCACCTCGTACCTCTCCGGGGCGCTGCGCCAGCGGCGGACCGGCCTCGGCTGGCGCAGCCTCGGCGGCCTGCCGGAGCCCGCGGCCGAGAGCACGCTGACGGTCGCCGCGGTCGACGCGGCGTTCGAGGAGCTCAGCCGGGTCGCGGGACCCGGAGCGCAGGGCCGCCGCTCGGCGCTGTCCACCGCGCTCTTCGCGGCTGCCACGGCCGAGGAGCAGGACTACCTGCGGGGGCTGGTGAGCGGCGAGCTGCGGCAGGGGGCCCTCGACGGGCTGATGCTGGAGGCGGTGGCGGTCGCGGCGGACGTGCCCGCGGACGCCGTACGCCGCGCGGCCATGTTCGCCGGGTCGACCCTGCCGGTCGCCGCGGCAGCCATGAGTGGCGGCACGCCGGCGCTCGGCGCGTTCGGGCTGCGTCCGGGCCGCCCGGTCCGTCCGATGCTCGCCTCGAGCGCCAACGACGTGGAGGAGGCCGTCGGCAAGGCGGCGCCCCGGGGGGAACCGGTCGCCGTCGACACGAAGCTCGACGGCATCCGGATCCAGGTCCACAAGTACGACGGGCGCGTGCACGTGTTCACCCGGAGCCTCGAGGAGATCACCGACCGGGTTCCCGAGGTCGTCGACGCGGTTGCCGCCCTGCCGGCGGCGGCGCTCGTCCTCGACGGCGAGGCCATCGCTCTCGGGCCGGACGGGCGCCCGAGGCCGTTCCAGGAGACCGGCGCCCGGACCGCCAGCCGGGTGGACGTGGCGTCGCTGCGGGCCCAGGTGCCCCTCACGTCGTACTTCTTCGACGTGCTGCACGCCGACGGCGAGGACCTGGTGGACCGCCCCGGCCGGGAGCGCTTCACCCGGCTGGAGCAGGTGCTGCCTTCGACCCTGGTCGTGCCGAGGACGGTCACCACCGACCTCGCGGAGGCCCGGCGGCTCTTCGCCGAGGCGGTCGCCGCGGGCCACGAGGGCGTGGTCGTGAAAGGCCTGGGGGTGGCCTACGAGGCGGGCCGGCGGGGGTCCGGGTGGGTGAAGGTCAAGCCGCGTCACACCCTGGACCTCGTGGTGCTGGCGGTCGAGTGGGGCAGCGGACGCCGGCGCGGCTGGCTGTCCAACATCCACCTCGGCGCTCGGGACCCGGCGACCGGCGGCTTCGTCATGCTGGGCAAGACGTTCAAGGGGATGACCGACGAGATGCTGACCTGGCAGACCGACAGGTTCCTGGCGCTGGAGGAGTCGCGCACCGCGCACGTCGTGCGGGTCCGCCCGGAGCAGGTCGTGGAGGTGGCGTTCGACGGGATCCAGACCTCGACGCGCTACCCGGCCGGGATGGCTCTGCGGTTCGCGAGGGTGCTGCGCTACCGCGACGACAAGACGGCGGAGGAGGCGGACACCGTGGACACGGTCAGGTCCCTGCACACGGGGGGGTGACCTGGCTCAGCGACGTGGGCGGATCAGGCCCTCCTGGGCGACGCTGGCGACCAGCGCGCCGTCCTGGGAGAACACCCGGCCCAGGGCCAGGCCCCGACCTCCGGACGCGGACGGGGACACCTGGTCGTAGAGCAGCCACTGGTCGCTGCGGAAGGGACGGTGGAACCAGATCGCGTGGTCGAGGGAGGCCGACTGCACGCGCGGGCTCGACACGGCGACGCCGTGCGGGACGAGGGTCGAGCCAAGCAGCGTCATGTCGCTGGCGTAGGTGAAGGTCGCCTTGTGGGTGAGCTCCTCGTCGTCGAGCGCGCCGTTGACCCGGATCCAGACCCGCGACCGCGCCGGGTGGACCTCGCTCGACAGCTGACCGCCCGGCCGGGAGTCCCCCACCGCGCGCAGGTCGAGGGCGGACCACTCCTTCAACCAGAGCTCGGCGTGCTCGGGCGACTGCTCGCGGAACAGGTCGACCATGTCGAGGGAGGCCTCGGGCGCGGGCACCTCCGGCATCACGTCCTGGTGCTCGAACCCCTCCTCGGGACGCTGGAAGCTCACCGTCATGAAGTAGATCGGTCGGCCGTGCTGGCGGGCGACGACCCGTCGCGTCGAGAAGGAGCGGCCGTCCCGCATCCGCTCGACGTCGTAGACGATCGGCACCGCGGTGTCCCCGGCGAGCAGGAAGTAGCTGTGCAGCGAGTGCACGGACAGCGGCGGTTCGACGGTCCGGGCCCCGGCGACCAGGGCCTGGGCCGCCACCTGGCCGCCGAAGACCCGTTGCAGCATGGTGTCCGGCTGGGTCCCGCGGAACAGGTTGACGTCGATGGCCTCGAGGTCCAGGAGGGCGACGAGCTCGTCGGCGGAACGGGGCACGCGGGGTCCTACTCTCCGGGGTCGTTCGGTCGGTCGAGCCCGGCGAGGAACCGCTCGAACTCGGCGCCGAGCTCCTCCCCCGAGGGCAGGTTCCCCTCCTCGGCGAGGGGAAGGGTCCCGGTGTCCTGTGCGTCGGCCCGGTGGAAGGCGTCGTACTGCTGCTCGAGCCCGGTGACCACCTCCTGGACCTCGGCGGAGTCGGCGATCTGCGCGGTGATCTCCACCAGCTTCGCCTCCCCTGCGGTCTCGAGGTCGCTCAGGTCCCACTCGAGTCCGGTGGCGACCTCGACGCCCTCCAGCAGGCTGGCCGCCGCTGCGGGATAGTCGAACTGGGCCACGTAGTGCGGGATGTGCGCCACGAACCCCATGGCCGGGTGGCCCCACTCCCCCAGCCGGAGCTCGAGCAGCGCCTGCGCGCTCGCCGGGACCCGGATCCGGCCGCGCCAGAGGTTCGGGGCCACCACCAGCCCAGGCGAGGTCGCATGGTTGGTGAGCATGACCGGCCGGGTGTGCGGGACCGCCATGGGGACGGCGCCGAGGGCGAGGGTCAGCCGGACCCCGAACGCCTCCACGACGGCGCGGACCGCCTGCGCGAACGCCTCCCAGTGCGTGTCCGGCTCGGGGCCGTTCATCAGCAGGTACGGCGTCTCGAGCCGGTCGTGCACCAGCCGGACGACCAGCCGCGGGGTCTCGTAGTCCTCGTAGTGGTCCTCGGAGAACGTCATCGGCGGGCGCCGGGCCCGGTAGTCGTAGAACGCGTCGATGTCGAAGCTGGCGACGACCCTCCCGGCGGAGCCGGACAGCAGGTGCTCGGCGGCCAGCCCGGCGGCGTTGCCCGCGTCGAGGAACCCCTCCAGGGAGTGGATCAGCACCGGACCGTGCTCGAGCGCGTCGAGCTCGGGCACCTCGTCGACGATGTGCACGTACCTCGCCGGCTCCGCCATCGGATCCTCCCACCCTCGAGCCTGTGGAGACACCAACGTCACCAGGGGCCTCACTATGCCCGATCGGCTCGCAGGGCGGGTCGCAGACTAGGCTCGGAGGGTGACGGACTACCAGGTGACCTACTGGCGCGACCTGCCCTCGCTGGTCGTGGCCCGCGACGGCGAGCAGGTGACGAAGTCGCCCCTCGCGCCACGATTCCAGGAGGCGATCGACGAGGCGGCCATGCGGCTCGGGGACACCGGCAGCGACGACTACCTGGCGGGCTGGACCCGCTGCGAGTGGACCGCGGCCACCGGCAGCACCACGGAGGTAGCGGACCGGGTCGTCGCCGACCTCGAGGACCGCTGGCCGGTGGAGAAGCTGCAGGAGTACCTCGACGACCTCGGACCCACGAAGGAGTCGGCATGAACCGGTTGAGCAGCCTGCTGGGCGACCTCGACGACCGCGACGCTCCGGTCCTGGTGGACGGCGGGATGGGGACCCTGCTCCAGGCCAAGGGGCTCGACGACGGTGGCGCCGGCGAGCTGTGGAACGTGGAGCGTCCCGAGGCCGTGCGCGAGGCCCACGAGGCCTACGCCCGGGCGGGTGCCCGGGTGCTGACCACCAACACCTTCGGCGGCAGCCGGCCCCGGCTGCGGATGCACGGCCTGGAGGACCGGGTCCACGAGCTGAACAAGGCGGCAGCGGCCATCGCGCGGTCGGTCGCCGAGGAGCACCACGCGGTGGTGGCCGGCGACCTCGGCCCGACCGGGGAGCTGCTGGCCCCGCTCGGCACGATGGAGCCCGCCGAGGCGCAGGAGATCTTCGAGGAGCAGCTCCGAGGCCTCCGCGACGGCGGCATCGACCTGGTCCTGATCGAGACGATGAGCGACCTCGGCGAGGTGGAGGCCGCGGTGGCGGCCGCCCGCTCCGTCGTACCCGACCTCCCGGTGGTGGCGACGCTGTCGTTCGACACCAACCTGCGGACCATGATGGGCGTGCGTCCTGGGGACGCGGTCCGTGCGCTCGCGGCGGCCGGCGTGGACGCCGTCGGAGCCAACTGCGGGCGCGGGCCGGAGGAGATGGAGACGATCGCCGCCGAGCTGGCGGAGGCACGTCCGGAGGGGCTGCTGCTCATCGCCCAGTCGAACGCCGGGCTGCCGCAGGTCGTCGGGGACCACTTCGAGTACGACAAGTCGCCCGAGGAGCTCGCCGCGCACGCGCAGAGCCTGCACCGGCTCGGGATCGACCTGATCGGCGGCTGCTGCGGGTCGACGCCGGAGCACATCGCCGCGATGAGCAGCGCCGTCTACTGACCCCTCCAGCAGAGCGCTGCGTGGTGAGCGGGACCACAGACCCGGGCGCTTCCACCGGTTGTTACCAGCCAGTAGCCTAGGGGTCCCGACTCATCTTCCGACCGGAGGAGCCTGCGTGTCCCGACAGCTGCGAGAGGTCGTCTTCGTGGACGGCGTGCGGACCCCGTTCGGCAAGGCGAAGGGCCAGTACGCCGAGACGCGCGCCGACGACCTGGTGATCAAGTGCATCCGGGAGCTGTTGCGCCGCAACCCCGGGCTCCCGCCGGAGCGCGTCGACGAGGTCGCCATCGCGGCCACCACGCAGATCGGGGACCAGGGGCTCACCATCGGACGTACGGCGGCCCTGCTCGCGGGCCTTCCCCAGAGCGTCCCCGGCTTCGCCGTCGACCGGATGTGCGCCGGCGCGATGACCGCGGTGACGACCACCGCGGCCGGGATCGCGTTCGGGTCCTACGACGTCGTCATCGCCGGAGGGGTCGAGCACATGGGGCGGCACCCGATGGGCGAGGGCGTCGACCCCAACCCCCGGATCCTGTCCGAGCGGCTCGTCGACACCGACGCCCTGGTGATGGGCAGGACCGCGGAGAACCTCCACGACCGGTATCCCTCGATCACCCGGGACCGCGCCGATGCCTACGCGGTCGCCTCGCAGCAGCGGACCGCGCAGGCCTACGCCGACTCGAAGATCCAGCCCGACCTGGTCCCGGTCGCGACCCGCAGCGCCGAGGCGGGCTGGGGGCTGGCCACCGTCGACGAGCCACCCCGTCCGGGTACCACCCGGGAGACCTTGGCGTCCTTGGCCACGCCGTTCCGCGCGCACGGCCGGGTCACCGCCGGGAACGCCGCCGGCCTCAACGACGGCGCGACCGCGTGCCTGCTCGCCGAGGAGGGAACCGCCCGGGAGCTGGGTCTGCCCGTCAAGATGCGGCTGGTCTCCTACGCGTTCACCGGCGTCGAGCCGGAGGTGATGGGCGCCGGGCCGATCCCCGCGACCGAGAAGGCGCTGCGGCAGGCCGGCCTCACGATCGACGACATCGACGCCTTCGAGGTCAACGAGGCCTTCGCCGTGCAGGTCCTGGCCTTCCTCGAGCACTTCGGCATCGCCGACGACGACCCGCGGGTGAACCCGTACGGCGGTGCCATCGCGGTCGGGCATCCGCTCGCCTCCTCCGGCGTACGGCTGATGACCCAGCTCGCGCGGCAGTTCGAGGAGCGGCCCGAGGTGCGCTACGGCCTGACGACCATGTGCATCGGCATCGGCATGGGCGGCACGGTGGTGTGGGAGAACCCGCACTGGTCACCGGGCTCGGTTGGCGGTGCGGCGTGACGGCGCCCGCTCCGGCCGACTCGCTCGAGGTGCTGCTGGACCGCGCCGCGGTCAAGGCCGGTGACGAGGTCGTCACCGAGGCCAAGTCGCGCGACGTCAGGCTGCCGTACGGCGCCGGCACGATGGCCCTGATCACCGTGGACAACGGGCTCGACCACACCCGGCCGAACACCTTCGGGCCACGGTCCCTGGCTGCGCTCAACGCGGCGATCGATGCCGCGCTCGAACGCGAGGACGTCACCGCCATCGGGGTGACCGGCAAGCCGTTCATCCTGGCGGCCGGCGCGGACCTGTCCGCGATGAGCGCCGTGCAGTCCCGCGACGACGCGCTGCTGATCGCCCGGTTGGGACACGCGGTCTTCCGCAAGCTCGGCGACGGCGGCAAGCCGTCGTTCGGGTTCGTGAACGGGCTGGCGCTCGGCGGCGGCCTCGAGGTCGCGCTGCACTGCACCTACCGGACCGTGCAGGACTCGGCGGCCGCTCTCGGGCTGCCGGAGGTGATGCTAGGGCTGGTGCCCGGCTGGGGCGGGGCGTACCTCCTGCCGAACCTGGTCGGCGCCGCCACCGCCGTCCGGGTGATCGTGGAGAACCCGCTCAACCAGGGCCGGACGCTCACCGGACACCAGGCGTTCGAGGCCGGGCTGGCGGACGCCGAGTTCGGCGGCGCGGACTTCCTCGAGCAGTCGCTGCTGTGGGCCGCGAGAGTGCTCACCGGCGCGGTGCTCGTCGACCGACCGGAGCCGGATCGCGGCCCGGCCTGGGACGAGGCCGTGGCGCAGGGCCGCGGGGTCGCCGACGGCAAGACCGGCGGGGCCTCCCCGGCGGCCTACCGGGCGCTGGACCTGATCGCCGCGGCGAGGACGGCCTCGCGCGAGGATGGCTTCGCTGCCGAGGACGAGGCCCTCGCGGACCTGATCATGACCCCCGAGCTCGAGGCGAGCCTCTACTCCTTCGACCTCGTGCAGAAGCGCGCCAAGCGTCCCGCCGGTGCGCCGGACCGGTCGCTGGCCCGCCCCGTGACGAAGGTGGGGATCATCGGCGCAGGTCTGATGGCCAGCCAGCTGGCGCTGCTCTTCGTGCGGCGCCTGGAGGTCCCCGTGGTGCTCACGGACCTCGACCAGGCGCGCGTGGACAAGGGCGTGGGCTACGCGCACGCCGAGGTCGACAAGCTGCTGGGCAAGGGCCGGCTGACGCCGGACAAGGCGAACCGCCTGAAGGGACTGGTCTCCGGGGCGGCCGAGGACACCGAGAAGGCGAGCGCCCTGTCGGACGCGGACTTCGTCGTCGAGGCCGTCTTCGAGGAGATGAAGGTCAAGAAGCAGGTCTTCGCCGACGTGGAGGCCGTGGTGTCGGCCGAGTGCGTGCTGGCGACCAACACCTCGTCGCTCTCGGTCACCGAGATGGCCGCGGACCTCGAGCACCCGGAGCGGGTCGTGGGGTTCCACTTCTTCAACCCGGTCGCGGTGATGCCGCTGCTGGAGATCGTGAAGGGAGCCCGCACCGACGACGCCACGCTGGCGACGGCCTTCGCCACCGGCCGCACGCTGAAGAAGACGAGCATCCTGGTGCAGGACAGCCCGTCGTTCATCGTCAACCGCCTGCTCGGCCGGTTCATGGGCGAGGTCGGCAGGATCGTGGACGACGGCACGCCGCTGTCCGTCGCGGACGCCGCCTTCGCCGGCATCGCCCCGATGCCGCCCTTCTTCCTGCTGTCCCTGGTGGGACCGGCGATCGCGCTGCACAACAGCGAGACGCTGCACGACGCCTTCCCCGAGCGGTTCTACGTCTCCCCCGGCCTGCGGACGCTCGTCGCGTCGGGGAAGACGAGCGTCTACCTGCCCGACTTCTCCGTCGACCCGGAGGTGGCGGAGATGTTCGAGGGCTCCGCCGGTGGCACGGCGCTGAGCGGGTCCGACGTACGCACCCGGGTGCTGGAGGCGCTCGCCGAGGAGGCCCGGCTGATGCTCGACGAGGGCGTGGTCTCGGCGCCCGAGGACCTCGACCTCGCGATGATCACCGGAGCCGGCTTCTCGTTCTGGAACGGGGGGCTGACCAAGCTGCTCGACCGGG
>JAWWPF010000145.1:0-9965 GCA_033850795.1 Nocardioidaceae bacterium | reverse complement strand
CGTTGCACGGCACGCACGAGCCGCCGTTCTACGTCTGTGGCTCGGACCAGTGGGTGGCCGGCTACATGGAGGGCGCCGTACGCACCGGGCGGGCCGCAGCACGCGAAGCACTGCGCCGCGGCTGAGGAACCGAGCAGCCCTGGCACCCGACGGCGCGAAGGCTTTGCGCGATCGTGACGCCGATGTCCTTGACTCCGCACCCGCGGACGGCGAGCCTGTCGCTCAACCGTTCGCACTTCTCATGGCTGGACAGAAGAGGCTCTACATGCATCTCAAGCGCACATTCGCCCTGACTGCCGCATCCGCGCTGGCGCTGTCGCTGGCCGCCTGCGGGTCGGGCTCGTCCTCCTCGTCGTCGTCCTCCAGCGCCGCCAGCTTCGGCGACTGCAAGGTCACCAGCAAGAAGGGCAGCATCTCCCTCAAGCCTGCCAAGGCAGGAACGTTGACGGTCGAGACGACCCTGCCTGCCCAGGGCTGGTGGAACGGCACGACGCCCGCGTCGATCAAGAGCGGCTACGAGTACTGCCTGGCGGCGAACCTCGCCAACATGGCTGGGCTGAAGTCGGTGACGGTCAAGAACGTGTCCTTCGCGCAGCTGGTCGCCGGTCGGACCAACAGCTTCGACCTGGCGCTGGCGGAGATCTCGATCACCCCCGAGCGGGCCAAGGTGGTGGACTTCTCGAAGCCCTACTTCGACTCCAACATCGGGGTGCTGGTCCAGAAGGGCGCCGACGTGACCCAGGACAACATCAACACGAAGAAGTGCGCCGCCTACTCCGGCACGACCTCGGTCCCCTTCATCCAGAACCAGCTGAAGTGCAACGCCAAGATCTACCCGAACTCCCAGGCGCTCTACCAAGGTCTCCTCTCGGGCCAGGTGGACGCGGACTTCCTCGACACGGCCATCGTGCTGGCCGAGGCGAAGTCGACCGGCGGCAAGCTCGCGGTCGTCGGGCAGTACAAGACCGGTGAGAAGTACGGCGCGATCTACCCCAAGGGATCGGCCAACGAGACCGCGCTCAACAAGGGCTTCCAGACGTTGATCAACGACGGGACGACGCAGCAGCTGTCCAAGGACTACCTCGGCCCGGCGTTCGGTGGCGACCCGTCCTCGGTGCCCATCTGGACGATCAAGTAGTAGTTTCCGAGGATGAGCGCATCAGGCCTCGTCCGCGAGGAGATCCAGCCGAGTCCCACACCGACCCCACCGCGGTCGGTGGCCGGGATCGCCGTGGTGGGGCTGGTCGTCTCCCTCGTCGGCATCGCGCTGATGGTGGCCGCGGCGCTCCGGCTGCGGGACTACAACGGGCATGGCCCGATCTCCACGGTGGTGGGGGGCGCCTTCGTGGTCCTGTCGCTCTACCCGCTGTGGCCGTCCTTCCGGTCCTTCGCGGCCGCCCGCGAGCGCGGGGTCCTGCTCCGGGACGGCCAGCTGGTGCCGGCGCGACGGTCCGCGGCCGCGGGCCGCGAGGAGGCCCAGATCGCCATGGGCTACGCCGCCGCGGCCATCATCGCGGCCGGCATACTCCTGTTGGCGTTCGCGAACTCCGGCGGCATCGCGCACACGTTCTTCACCTCCAGCGCCTGGCACAAGTCCTTCCCGGAGATGATCCGGGCGTTCTGGATCAATATCTGGGTCGCGGCGGTCTCCCAGGTGCTGGTGCTCATCTTCGGCCTGCTGCTCGCGATCATGCGGATGCTTCCGGGCCGGGCCGGGGCTCCGCTACGGCTGATCGCGCTGGTGTACTGCGACATCTTCCGCGCCATACCGGCGATCGTCACGATCATCCTGATCGTGTTCGGCATCCCGCTGGCCATCCCGGCCGCCTCTCACTGGCCGCCGGTCTGGCTGGGCATCCTGGCGCTGACGATGACGTACTCCGCCTACGTCGCCGAGGTCTACCGCGCCGGCCTGGCCTCGATCCACCCGAGCCAGAGTGCGGCGGCTCGGTCCCTGGGGCTGAGCTACACCCAGACGCTGCGGACCGTGCTCGTTCCGCAGGCGATCCGTCGGGTGATCCCGCCGCTGCTCAACGACTTCATCAGCCTGCAGAAGGACACCGCGCTGCTGTCCACCGCGGCGATCGCCGAGGTCGTCCTCACCTCGACCCTCTGGCAGGCGCAGCTGTTCAACCTCTCGCCGGTGACGCTGGCCGCTGCCTTCTTCATCATCATCACGATCCCGCAGGCGAGGTTCGTGGACTACCTCATCGACCGTGACGCCGCACGTCGGGCAGGGAAGTGATGGCGTTCCTCGAGGTTGACCAGGTCCACAAGTACTACGGTCTCAACGAGGTCCTCAAGGGGGTCTCCCTCAACGTCGAGCGCCACGAGGTGGTCTGCCTCATCGGCGCCTCCGGGTCCGGCAAGTCGACATTGCTGCGATGCGTCAACGCGCTCGAGGAGATCAACTCCGGCGAGATCCGCATCGACGGGGACACCGTGACCGGGGCCGGTGTCGACCTCAACGCGCTCCGTCGCGACGTGGGGATCGTCTTCCAGAGCTACAACCTGTTCCCCCACATGTCGGTGATGGACAACATCACGCTCGCCCCGACCCGCATCGACGGCCTCCCGAGGAAGGAGGCCCGGGACCGCGCCCTCGCGCTGCTGGACTCGGTCGGTATGGCGGAGAAGGCGGACGCCTACCCCGACAGCCTCTCCGGCGGCCAGCAGCAGCGCGTCGCGATCGTCCGCGCGCTGGCGATGCAGCCCCGGGTGATGCTGCTCGACGAGATCACCGCGGCCCTCGACCCGGAGCTGGTCGGTGACGTGCTGCAGATCGTCCGCGAGCTCGCCCACGGCGGCCTGACGATGCTGCTGGCGACCCACGAGATGGGGTTCGCGAAGGAGGTGGCCAGCCAGGTCTGCTTCCTCGACCAAGGCTCGATCCTCGAGCGCGGGACCGCCCAGGACATCTTCGAGAACCCACGCGAGGAACGGACCCAGCAGTTCCTCAGCCGGGTCGTGGCGTCCGGGCGCCTCTAGCCCGGACGGTTTCGGCCGCTTCTGTCGGGCTTGCGCTCCTCGACCGGCCGGCACCGATGAGAAACCCGGTTGACCACGGTCTGATCAGGGACTTCGCTGTTGCATCGTCCTCTCGAACCCGTGGTGGAGAACTCTCATGCATCGACACATCGCCGGAAGGCTGACCGGGCGCGTCACGAAGTGGCTCGTGCTGGCCTTCTGGCTCGTCGTACTCGTCGTCGCGGCGCCGTTCGCAGGCAAGCTGACCGACGTGCAGGACAACCAGGCGTCGTCGTGGCTTCCGGCGAGCGCTGAGTCGACGAAGGTCCTCGACAAGCTCAACGCATTCCAGGACGAGAACGACATCCCCACCGTCGTGGTCTACGAGCGGTCGTCCGGGTTCGGTCAGCGAGACCTGGCGCAGATCGCCTCCCAGGTGGGGCAGATCCAGGAGCTCGACGGCGCCATTCCGGCCCGGACGCCGCAGGGTCGGCCCGTCCCGGCGCGAGCACTCGTCCAGGTCTCCAAGGACGGGCATGCAGCGCAGGCGGTCGTGACGTTCAACTTCGGGAAGGACGGGTTCAACAAGCTGCCGGACGTCGCGAAGCAGGTGCGGGACATCGCCCGGATCCCGGGTGTCACCACGCACATCGCCGGACCTGGGGGCCAGGCGGCGGACTCGGCCGCGGCGTTCTCCGGTCTGGACGGCAGGCTCCTCCTCTTCACGGTCCTCGTGGTGGTGCTGATCCTGCTCGTCACCTATCGCAGCCCGACCTTGTGGTTGCTCCCGGTCATCTCCGCAGGAGTCGCGCTGACCGCAGCGCAGGCGGTCATCTATCTGCTGGCGAAGTACGCCGACCTGACGGTGAACGGGCAGAGCCAGGGCATCCTGACGGTGCTCGTGTTCGGCGCGGGCACCGACTACGCGCTGCTGCTGGTGGCGCGCTACCGGGAGGAGCTGCGCCGCCACCAGGACCGCCACGAGGCGATGGCCTTCGCGCTGCATCGCGCAGCGCCGGCGATCGTCGCGAGCGCGTCCACCGTGATCCTGGCCATGATCTGCCTGCTGGTCGCGGAGATGAACTCGACCGCCGGCCTCGGCCCCGTCGCGGCGATCGGCATCGCGGTCGGTCTGCTCGTGATGCTGACGCTCCTGCCGGCACTGCTGGTGATCACGGGTCGGTGGATGTTCTGGCCGGTCCGGCCTCGGTTCGGCACCGTGGAACCCACGTCGGGCGGGTTCTGGGCACGGGTCGGCAGGCGCATCTCCACGCGCCCCCGGCGGGTCTGGGTCGGAACCGCACTCGTGCTCGCGGCGCTGAGCCTCGGCATGCTGTCGCTGAACGCACACGGACTCTCCACTGCGGACTCCTACACCAAGCAGTTCGACTCGGTGAAGGGCCAGAAGGTCCTCGCTGCCCACCGGCTCGCCGACACCTCGAGCCCGGTGATGGTCGTCGGCGACGCCTCGTCGGGACCTGCCATCAGGCGGGCGATGTCGGGGATCCAGGGCCTGGGCCGACCGGGGGCCCCCGCGGTCAAGGACGGCGTGGCCCTCGTCTCCGCGCCCCTCCTGGACGACCCGACCTCCCAGGCGGCCTTCGATACCGTCGACCGGGTCCGCGCACGGGTGCACGCGCTTGACGGCGCGGATGCCCTGGTGGGCGGTTCGTCGGCGATCACCGCGGACATCGAGAAGGCCTCCTCGCGCGACAACCGGGTGATCATCCCGCTCGTCCTGCTCGTGGTCCTGCTCGTGTTGACGGTCCTGCTGCGAGCTCTGTTCTCACCCCTGCTCCTCGTCGGCACCGTCGTGCTGTCCTTCGGGGCCTCCCTCGGGGTCAGTGCCCTGCTGTTCCGGCACGTGTTCGGGTTCGCCGGCGCCGACGCCTCGCTCCCCCTGTTCGTCTTCGTGTTCCTCGTCGCCCTGGGCATCGACTACAACATCTTCTTGATGAGCCGGGTCAGGGAGGAGACGCCGACGCACGGAACGAGGCAGGCCTCCCGCATCGCGCTGGGCGCCACGGGCGGGGTGATCACCTCGGCGGGCCTGGTCCTGGCGGCCACCTTCTTGGTGCTCGCGACCCTGCCGCTGGTCGCGTTCGCCGAGATCGGCATCGCCGTGGCACTCGGGGTGCTGCTGGACACGCTGATCGTCAGGTCCGTCCTGGTGACGGCACTGAACCTCGACATCGGCAGCCGGATCTGGTGGCCCTCCCGTCTCGACAGGGCCGCTCCTTCACTGCCGGACGAGCCCGAGCCGTCCGCCGAGGAGGCGCTGACCCCGGCCTCCGGCTGACCCCTCGTTGAGACGGCGCGCATTCCGGTTGAGACGGCGCGCATTCCGGTTCAGACGGCGCGCATTCCGGTTCAGACGGCTGCGATTCCGTCGTACGGCGGGAACGGGCCGCCTCTTCATCGGGAACAAATGCCGTCTCAATGGGAACGAGAGCCTTCTCAACGGGAACGAGAGCCCTCTCAACGGGAACGGGAGCCCTCTCAACGGGAACGAGAGCCCTCTCAACGGGGGGGTGGGTCGGCTCGGGGTGGACGAGCGTCTACCTTGAGCAGTCATTCCGGGGAGAGAGGTCGTGCGGGGATGCAGTACTCGGTGGACGACGACGAGTCGGACTGGGAGATGTCCTTCGATCCCGGACGGTCCGGTTGGGGCGCCGAGGGCGGCGAGATGGACGACCGGCTCCGGCTCTCCGACCTCGGCAAGCTGGCGCGTCGCGCGCGGCGCAGGGTGGTCGGAGCGGCCCGCGCCGGGGACCGGCCCACGCTGACCGGGCTGCTCGCCGCCCATCTCGGTACGTCGCTCGCGGACCTCGAGGTCGTGGAGGAGAGCTGGCCGTCGTACGACCTGGTCAACGTGCAGGTCGCCGTGGACAACTGGCTCTCAGCCGGATCGCGCACCCACGAGCTCGTCGGGCTGGCCCACTTCCGGCACGAGGAGTTCGGGCTCGCCGACCTCCTGCGCCCGGGCAGGGAGGAGTACGGGCCGGTCCCGGGCAACGTCGCGCGGGTCACGCTCGCGAGCGGACCCGGCGGGCAGGTGCAGCGGGCGGTGCAGGCCGGGCTCTACCTGGTCACCGAGCCGGACGTCCGGGCCGCGGTCCTGATGCTCGCCGGCGACCCCGAGATGGGCGGCGGTCCTCGGCTGCACGTCGTCGCCGACCGCGAGGGCGCCGCCGCGGACATCGCGACGACCCTGCGAGACCTCAGCGTGCAGCACAACGTCTTCCGGGGGCAGGTGCTCTCCTTCGGCCAGGACATGTTCGGCGAGCGCGCGGCCGCCCTGCACTTCCACTCCCGGCCTGCTCTGACGGCAGAGGACGTGATCCTCCCGGAGGAGACCCTCGCCATGGTGCGCCGCCAGGTCGTGGGCGTCGCCGAGCACCGCGAACGGCTGCTGGCCGCCGGTCAGCACCTCAAGCGCGGGCTGCTGCTCTACGGACCTCCCGGGGTCGGCAAGACGCACACGGTGCGGTTCCTGGTGAGCCAGCTGACCGGCGTGACGATCATCGAGCTCAGCGGCGACGCGCTCGGCCTGATCAGCACCGCCTGCTCGGTGGCCCGCACCCTGCAGCCCGCGATGATCGTGGTCGAGGACGTCGACCTGATCGCGGAGGACCGCGGCATGCACCCCGGCCACCATCCACTTCTCTTCCAGCTGCTCAACGAGATGGACGGGCTCGCCGAGGACGCCGACGTCGTCTTCCTGCTCACCACGAACCGAGCCGACCTCCTGGAGCCGGCGCTGGCGTCCCGACCCGGCCGCGTCGACCAGGCCGTCGAGCTCGACACCCCGGACCCGGAGGCGAGACGACGGCTCTTCGAGCTCTACCGCGGTGAGCTGGTCGTCGACCGGAGCCGGCTGGGCTCGGTCATCGACCGCACCGAGGGGGTCACGGCGTCCTTCCTGAAGGAGCTGCTGCGGCGTGCCGCGCTGATCGCCGCGGCAGAGACAGACGCCGTGCCCCTGAGCGTGAGCGCCGACCAGCTCGACGCTGCGCTCGACGAGCTGCTGGACACCCGGAACGCGATGACCCGGGCCCTCCTCGGCGGACCCCCTGAACCGGCCCGCGACGAACGCCACCACGGCTGATGGGGGCCTCCTCGCGGGGACCCTGGCGCCGCCTGGACCTGTTGGTGGTCGCCCTCCCGGTTGCCGTCGCGGCCCGGGTCATGGACGCCCCCGCCGCCGTGCAGTTCATCCTGGCCGCGCTGGCGGTCATCCCCCTCGCCGGCCTGGTCGGCCGCTCGACCGAGGTGCTGGCCGAGACCGTGGGCGGCAGCAAGGGCGCCCTGCTCAACGCCACCTTCGGCAACATGGCTGAGCTGATGATCGCGGCGCTCCTGGTCCTCAACGGCGAGATCGCCGTCCTCAAGGCCTCCATCACCGGCTCGATCATCGGCAACCTGCTGCTGCTGCTCGGGGTGGCCATGGTGGTGGCCGGCCGGGACAAGGGCGAGGTCACGATCACCGCCACGTCCCAGGTCCAGTCGACGATGCTGTTCCTCTCGATCGGCATCCTGCTGCTCCCGACCGTCTTCTCGTTCCGCCCCGAGAGCTCCACCACCCGGCTGGACGAGGTGAGCTACCTGGTGGCCGCGACCCTCTTCACGGTCTACGCGTTGTCGTTGCTCTTCATGCTGCGCACCAACCGGAACCTGTTCCGCGCCGACCCAGCACACCCGGAGGAGGGCGAGCCGCACGAACGGTCCGCGACCTGGTCGGTGCGGGACGCCGTGATCGTGCTCGCGGTGGCGACCGTGCTCGTGGCGATCGGCGCGGAGCTCGTCGCCGAGAGCGTGCAGGACGCCGGTGCGTCCCTGGGCCTGCACAGCGGGTTCATCGGGTTCGTGATCCTGCCGCTGGTCGGCAACGCGGCCGAGCAGTTCAGCGCGCTGGCCCTGGCGGCCAAGGACCAGCTCGACATCGCCAGCGAGATCGCGGTCGGCGCCAGCATGCAGCTCGCCATGCTCGTCGTACCCGTGCTCGTGCTGCTCGGGGCGGTGACGGGCCATCCCTTCGACCTGGCCTTCAGCCCGCTGGAGCTGACCGCGCTCACCGTCGCGACCCTGCTGACCCGTCAGCTCCTCGGCGACGGCAAGGCCAACTGGCTGGAGGGCGTGATGCTGCTCGGGCTCTACGTCTCGTTCGCCGGCGCGGTGTTCTTCGCCGACATCTAGCGCGAGGGTCGAGGATGGTGGCCAGCGGACCGCAGCTGGAGGAGGACCTCATGCGCGAGAGGCGCCGCCTGGCGTCGAAGGTGCCGCCGGCGGTGGTCCTCGCTCTGGCGCTGGGCGGATTCCTGGGCGCGCTGCTGGTTGCTTTCGCGGGACCGGCGGCGGCTGCTCCGGTGCTGCTGCACGCCGAGATCGCCTCGACCAGCCCGCACGACGGGCAGCGGCTGCAACGGCCCCCGCAGACCCTGACGATCCGGTTCAGCGAGCCCGTGAGCCTCGTGGAGGACAGCCTCCGGGTCCTGCGCACGGACGGCGGTCCGAGCGGTCGGCGGGTCGCGGTCGGTGCGCCCCGGGTGACCGGGGCCGTCGTCCGTTGGCCGGTCAGCCTTGACCTGGGCAAGGGGTCGTACCTGGTGAGCTGGCGGGTGGTGTCCGACGACGGGCACCCGGTTGCCGGGGCGTTCTCCTTCGGGGTCGCCGAGCGCGTTGTCCCGGCAGCATCGGGCGCCTCGGGCGCGGCGTGGTCCTGGCCGGTGGCCGTCGCCAGGTGGCTGGGGGACGTGGCCTTCTCGGTGGTCGCCGGGTTGCTCGCCTTCGTCCTGCTCTGTTGGCCCGAGGGTCGCGAGGACCCGCGGGTACGCCGGCTGCTCCTGTCCGGACTCGTGTCCGGCATCGTGTCGAGCGTCCTCGAGCTGTTGCTGCAGGGTCCCTACGGGCGCGGCGTCGCGTCGTACCGCCTGCTCGACCGCAGCCTGATGACCGAGGTCGCGCAGACCTCCTTCGGCGCCTGGATGCAGCTGCGCGTGTACCTGTATGTCGCGATGGCCGCCGTGCTGTGGCTGAGCGGCGCCCTGGGCTCGGTCTTGAACCGCTGGCTGGCGGTGCTCGGGACCCTGGCACTCGCGACGACCTTCTCCGGGACCGGTCACGCGTCCTCGGGCGCGTTGCCGGACCGGGTGGCCCTGTCCGTGCACGTGCTGACGGCCGGCGTGTGGGTCGGCGGCCTGGTGACGGTCGTGGTCCTGGCCTCGGGCCGGGACCGGCGGCCGGGGCTGAGTGCGTTCGTCCGGTTCTCCCGGCTGGCCCTCGCGGCCGTCGGGGTGCTGCTCCTCTCCGGCGTGGTCAACGCCCTGCTCCGGCTGGACACGGTGGCGCAGCTGGGGACGACGGGCTACGGGCACCTGCTGCTCGCCAAGGCGGTGCTCGTCGTCGCAGCTCTCGTCCCGGCCGCAGCGTCGCGGCGGCTGGTCCGCAACGGGGACCTGCCGTTGCGCGAGGTCCGCGTCGAGGCGGTTGCGACGACCGTGGTGCTGGCCCTGTCGGCAGTCCTCGCGCTCACCTCTCCGCACGGCCCCTGACGCGGACGGCGGCCCTCGACCACGGGTCCTGGCGTCGCGTCAGGGAGAGGTTGCTGCACCTGCCTGCGAGCGCCCGCTGGCACGATGGGCGCATGCCGCGGTCCCCGGCGCCCCTCTCGCGCGGCGACCGGATCGGTGTCACCTCCCCCTCCGCCGGCCCGGCGGCGGCGCGTGCCGACGAGCTCACGGCGATGCTGTGCGACCCGTCGATCAGGTGCGTGGTCCCACCGTGGGGCGGAGAGACGGCGATCGACCTGGTCGACCTTGTGGACTGGGACGCCCTGGCGGCTGCCGACCCCACCTCGCTGGTGGGCTACTCCGACCTCTCCACGATCCTGGTCCCGATCACCACGCGCCTGGGCTGGGCCACCCTGCACGGCGACAACCTCGCCGACACGCCGTACCGGCCTCCGGAGGGACTGGTGGTCGTTCGCGGAGGACCCGCGG
>JAWWPF010000193.1:0-21962 GCA_033850795.1 Nocardioidaceae bacterium | reverse complement strand
GGTGCCGTCCGCATCGGTAGGCGTCAGAAGGATCACGCCGACGTGGTCCCGAATCGGTAGCCCGGAAACGATTTCATAGACGTAGCGGCGCGGAGGCTCGAAGCCAATGACGCGCTCACGGGTCTTGAGGACGCCAGAACGCAGGCGTCGAACCTCGCCGACCTCATGACCTTGCTCCACCGTGACCTCGTCGAACGGCGCCCACTCAGCCCAGGACCTCACGTCTACCAAAATGCACCAGACGCATAGGGGACTGGCCAGCGCCTCTACGTGTACATCGATCTCTGCCATCGCGTCGTTCTCCAGTCCCCGGTGCCAGCGACGACCTGCCAGGATCCGGCATCATCGTTTCGGGTCGACCGAGGGCGCGGCGTATTCACCCTGTCGGTGAGCACAATCGGACTCCGCACTGGGGGCCTTCCCGCGCTGGATCACCTTTCTGGGCTATGTCGTCGCCCTGGTCCTTCTAGCGGAAGCCGGCGATCACGTCTGGATCGGATCCTATTCCACTCTGGGTGCTGCTCCTCAGCCTCACCATCCTCTTCACACGCCCCCGCACCTGGTTCAGCCGGGCGCCTGGTCAAGTCATGCTCGCTTCTCCTGAAGTGCTTCAAGCGGCGAGTGATGGCCATGCACGCGATCGGCGTGACTCAGGTAGGGGCTCAACAGGCACGTGCCTAGAAGCGGCGACGCCCTCGACCTGGGGTTACCGCGGCGCCGACCACCGCAGCCTTCGCCACGGGCGAGGGTCCTGGCGTCACGGCCCTGGTGACGACAGCGGCCTTGGCTACTGGGGCGCCGACGACTCCGCGTCTTCCTACACGTCCTGGCCGAAGTGGCATGTCAGGCTCCTGCCTTCTCGAGTTGCTCGTCTGCCTCAACGGCGGCGATGATGGCCTGGGTGGGGATGCGGCCGTTTGCGATCAACTGACCACCGGCGCGGCGGGCTGCGACCGCGAAAGGCACCGCCCACAGGTTCTCGTAGATGAGCACACCGGCCGTGCTCCCGGGGTCCATGGCCGCGGCAAGGTGCGCGACGTCCTCTTCGGCCAGCATCTCGGCGAGGTCGGCCTCGAGCCTCTGCAGTTCCCCGAGGTCATCGAGATCGGAAAGCTCGTGTGCGTCGACCGCGCCGTTCTCGTCCTTGACCAGGATCAGGATATCGATGATGCGGATGCTTCCCGCGTCAACGAGTGCAAGGAGCTCCTTGGCCATCTCACCGGTGAAGTTGGACGATCCGCCGGGGAACTCGATGATCAAGAAGTCCACAGGGCCTAGCTCGTCAAGCGATTCCGTCATGACTACTCCACTTTCTTGGTTGACGTCGTAAGGACCGGCGATGGTTGCCAACCGAACTGTGGGCAACTCCAACGACGTGCCTGCCAGACGCTACGCAGGCACCCGGTGGGGGGCGTCCTCCGCAGGGGATGATCCGCGCTGGGCGCAAGCACGCCAGGTACAAGTGCCAATCTTCGCGTGCCACGCCCGTCGTAGGCACGATGGCCGCGTGGACACTGCTCATCCGAACCGAATGAGCCTAGTGGGTTGCGGGCGCCGTGAGATACCCGTAGCGGATACGCATTCGCTCGCGCACCGCTTGGCTCGCGGGCGTGAGCTTCACTTCCGGGTGGGCGAGGTGGACGCCTGGCTCACCCGTATGGAGGCCGACCACGCCGAGCGACACCCACGCCTGGCCGGCTGATGCGCACCGGGCGCCCTCGCACCCGATCGGCACCCACGGCGCGATCAACACCCGGCGGGAAGGCGGTCGCGTGATGGCTGAACCCGCGTCCGCGACATCGACGGTCGGCTGCGGCAGGTCAGATCCTCGGGACCCGAGCTCCTTCACTGACCTGGCCGATCTGTGGCTGGTCGACCTCGAGTTGCGGGACCTGGCCGGGAACACCAAGGAGAACTACCGTGCCTGTTTACGGCTCCATGTCCGACCGGCGTTCGAGGACTACACCCTCGCCGAGGTGACTACCGGACGGGTCGAGTGGTTCCTGGCACCCATTGGCCGACGTTCAGGTGTTGGCGCGCAGGGACGATTTTGCGCGCGCCGGGGCGGCCGAGGTTGTCCAGCAGGTCGTCACTGGAGAAGCCACCTCGCAGGCAGCCGACCTGGACAAGCCGAGTCCACGCATGCACGGTGGGGTGTCGATCGTGATGGCCCGGGTGCTCCGGAACTGGACGTGAGGCCGCAGCTCGTCGCCAGGGAGGGTGGCAGCCAGCTCGTGCGTCGTCGCGCCCCACCGCAGGTGCCAATGGCGGTACAGCGGAGCGGTGAGGAACAGGGTAGGTCTGGGATCAACTACGCGAGCTCGCGGAGCATCTCGACAGACGTCGGCTTCGGACTCCGGGTGGACGTCTTGCTCATCGCACGTTCCTCGAACTGTTGACGTGTCACGCGACGTCTCGACGCTGCACTGCCACGAGTCCGGCGGCAGCGGGGATCAACGCCCACGCGCCGATTGCCAGCAGGGCGGCCCACAGGCTCACGTCGGGACTGGTCCCGGAGATGACGGCAAACAGGGACGTCGGGATCCAGGACCCTGCGTCGCTGAACAGCTGTACGGCGAGCGGCGGGATCACGAAGACCACCAGCACGGCGGTCGTGACAGCGCCACCGATGTTGCGGATGAGGGCGCCGAGCCCCGCACCGAGGGTGGCTCCGATTGCTCCGGCGAACGTCGTCGCTCCGAAGAGCCGGGCGAGGTCACCAGCCGAGACCAGGAAGCCGTGTTGGGTGCTGGGCAGCGCGAGGGCGACCCCAGCGACAACCAGCGCCTGACCGACCAGAGCGAGGACCGCCCCGCCGACCAGCACAGCGATGAGCTGGGCGAGCACCGCGCGAGTGCGGCGGGGGGAGGTGAGGAACATCGGTACGACGGTGTGGTGCCCGTACTCACGGGACACGGCGATGGCGCCGAACAGGCTGGTGCCCACCATGGCGTTGAAGGCGAAAGCCATCAGGGACTGCTGGTCGGCGGCGGTGGCGACGAACGTCTTGCTGCCGTCCATGTCGGTGGCGAAGGCAACAACCGCTGCGTCGAGTCCGGCGATGACGACCAGTACGGCGAGGAACCCCCACGGCAACTTGGTGGTGGTGAGTTTGCGGATCTCTGCGCGGACGAGTCGGAGCATGGTGGTCATAGCGGTACTGCCTGCCTTTCGGGCTCGGTCGCGACACTCGCGAAGCTGGTGTCGGCGCCGTTGCTGGCGGGGGTGTTGTCGGCGCTCGTCCAGCCGAGGAACAGCTCTTCCAGGGAGCCGGCCTGGGGGCTGAGCTCGTGAAGGGCGATTCCGGCGGCGCAGGCCCGGTCTCCGATCTCGGCGATGCCGATTCCGCGGACGACGAGCTCACCCTCGGTGCCGGTGTGGACGCTGGCACCGTCCGTCCTGAGCAGCTGGGTCAGCGCATCAGCCGTATCGGTGCGGACCGACGTGCCTGCCTGCTGAAGTGCCGCCAGCGTGCCGGTGGTGACCAGTTGGCCATGGTTCAGGACCACGATCTCGTCCGCGAGGTGCTCGACCTCGGCGAGCAGGTGGCTGGAGACGAACACCGTGCCGCCGGCGGCAGCGCGTTCGCGAAGCAGGTCGCGCAGCCAGCGGATGCCTTGCGGGTCGAGCCCATTGCCGGGTTCGTCGAGTACCAGGACCGGTGGATCGCCGAGCAGGGCGGCCGCCAATCCGAGACGTTGTCGCATCCCGAGGGAGTAGCCGCCTACGTGGCGGTCCGCAGCATGGCTGAGGCCGACTGCGTCGAGCATCTCCGCGATCCGGTCAGGGTCGATTCCGGCGCCATCGGCGAGGATCCGCAGGTGGTTGCGGCCGGTTCGTCCAGGGTGGAAGGCGTTGGGCTCGAGGACCACGCCCACTGTCCGTGCGGGGTTGGGCATCTCGCGGTAGCGCTTTCCGGCGATCGTGGCGCGACCGTGGTCGGCTTTGGCGAGGTCGAGCAGGATCTTCATCGCCGTGGACTTCCCGGCGCCGTTGGGCCCCAGGAAACCGGTGACCCGTCCTGGTCGGACGGTGAACGTTAGGTCGTCGACGACGACCTCGTGCCCGTAGCGTTTGGTGACGTTCTCGAACTCAAGCGTGTTCATGGACGACGTTCCTCTCGGTGGCCGTGTGGGTGGGGCGGGGGTGGCTCAGTAGAGACAGGCCCATGCCGGCGAAGGCGAGGTCGCGCACACCTGCGCTCAGTATCTGGGCCGCTTCCGGTAGCGGTTCCGACAGGGCGACCAGGACCACCCCGACGACGAGGAGGACGCCGGTCCAGCGCGGCAGCACCCGGGCCCGTACGACGGCGACACCGAAGCACGAGCCGGCCAGCACCATCAGCAACCCGTGGAGCGTGACCCAGGGCCCGAGGTCTTCCACGAGGGTGTCCCAGTCGCGGGTGTGGGTCGCCAGGGCCAGCTGCACGGTGCCGGTGAAGAAGACATAGGCGTAGGCGTAGCCGGCCGCACCGAGGAGACCGAGCGTCCCGATGCGCGGGCGCTGGACGGCGTACAGCTCGAGAACGAAGAGCGGGATGGCGGCTTCGGCGACGTAGGTGAGCACGAGCTGGGGTGTGGAGAAGCCACCCTGGCTCAGCTCGAGCAGGTCGGAGACGAGATAGAGGCCCGAGAACACCACGGCGGCCACGCCAGTGACCTGCGCCAGGGAGATTCGCTTCGATGGACCGTCGGTGGTGCGGATCATCGGGACGCTTCCGCGACAGGTGTGGCCGCGAACACGCGCGCCATCACCAGCAGCACCACCGGCAGGATGACGGCGTACCCCGCGATGCCGATGTCCCGCAAGCCCATGTTCCCGGTCGCCGCACCCAGCAGCCCGAAGAGGCACACGGCGCCGCTGACCTGGAGCCCGCAACGCACGAGACGGCGCAGGCCGGGGCCGGTGAACGCCCAAGCGGCCAGGAGCAAGCCGAAGCCCAAGAAGAAGTCCCAGGAGGCGATGTCGAGCGCGAACGCCACCGATGGCCACTTCCAGGTGAGCAGCAGGTTGTAGCCCGGCGAGGTTGCCGCATCCAGCTGGCGCCCCGCCGTCAGCAGGACCACGTGGACGCAGACGGTGATGCCGACCGCGACGGTGACCAGCGCGAACGCGCTGAGGGTCAGCGTCTTCCGGTTCGCGGGCGCGTACCTGTGAACGCAGGCGAAGAGCACTACCAGCGGGATCGCCATCAGCAGGATCAGCAGCTCCATGACAGCGAGGTAGGGGTCTGCGACGGGCTTGTCGAGGCCGCCGTTGGCGAGGAACCCCGCCAGCATCGCCGGGACATAGGCAACGGAGAGCAGGAAGATCACCCAGCACGCAGCTCGTCCCACCGTGCGTTCCGAGGAGGTCCATGATGTGCTCGGGGGAGTGTCGAATTCCCGGCGTTCTGGGAGGTCGACCAGCAGGCGGCTAGACATGCGCGGCGACGTTCCCGCGGATCGTGCGGAGGACGGCTCGCAGGACATAGGACACGAAGGGACGGATCAGCCACCAGTAGCGAGACATCTGCGCCTGCGACACGGGGTCGGTGGTGGCCGTGCGGCACTCATAGCTGAGGATCGACCGGTCCGGACCGTCGGGCCGCACCAACAAGTGGCAGGCGATCTTGCCCCAGCCCGGTTCCGCGAAGTCGGCGAACCGGTCCGCGGGCAGGTCGTGCCATTCGATGTCCGCCTTCCAGAACGTGCCCACCGCACCGAAGACGACTTCGCGGCCGGGGACCTCGCCGAGGAACAGCCAGCCGGGCAACACGTCCGGGTCCCTGGCGAGCAGCAACGCCCGCGGGGTCACGACCGGGCGGCCCAGCAGCCGGCTCGGCACGCTCCGTGCGGTCATCACAGCGGTGACCAGTAGCGACCTGGTGGTCATGAAGTCGAAGTTCTTCGCGGTCTGAAACACGACGTCGGTATCCGCCTCGATGACGAGGTGCTCGGTGAGCACGACGTCGTAGGTCGGCAGCTGTACGTCGAGGAGGTTGCCCTTCTTCGCGGGTGGGATGTTGTTGCTGACCAGTGTGGTGACCGTGTCGTTCACCAGTTCACGACCCCGTCCGGGGTTTGTGTCGATCGCCCTCGTGGCGCGTTCACCTTGACGTCTCGACTCCACCGCACCGTCGCCGTCGCCACCAGTGCCGGACGCCCCGCTGGCCCGGGGTCGTTGGGCCCTGTCGGTGACATGGCAGCACGCCTAGCGTCCGGGGTAGGGAAGTGCGTCGCCGAACGTCCGGGCGGCGTGCCCGTCGTACACGGTCCGCCTCCTCGCTGACCCGTTCTGGAGCTTCCGCATGACGATCACTCGAGAACGCAGCTCGGCCGAGTTCGACGGCCTCACCGACGGGGAGGCGGTCGCGCGCGCCGAAGACCTGTGCAAGGTCTACGGGACGGGGGATGCCCAGGTTGTGGCCCTCGACCACGTCACCGTCGAGTTCGGTCGTGGCCGGCTCACCGCGATCATGGGCCCCTCGGGGTCGGGCAAGTCCACGCTCATGCACTGCATGGCCGCCCTGGACGCACCGACGTCCGGACGCGTGGACATCGACGGCGTCGACATCCGTGGCCTCAAGGACAAGGCGCTGACCCTGCTGCGACGCGACCGGCTCGGCTTCGTGTTCCAGGCCTACAACCTGGTGCCGACCCTCACGGCGCGCGAGAACATCACCCTGCCCGTCGACATCGCGGGCGTGCAGCTCGACCTCGCGTGGTTCGACACCGTGGTTGGCACGCTGGGGATCCGGGACCGCTTGAGCCACCGGCCAGACGAGCTCTCCGGCGGGCAGCAACAGCGCGTCGCCTGCGCCCGCGCCCTGGTGCGGCGGCCCGCGATCGTCTTCGCCGACGAGCCCACCGGCAACCTCGACTCCCGAGCCAGCGCCGAGATCCTGGCGTTCCTGCGGCACTCGGTCGACGACTTCGGCCAAAGCATCGTGATGGTCACCCACGACCCGGTCGCCGCGTCGTACGCCGACCGGGTGCTGTTCCTCGTCGACGGACGCATCGTCGATGAGATCCTCGCGCCGACGACCGCGTCAGTCCTCGATCGGATGAAGAGCTTCGAGCTAGCCGGTCTGGCGTCCTGAGATGCTACACGTCACCGTCAGGGGTCTGCAGGGTCACGTCGTCCGTCTCCTCCTCACCGCGCTCGCCGTGATGCTGGGGGTCTCCTTCGTCACGGGCACTTTCGTGCTGCGCGACAGCATCGACAACACCCTCGGCGGGCTCGTCGCGCAGTCGGCCAAGGGGCTCGACGTGTCGGTGCGTGGCGCTGGGACCGATGCCGTGTCCCCGGTCTCGGTCGACGGATCCACCGTCACGCCAGGGGTACCACTGGCGCTCGTCGAGACCGTGGCGGCTGTGCCTGGGGTCGCGCGGGTGATGCCGAACCTGCAGGGCACGGCCATTCTGGCCGGCAGTGACGGTATCGCGGTCCGCAACGGGGGCGCGCCGTCGCTCGGGTTCGCCTTCGCCGAGGATGACCCGTCGTTCACCCTCGTCTCCGGACGCGGTCCCACCGGACCCGGTGAGGTCGCGGTCGAGACCAGCACGCTGGACCGCGCCCACCTGCAGGTGGGGGATCGTACCCGCGCCGTGATCGGCAACCGGGCGCGGCACGTCACCATCACGGGGGAGGTGCACTTCGGTTCCCTGTTCGGTGCCACGGCGGTGCTGGTCGACGGTGCCACCGCTCGACGGGTGTACGCCCCTGACGGCACGGTGTCGTCCCTGTCGGTCACCGCGGCTCCTGGAGTCAGCCAGGCGGAGCTTCGCGCGGCCGTCGCACAGGCCCTGCCCCCGAACCTCGAGGCGGTCACCGGAGCGACCGTGCAGAGCGAGACCGAGACGTCGGTGCAGAAGGGACTGGCGTTTTTCACGACCTTCCTGCTGGTCTTCGCCGGCGTAGCCCTGTTCGTCGGGTCGTTCATCATCGTCAACACCTTCTCGATGCTCATCGGGCAACGTGCCCGCGAGCTCGCGCTGCTCAGGGCGATCGGAGCGACCCGCACCCAGGTGATGCGTGCGGTGCTCGGCGAGGCGGTCGTCATCGGCCTGGTGGGGTCGGTGCTCGGCATCGGCCTCGGGCTGCTGATCGCCGCCGGCGCCCAAGCGGCCATCGGGAGGTTCCTCAGCACCGATATCGGCGCCGGTCTGCCGGTCAGTGCGACCACGGTTCTGCTCAGCGTGCTTGTCGGAGTGGTGGTCACGGTCGTCTCGGCCGTGCTGCCCGCTCGGCGTGCCTCGCGGGTCGCGCCCGTGGCGGCCATGCGAGGGGACGTCGGTTCGGTGGCCGATGGCCTCGGCAAGCGTGGCCTCATCGGCCTGTGCCTGTTGGCATCCGGCGCGCTCGTGCTGGGCGTCGCGGTTTCCCGGGCGCAGGTGTCCTGGCCGGTGGCTGCGCTCGGAGCCGTCGCCACGGTGCTCGGGATGCTGGTCGGCGCGCCACTGGCGACGCGTCCGGTCGTCCAGGTGATCGCATGGCCGTTCGTTGCGGTCCTTGGGGCCGTGGGGCGTCTGGCGCGGGAGAACGCGCTGCGCGTCCCCCGTCGTACGGCGACCACTGCGAGCGCCCTGATGATCGGGCTGGCTCTGATAGCCGGCATCTCCGTGCTGGCCGGGAGCGTAAAGGCCAGCGTGAGCAGCGGCGTGGCCGAGGAGCTGACGTCGGACTTCGTGCTCAACAGCGGCAATGTCGCTCCGGTGCCTGCCCCGCTGGCCGACGCGGCTCGTGCGCTGCCCGCCGTGCGCTCGGTCGCCGCCGTGAGCTTCGTCGACCTTCGGATCGGGTCCTTCCACGCCACGGCCTCCGCGACCACGGCCGCCGACGTCGCGGACAACTTCCTGGTGACGATGAAGGAGGGCCAGCTCTCCACGCTCGGTCGACGCGTCGTGCTGGTGGACGAGACGACCGCGGGCGCCCGTGGCTGGCACGTCGGAGACACCCTGTCCGCAAGGGTCGGCACCCTGAGTGGTGAGCCCCTCGTGGTGGGTGGCATCTACCGCGACAGCCACGCCTTCGGCTCACACGTGATCGTCGACCGTTCTCTCTACACCGCAGCCCTCCCCGCCAACCAGCGGGCGGATGCCCGCCTCTTCCTGCGGGCCGTGCCGGGGGCGGACCTCCCGGCTCTCCGAGCCGAGCTGACCCACCTGGTCCGTCCCTACCTGATCGTGTCGGTCCAGGACGGCCCGGAGTTCGCCGACGCCCAAGGCGCCTCCATCGACACCTTGATCAACCTGCTCTACGTCCTCCTGCTCTTCAGCGTCATCGTCGCCGTCCTGGGCATCATCAACACCCTGGCCCTGTCCGTCTTCGAGCGGACCCGCGAGATCGGCCTGCTCAGGGCGGTCGGGCTCCGACGCCGTCAGCTCAGCTCGATGATCACGATCGAGTCCGTGGCCACCGCCGGGTTCGGCGCCGTCCTCGGCACCGCGCTCGGCATCGGACTCGGAGTGGCGCTCCAGCGTGGTCTCGACTCGCAAGGTCTGACGACCCTGGCCATCCCCTGGACGCTCATCCTCGTGATGCTCCTGGCCTCCGGCGTGGTCGGCGTGCTCGCGGCGGCCCTGCCGGCGCTGCGCGCCATGCGCCTCAACATCCTGCAGGCGATCGCCAGCTCCTAGCGCGGCCCAGACAGGCCACGTTCACGCCAGTCACGTAACCCGAACACCCGAAGACCAGACAGCAGGATGTCAGAGGATGCCCATGACCACGACGCTCCGGTGGGTGGTCGTTTCAGCGCTCGCGGGCCACGGCCTCATCCATCTTCTTGGCGTAGCCAAAGGCTTGGGGTGGGCCGCCATTCCCCAGCTCACGGAACCGATCGGCGTCAGGGGAGGGGTGCTCTGGCTACTCGCGGCCGCGCTCGTCCTCACCGCGGCGGTGCTGCTCGCCGTCGGAGCGCCCACCTGGTGGTGGGTCGTCGCCCTGGGTGCGGCGGCGATCTCGCAGGTCGCCATTGCAACCTCTTGGAACGACGCGCGAGTAGGGACCATCGTGAACCTCGTCCTGGTCCTCGCCGCCGGGTACGGCTTCGCGTCCCAGGGACCGTTCAGCTTCCACGCCCAGTATCAGGAACGTGCCGGTCGAGCACTCACCGAGGTCGACCGTGCGCCGTCCATGCTGAGCGAAGGGGATCTCCTGGCCCTACCAGGGCCGCTGGCGGCCTACATCCGGCGCTCCGGTGCTGTTGGACGGCCCCGGGTGGTCAGCTTCCGCGCCGACTTCCACGGTCGCATCCGCAGCGGCCGGGACTCGGCCTGGATGCCGTTCACCGGCCAGCAGGTCAACACCTACGGGCCACGGCCGCAGCGGATCTTCCTCATGGACGCGACCAGGTCCGGGCTCCCCCTCACGATCCTGCACCTGTTCGCCGACACCACGGCCACGATGCGCGTGAAGCTGCTCTCCCTGTTCGCCGTCGTCAATGCTTCAGGGGCTGAGATGGATCGCGGCGAGACCGTCACCGTGTTCAACGACCTGGTCGTCATGGCTCCCGGCGCCATCGTCGACGCCCCCGCGACATGGACGGCCATTGACGGCCGGCACGTCCGTGGCGACTTCACCGACGGGGACCAGACGATCTCCGCCGTACTGACCTTCAACGCGGAGCACGACCTGCTCGACTTCGTCTCCGAGGACCGAACGCGTGCATCAGCCGACGGCACGACCTTCACCCGATCTCGCTGGTCGACCCCGCTCGCGGGGCATCGGGACTCTAAGGGTCTGCGGGTCCTGACGGTCGGCGAGGGCGTGTGGCACGACGAACAGCCCGAGGGGTCGTTCACCTACCTGCAGTTCCATCTAGACGGCATCACGAACAACGTGGCGAACGCCGAGACGACCACGACGGCGCCCCACCGTCTTTCGCCGGCAATGAACGACGCCGGAGGCTAGAACGCGTACATTTGTGATGACGGCGCCTCGGTCGTCCTCACGAGGAGGGACCCATGGGCACACCCGATCCCGGATCGCGCTCAGACTCTCCCGGGGACAGCACGATCCCCAAGGACACGCACGACGTCGAGGAGCGGGAGGCACTGGCCGATGACCGCGAGGCCGAGCTCGACGCGCGGCAGGATCTCATCGTCGCCGACGAAACTGCTCGTGACGCGCGCAAGCAGCGGCACAGGGACATCGTCGGCAAAGCAGAAGAGCGAGACGTGCAGGCCGATGCTCGGGACTCCACAGCCGAACGCCGTGATCGGGACGCGAGCCTCGCGGGGTTCCTGAACGTGAACGACAACAACTTCGGGAACGACCTCCAGGAGCGGAGGTCCGCCGCCCTGGACCGGTCACACGCGAAGGGCGACCGTTCGCTTGCCGCGTCTGACCGGTCCGAGATGGCCGACCTGGATCCACGGGACGACGACACGTCGGAGCAGACCTGACCGTCCCCCGGTGCGCGATTCAAGTGGCGCTGGGGTTCACGACGAGTCGTCGCCGTGGGCGCGCGTGGGTGAGCCGGTGTTGAAGTGTTTGGCGGCGGGTCCTGTCCCGAGGGTCGAGGTTCTTGGCGTTGGCGTCAGTCGATCGGGTCGGCTGGGTATGCAAGGTTCTGCCCGTAGAACCCCGTGATCGCTGTCGGGACGGCGATGATGGCTGCCCAACTTGTCACCTTCTTGGTGATCACGTTGAGACGGTTCCCTTGCAGGGTCAGGTTGGTCTCGACAATGGTCGTGACCAGGCCTGCCCCTCGGCGCGTGTTTCACTGCACGCCCGTAGGTGGACTGCATGCCCGTAGCTGTTTCGAACCTCCCGCTACAGCGGCGGCGCTGTCGCGGAAGGGCCAAGGTCCCGTTGAGGGATGCCGTGAGACCCTACCAGGCCCGGGCGGTTAGCCCGAGACTCGGACCATGAGGACTCTTGTGGCTCCCGGTTCCGTCCTGGTAGGCGTCGACGGCTCGACCGGCAGCGACGACGCCGTCCGCTGGGCGGCGACCTATGCCGCAGCGCAACGACGGCCCCTGGCAATCGTGCACGGTGCTGGGGCGCCCGAGTCCCTCGTCGCCGACTTCCTCGTTGACTTGCAACAGGCCCGCCTCGGCCTGCTCCGCAAAGGCCGCACGGTGACGGATCGTGCGCGGGCCCTGGCCTGGAGCATCACCCCGTCACTGAACGTCCGCACGCGGGTGGAGGCCTGCGACCCGAGGTTGCTGCTGGCCGAGGAGGCCTCCGAGGCGCACCTTATGGTGTTGGGCAGGCGTGGACACGGAGCGGTCACGAGCCTCTTGCCGGGTTCCGTCAGCTTGGCGCTGGCTGCGCACGCGCTGTGCCCGGTAGTCGTGGTGCGTCCCGCCGGCGACGACGACACGTCGCTCCGGGTGGTCGTGGGTGTGGACGGGGTCGAGGACTCCACCTCGGCGCTGACCTTCGCCTTCGAACTGGCCGCTGACCAGCGGCGTCCTCTGCAGGTCGTGCACGCAGCGGGGCCTGCTCGGCTGTCCCCGGCCCTCGACACCGCCGACGGCATGGCGGCAGACATGGCGGGAGAAGTTGCGGCTGACGCGGGATCGGTCCTCGTCGAGTGGGTGGCCGGTTTCGCGGAGAAGTTTCCCGATGTCTCGGTTACCTGCGAGGTGGTGCAGGGCTCGGCGCCAGGAGCCCTGGTGGCCGCCTCCGAGCACGCGTCGACCGTTGTAGTCGGGGCCCGCGGATGCAGCGCGCTCACCAAGCGTCTGCTCGGCTCCGTGAGCCGGTCGGTCGTAGAACACGCGTGTTGCACGGTCGCGGTGATCCGGGGTGCGCAGACATGACCGTCCCCATGCCACTCAGCTCCTCGGAATGTCGGGATCTCCTCGAGAGCGGTGTGGTGGGTCGGGTGGCCATGGCGACGCCGGTGGGTCCCCGTATCGTGCCGTTGAACTACCGCGTACGCGGTAATTCCATCGTGTTTCGCACAGCGCCGTACAGCGAACTCAGCACCTACGGGTGGGACACCGACCTGGCCTTCGAGGTTGACGACTACGACCGTGAGAGTCACTCGGCGTGGAGCGTGGTGGCCCTGGGACGTGCCCACGCCTTGGACGACCCCGATGAGGTCCAGCGCACGCGGCTGGAGCACGAGCTGTGGCCGTGGGCTTCGGGCTCGCGCAACGTCTTCGTCGAACTCCCCTGGCGAGAGCTGACCGGCGTGCGGCTGGGGGACGACTGGACCAAGAGCGCGACGGCCAGACGCCGCAGCGGCTGAGTGCCTAGGCTCGGGGCATGGATGTCATCCCCCAGGTCGGGCCGGATCTGCCGGACGACGCGCGTGCGCTTCTGGACGCGGTGGTCGCTATCAGCTCCGACCTCGACCTGCACAGCGTGCTGGACCGGATCGTGGTGTCGGCGTGCCGGATGACCGGTGCACGGTACGGCGCACTGGGGGTGCTCGACAGCAGCGGTGGCCTCTCCGACTTCGTGACCTCGGGCTTCACCGACGAGCAGCACGTCGCCATCGGCGAGCTGCCGCGTGGCAAGGGCATCTTGGGGCTGCTCATCGAGGAGCCCCGCCCGTTGCGGCTGAGAAACCTTCAGGCGCATCCCTCCTCCTACGGGTTCCCGCCTGGCCACCCGCCGATGGCGACGTTCCTAGGAGTTCCGGTGCGGATCCGGGGGACCGTGTTCGGCAACCTGTACCTGACCGAGAAGGCAGACAGGTCCACGTTCACCGAGCAGGACGAGCAGCTGGTCGATGCGCTGGCCCGGGCGGCCGGGTTCGTGATCGACAACGCCCGGTCGTTCGCCCGCAGTGAGCGGCGGCGGCAGTGGCTCGAGGCCTCGGCTGCGATCGTCGAGTCGCTGCAGCCACCGACACCGCTCGACGTCGCCCTGGGCCGGATCGCGCTGGGTGCGCTCCAGGTCTCCGGGGCCCTGACCGTGGCGGTGGTGCAGCGGCGTGCGGACGGGTACGCCGTCGCGGCGTCGGCCGGCTCGGAGACGTGCAGCCCCGGCCTGCCGCTGGAGATGCTGGAACCGCACCTCCGACGGTCCGAGGCACATGCCGACGTGGTCGTCGTCCCCCACGAGGATCTGGGAAGCTACGTGCTGGTTCCGCTGCTCACGCACCTGGTCGACAGGGGCGTCTTGCTGGTGGAGTTGGCGGTGGGCCGGGACACGTTCGCCGCCTACGAGGCCGAGCTGCTGGCGTCGTTCGCGGACCAGGCTTCGCTCGCCGTCGACCGTGCCCAGGCCGTCTCCGACCGTGAGGAACTGATGCTGGTCACCGACCGGGACCGGATCGCACGTGACCTGCACGACGTGGTGATCCAGCGGCTGTTCGCGACGGGACTGCACCTGCAGCGCGCCCGGCGTACCGCCGCAAGCGACGACATCGAATCCCGACTCGACGACGCGATAGCCGACCTGGACATGACCATCCGCGACATTCGCTCGACGATCTTCGACCTGGAGCTGTCGCGCCACGCGTCCCTGAGGGCCGAGCTGCGCGGAGTGGTCAAGGAGTACGTCCCAGTCCTCGGCTTCACGCCACTGGTCCGCACCAGCGGCCCAGTGGACACCGCCGTCCCCCGGGCCACCGGTGCGCAGATGCTCGCGGTGCTGCGAGAGGCGCTGTCCAACCTGGCGCGGCACGCCGAAGCCGACGCCGCGATGGTCGAGGTGGAGGCGTCTGGGTCCGAGGTGACGCTGCGGGTGACGGACAACGGCCTAGGGATCCCCGCTGAGCGCCGGGAGAGCGGGCTGCGCAACGTCCGCCGTCGCGCAGGCGAGCTCGGTGGGTCGGTCCGGTTCCACGCGGAGGAGCCACACGGAACTCGTCTGGAGTGGACCGTCCCACTGACGACCGTTGGGGGCCATCCGTTCCCCTGAGGTGCAGCACGATCAAACGTGGCGCACATCGGACCCCGCTCACGCGGAAGGCCGAGGTGGCCGTGGAAGGCCTCGATCACCGCCTGCTCGGCGCCGAAGGATGCGTGGGAACGGCTACGACCCGCACGTCATGTCCGGGGACAACCCCGGGCTGTCAGCCGAAGTGTCCTCGATCGAATGGTTCAGCAGGGTCATCGCAGGACCGCGTTCGCGGCGACGAGGTGGAGCCGCGACCATGCCTTGCCGAACCCCCAGGTGTCGCCGGCGAGAGTGAGGCCGAGGACCGCCATCGCCGCAGCGCCGAGGATGTGGTCGTCGATGACCGGGTTCGTGGTCGGCAGGAGGGCGACGCTCCACATCATCAGGTACATCACGAACCCGGCAGCCGCGCCGATCCGGATCGCAATGCCGAGCGTGAGGGTGAGGCCGATCAACAACAACCCGAGCATGAACGCCCAGTTCACCCAGACCTCACCGGCGATGCCGTTGAAGAAGCCCTTGAACGGACCAGTCGCCCCGAACTTCAAGAACCCGAGCGTGGGGTTCCCGCCGTTGATCCAGGCGTCCTTGGAGAAGAAGTCGATGCCGGTCTTCGCGCCCGCCGAGTTGGTGACCGCGCCGGTGGAGAAGCCCAGGCCGATCAACTTGTCGAAGAAGGCCCAGAGAAAGGTCAGGCCGAACGCGACCCGCATCACCGCCAGGGCCTTGCGTGCTGGCCCGCTGGTGACCAGGTCGCTCTCCTTCCGGTGGGTTGTCGTGCCGGCCATTCCGGCGTCCGGGGGAAGATGCAGCGTGGTCATGGGTGCCTCCTGTGGGGCCATCGGTTCCGATGGCTCCTCCAGGTTCGCCGATGCGGGTCGGCCGGGGGAGTGCCGTCAGGCACGACCACGAGGGACCTTGGTCCCGCCACTCGTCAGTGGAGCAGCTTCGAGGCGAGGACCGCCGCCTGAGTGCGCCGCTCCAGCCCCAGTTTGGACAGGATGCTGGAGACGTAGTTCTTCACGGTCTTCTCCGCCAGGGACATCCGCTCGCCGATCTGTCGGTTCGTCAGCCCCTCGGCTATCAGCGCGAGGATCTTGTGCTCCTGTGCTGTCAGGGAGGCGAGCTCCGGCTGCTCGGCGGGGCCGTTGCGTAGCCGATCCAGCAGCCGTGCTGTGAGGCTCGGGTCGATCAGAGACTGCCCCGCGGCGACCCGGCGTACGGCGTCGACGAGGTCGTTGCCGCCGACCTGCTTGAGGAGGTAGCCGGCTGCGCCGGCCAGGATCGCGGCGAACAGTGCCTCGTCATCGTCGAAGCTGGTCAGGATCAGGGCGCGGATGGCCGGGTCGATCGAACGGACATCGCGGCAGACGTCGATGCCGCTGCCGTCGGGGAGCCGAGCGTCGAGCACGGCGACGTCTGGCCGCAGCGCGGGGATCCGGGCCGTCGCTTGGCGCGCGGTGCCTGACTCACCGACGATCGTGATGTCCCCGTCGGTCTCGAGCAGGTCTCGCAGCCCGCGACGGACCACTTCATGGTCGTCGAGCAGAAACACACGGATCACCTTCTCCATACCGTGTTCTTACTCCTGTTTCGGGCGGACAGCAGCACTCAGGCGCTGATCGGCGCTGCGAGTGTCCGGCTCATGAGTGCCCTCCGAAGGATCGCGAGCGCGTACGCACGGGTCTGCGCGCCGGAGGGGCGTGCTTCCGCTTTGTCATTCAATGGACTGACGGCGAACATTCCAGGCGCCGTGGCCCCCGATGCCAGGCGGGGTCGGCGGTGGCGAGGAAGCCCGTCCCGACTCCTTGCCTTCAGACCAGCGCGTGGGACCGGTCGGTCGCTCGGCCTTTGGAAGGCCGGGATCTTGGATGGACTACCCGTCCGTCACGGACTCCAGATTGCCCGCGCGCCGCCAGGGGTCCATCAGCCGTCGTTGACAGCGTCCGCTCAACAGTTCGATGTCGTCGTGCTGAACTGCCCTGCCGACGTGTCTGTGGGCAAGCGCCGTGGCTGGCAGCCTTGAGCGAGCCTGAGTTCGTCCCTGATTCTGTACGGCACGGGAAGGGACGACGCATCAAGGGCCCGAGTGTAGTTCTCGAGGGCTATGCGCAAGCGCTGTCGGCCGTCCGCGAAGTCTCGTTCTAATCCGGGCCGAGACCGATCCGTGATGCGCTGTTGGCGCGCGACCAATACTTCGCTGAGTAGCCGTTGCAACTCGCCATACACTCGATGCCCCATCCGTCGGCTGCCAAGAGCCCCGGTGGGGGTGAGTCGGCGAGACGATCAACGCAAACCTACTCCCATAGCCCTAGCCCCATCGGAGCCGCGCCCCGCGACTTGCGCAGGGAAGTTGGGCAGGTGCCGCATGGCGGCGACCCCAAGGTGCGCCCAAGGTTGCCGGGAGACGCTGATTGCGGGTAGTCGACGGCGGGCAGAGTACGTTGAGCAATGACGCCAACCAACGACAGGCTCCCGGGACCTTCCCGGCCGTTGTAGTTGAAAGGGGCGCCACGATGAGCGCTGCCACTCCGAACACTTCGAACGCCCAGGCACTCACGATCCTTGACCGCTGCGACCGTTGCGGTGCGCAGGCCTACCTGCGAATCGAGCTCGCCGGTGGGAGCGAGCTACTGTTCTGCGCCCATCACTCGCGCAAGCACGGACAGCAGGTCCGCAGCATTGCGGTCAGCGTGCATGACGAAACAAGCAAACTAGGCCCGCGTCCGCCGGCAGTCCATTGCTGACCCCTCACGCCTGAGCTGGAAGGCTGTAGGTCCGGAGGAGAAGACTCCGAACGGATCAGTCCGAGGCCGAAGAGACCGGGGAGCTGAGATCTCGGGATCGTCCCACCGACGCCCTGGGTGCTTGCGCGGAAGGACAAGGACACAGACCGGCCCGTCGTCGAACGTCCGATGATCGCCACATGACGGTGTTCGAGCAGCGTCCCCAAGAGGCCGCCACAGAGGGACGCGCCTCGTTTCCGGGCCGTGCTTCCCCCTCGACTCGTGGGGCCTCGTTCAGCGGTGGCCTGAAGGATTGCATCGCAGGTCCCCGACCACCCTAGAGATCGACGTCGGTACCCATCGTGACAGTTCGGTTCGGGGGGAGGCTGAAGTAGGCAGCTGGGTCTGCTGCGTTGTGCGCGAGCGCCAGGAACAGTGTCTTCCTCCAGCGAGCCAGCCCAGGCGCGGAGGTCCGCCGAATTGCACCGCGAGACAAGAAGAACGACGCGGCGTCGATGTCGACGACTCCGCCCTCCAGCGCTCCTGCCTCACAGGCGTCACGCAGCGCCTCCGGCAGGTCCGGTGAGTCGGAGAACCCGAAACGAACGGACACATGTTGGATCCCGTCGTAGTCGTAGCCGAGGTCATCGATGCTCAACCGCTCATCGGGCGGGACGTGCGGGACGTTCTCGGCGCTCGCCGACACGATGACGACGTTCTCATGCACCACCTGGTTGTGCTCGACGTTGGCACGGAGCGCTAACGGGGTCGTCTGCTTGCCGGGATGCGGGAAGACGGCGGTGCCGGGCACCCGAGCGAGCCGGCGTGTGGAAAGGTCGTCCACGAACTCGCGCAGCGGCCCTTCCTTGACTCTTCGGTTGCTACTCACGATCTGTCGCCCTC
Organism: Nocardioidaceae bacterium; assembly: GCA_033850795.1. Classification (GTDB taxonomy): domain Bacteria; phylum Actinomycetota; class Actinomycetes; order Propionibacteriales; family Nocardioidaceae; genus Nocardioides_B. The sequence goes on along the minus strand of JAWWPF010000193.1, from coordinate 3,546 downwards.
GCTGCCACGTCGTCATGACGGTGAAGACCAGGACGGCGATGAGGAGCGGCAACCAGCCGCCGTGCACGACCTTGGAGAGGTTCGCGGCCAGGAACATCAGCTCAACGCCACCGAAGGCGACGGCCGCAAGCGCCTGCTTCCACGGCGGCCAGGACCACAGCACCCGAGCCACGACGACGAGAAGAAGGGTGTCGACCGCCAGGGCACCGGTCACCGACACGCCGTACGCCGTGGCCAGCCTCGCCGAGGACCGGAAGGTCAACATGACCCCCAGGACGCCGACGAACAGCAAGGCGTTGACTCCGGGGAGATAGATCTGCCCGCCCTCGTGCTCGGACGTCTGGCGGACCGTGAGCGGCGGGAGCAGGCCGAGCACCATGGCCTGCCGTGAGAGGGAGAAGGCGCCGGAGATGACGGCCTGGCTGGCGATAACCGTTGCCGCAGTCGCCAGCACGACCATGGGGATTCGTGCCCACCCGGGCACCAGCAGAAAGAACGGGTTCCCCGAGGCTGCCGGGTGCTGCAAGATCAACGACGCCTGGCCCAGGTAGTTGAGGACCAGGGCAGGGAAGACGACGAAGAACCACGCGCGCAGGATCGGTTGCCGGCCGAAGTGACCCATATCCGCGTACAGCGCCTCTGCTCCCGTGACAGCCAGCACGATCGCTCCCATCGCCACGAAGGCGATCCCCGGATGCGAGGTGAAGAACAGCACGCCGTACGTCGGGGACAGCCCCTTGACGACGCTCGGGTGCACCACCACCTGCCGCAACCCGGCCGCAGCGATCGCGATCAGCCACAGCGCCGTCACGGGCCCGAACAGTCTGCCGACGCGCCCGGTCCCGAACCGCTGGGCGGCGAACAGCGCGGTCAAGATCACGGCCGCGACCGGCAGCACGAGGTGTCCCAGGCTCGGCGCGGCGACCTTGAGGCCCTCGACCGCGGACAAGACACTGATCGCAGGGGTGATCACCGAGTCGCCGTAGAACAGCGACACCCCCACGATGCCGAGCATCACCAGAACCCCGGCCCGGCTCGTCCGACCCTCGTACAAGCGACGCGCAAGGGCAGCAAGCGCCATGACGCCGCCCTCCCCGTCGTTGTCGGCGCGCATGAGCACCATGACGTACTTGACCGACACGATCAGCGTGACCGACCAGAAGATCAGGGAGACGACGCCGTAGACGTCTCCCTGGGTCGGACGGACCGCGCCGTTGTCGATCGAGAACACGGTCTGCATTGCGTACAACGGGCTTGTCCCGATGTCGCCGAACACAATGCCGAGGGCGGCAAGCAGGAGCGCCGACCCCTGGCGACGATGTCCGGCGTCCGTCGCCGGTTCGACCTCCTCCGGCGGGGCAGCGGCAGACTCCGTCGAACCGCTCACGAGTCGGCCCCTCCTCTCGGACGCTGGCGCGACCTGCCACGAAGCGGCCGCGTCACGCGCACGGCATGACGATAGCCCTCCCATCCGTCGCCGTTCATCGCAGCCGCGCTCGTCGTCAGGATGAACCGATCGATGGCACGGTATGGCGGCGGAGAACGCACCTCCAGCGGTCATCGCGACTCTGTGGACACGCGCGTCGGTTCACCCGCCCTGGCGGTGAGGGCGCGTGCGTCATGGGCCAATCGGTTGGCTGGGTGCCTGGGGTCAGTTCAAGCGCTCGACGAGGAGTGATGTCAATGATCACCTCAACGACGAATCCCAGCGATCCGGGGCGCAGCGTCGGGTCGACCAGCGAGTTCAGCTTGTACTTTCACGTCAAGCCGGGCGAGGGCGATGCGGTGCGCAGCGCGCTGGATGCTCTCCACAACACACACCGGGCTACCGCCCCGGTGACTACGGCATCGCAATCCAGTCCATCCACGAGGCGCCCTTCGTGTTGTTCGACGACGACACCAGGCTCGCGTTCATGACTGGCCTCGACGGTCCATGGGACGTCTACATGGAGGATTTCCTCACGTCCGAGGCAACGCTGTCCGGTTCGATGTCATCTTCAGCCATGTCGAGCGGGTGGCACACGTCCGGGCGGCCGATCGGTCGGAGGGAAGACGACCGCAACATGGCCCTTGTCCACGCTGACGTTGCCCTGATGTGGAGGAGATCGCCCGACAAGGACTCAAGCCAATCACCCTATGTGGATGAGCCAGGGTACCGGCCCATCTGTGAACAATGACAACGACCATGACCTCATCGGCTCAGGTGGACGAACAACTATTGTCAGGAGGCCCGAAGGCCCGGTCTCGTGAGGCGCTCGCACCGAGCGCGACGAAAGGTGACATGGCTTCGGACTCTCGTTCGGCCTGGCCATGGCCGGTCGGAGGTCATTGCGACAGACAACGACGCACGCAACCTCTCGTTGCAGATCGCTCTCCTGGTGCCACTGCTGGCAGGCCTACTCGGCATCACCAACAGCTTCCGCATGCTGCGGCTGCCGGACCAGCAGCCGTCCTCCTCGCTCGAGGGGCTCGACTTCGGCTGACCCTCATCACGGGCTGTCCCAGAGGAGGACGCACCGACGCTCCCCGTTGAGACCGGCCCCCGTCGGACCCGGTTCCCCTGCAGCGTGAGCACGACCTCCAGGATGGTCCGAGGACCGTCGTACATCTACGTGGGCTGGTTGGCTCGACGCCAACATTCCCGTGACGGGGCGTTTCAACGGCGGCTTCGGTAGTAGCTGCGCCAGATCAGCCGGTGGAGTGGCACCGCGCGCGGGATGCTGCGCAGGCCCGGGATCCATGGCACGAAGACCAGCGCCAGCGTCAGCAGCATCATCAGCGCCCACACCTGCGCGTCGGCGTTGTCGGAGGTCGAGAAGGGCTTGACCTGGTACCAGAACGTGTAGACCCACATCCACGGTTGCCCGGGGTAGTTGCCGACCTCGTTCATCATTCCCCACTGGTCTCCACCGAGGTTCTCCGCCACCGCCCGGTCCTCGAGGTAGGCGCCGTCCGCCAACAAGAGCATGGAGCGGGTCTGGTCTCCGCCGTAGAACGTCCCGGAGGAAGTCAGCGAACCCTCCAGCGCTCCGGACCTCGCCAGCCGAAGCAGCGAACCCGCGAGTACGGGAACGGGACCGTAGACGCCGCTCGCCACCCGAGCCGGGTCACCGCCGGGAGCCTTGGTCAGAGCGTTGGCGTACGCCGCCGCGTCGGCAGTCCGCTGGGTCCTCGACAGCGCGTCCCATCGCTGGAGGGCGGTGGCCAGCGCCGAGTCGCCGGCAACGCGGCGCAGTGGCTGCAGCACCAGGTCGGCCGAGTTGGTCGGGATGCCGACCCCGCCCAACTTCTGGAGCTTCAGTCCGAGCACGGACTGGCCTGGGGAGGCGTGGTTGTACGGTGCGCCGTAGGTCGCGCTGGTCGTCGTCCCCGCGAGCTCGCCGGTCGCCGTGGCGAGGACATCGGCCGGATCGGCCTTCGCCCAGCTCGACATCGTGATCGCCTTGTCGTCGGGCGACGAGAAGACACCCGCCAGGACCAGTGAGAGGGCGGTCACGATCACAAGTGCGATGACGAACTCCTTGACCAGGTCGTAGTGACGGGTCG
>JAWWPF010000042.1:0-23904 GCA_033850795.1 Nocardioidaceae bacterium | reverse complement strand
GACAACCGCAGCGACAACCGCAGCGACAACCGGAGCGACAACCGGAACGACGAGGACGGCGGACGCCGCAACCGTCGGCGCCGGGGCCGTGACCGTGGGGAGCGCAACGACCGAAACGACCGGAACGACCGCAACGACCGCGGGAACCGCAGCACCCGCAGCGAGCCGGACACCACGGTGCTCGAGGACGACGTGCTGGTGCCCGCCGCCGGCATCCTCGACGTACTGGACAACTACGCGTTCGTGCGGACCAGCGGCTACCTGCCTGGCTCGGACGACGTGTACGTGTCTCTGTCCATGGTCCGCAAGTTCGGCCTGCGCCGCGGGGACGCGGTCACCGGTCAGGTGCGGCAGCCGCGGGACGGCGACCGCAAGGAGAAGTTCAACCCGCTGGTCCGCATCGACACGATCAACGGCGCGGACCCGGAGGCGGCCAGGGGGCGTGTGGAGTTCCAGAAGCTCACGCCTCTGTACGCCTCGGAGCGGCTGCGCCTGGAAACCGAGTCAAGCAACCTGATCGGGCGCGTGATCGACATCGCCGCCCCAATCGGCAAGGGCCAGCGCGGCCTGATCGTCTCGCCGTCCAAGGCCGGCAAGACGATGATCATGCAGTCCATCGCGAACTCGATCACCACCAACAACCCCGAGTGCCACCTGATGGTCGTGCTGGTCGACGAGCGGCCCGAGGAGGTCACCGACTTCGAGCGCTCGGTCAAGGGCGAGGTCATCTCCTCTACGTTCGACCGCCCGGCGAGCGACCACACGGCCGTCGCGGAGCTCGCCATCGAGCGGGCCAAGCGGCTCGTGGAGCTCGGTCACGACGTCGTGGTGCTGCTCGACGGCATCACCCGCCTGGGCCGCGCCTACAACCTCGCGGCCCCTGCCAGCGGCCGGATCCTGTCCGGCGGTGTGGACTCCGCGGCGCTCTACCCGCCGAAGCGGTTCTTCGGTGCCGCTCGCAACATCGAGGACGGCGGCTCGCTGACCATCCTGGCGACCGCGCTCATCGAGAGCGGCTCGAAGATGGACGAGGTGATCTTCGAGGAGTTCAAGGGCACCGGCAACATGGAGATCCGGCTGCGCCGCGACTTCGCGGACAAGCGGATCTTCCCGGCGATCGACGCCGTCCAGTCCGGAACCCGACGCGAGGAGCTCCTGATGAGCCGGGAGGAGCTCGCCATCATCTGGAAGCTCCGGCGGGTGCTCTCCGGGCTCGACGGCCAGCAGGCCCTCGAGCTGCTGCTCGAGCGGCTGAAGAAGTCCGCGAGCAACATCGAGTTCCTCACCCAGGTCCAGAAGACCACGCCGATGGTCGACAGCGGCCGCAACGGCGGCTGACCCGATCGACCGGGGGAAGAAACCACGCCCGCACGCGGTTGAGGACAGTGTCAGGCTGCCTCGACTGGCGTGCGGGTCACGGGCCCTGGCAGACTTGAATGGCTGGTTCCGGTTCACGTCCCTCAGGGGACGACCCGGCGACCGAACCCCTCGAGAGGAAACCATGAAGAAGAACACCCACCCCGAGTACCACGACACGCAGGTCACCTGCACCTGTGGCAACACCTTCACGACCCGGAGCACCGTCCGCGGTGGCACGATCCACTCCGACGTCTGCTCGCAGTGCCACCCCTTCTACACCGGCAAGCAGAAGATCCTCGACACCGGTGGCCGAGTGGCCCGGTTCGAGAAGCGCTACGCCGCGGCCAAGAAGACGGCAGAGCAGAAGACGACCGCCCAGAAGTAGTCCCGCCCGTCGCGCCGGTCCCCGCTCGAGCGGAGACCGGCGCTTCGTGCGTTCCCAGTCGCAGGTGAACAGCGGAGGTCAACAGTGTTCGAGGCAGTCGACGGCCTGGTGGCCGAGCACGCCGAGATCGAGCAGCGCCTCGGCGACCCGACGATCCACGCGGACCAGGGACTGGCCAAGCGGCTGAACCAGCGGTACGCGGAGCTCTCCGCGATCGTGCGGACCTACGACGAGTGGCGCCGGCTCGGCGACGACATCGGCGCTGCCGAGGAGCTGGCCGGCGAGGACGAGTCGTTCGCCGCGGAGGCCAGCGTGCTCACGGAGCGCCGGGCGACCGCGGAGGAGCGCCTGCGGCACCTGCTCGTGCCCCGCGACGCCACGGACGCCAAGGACGCGCTGCTCGAGATCAAGTCCGGCGAGGGGGGCGAGGAGTCGGCGTTGTTCGCCGGCGACCTCCTGCGGATGTACACCCGCTACGCCGAGCGGCGCGGGTGGAAGACCGAGCAGCTCGAGGCGACCGAGTCCGACCTGGGCGGGTTCAAGTCGGTGACCGTGGCGGTCAAGGCCCGGGGCAGCTCCGAGCCCGGCGAGGCGCCGTACGCGCTGCTGAAGTTCGAGGGCGGCGTGCACCGCGTGCAGCGGGTCCCGGTCACCGAGAGCCAGGGGCGGGTGCACACCTCGGCCGCCGGCGTCCTCGTGATGCCCGAGGCCGAGCCGGTCGACGTGAGCATCGAGGAGAAGGACCTCCGGATCGACGTCTTCCGGTCCTCGGGGCCCGGCGGGCAGTCGGTGAACACCACCGACTCGGCCGTGCGGATCACCCACCTGCCCACCGGCATCGTGGTCAGCTGCCAGAACGAGAAGAGCCAGCTGCAGAACCGTGAGCAGGCGATGCGGATCCTGCGCGCCCGCCTGCTCCAGGCCGCCCAGGACACCGCCGACGCCGAGGCGTCCGACGCGCGCCGCTCCCAGATCCGCACCGTGGACCGCAGCGAGCGGATCCGCACCTACAACTACCCCGAGAACCGGATCTCCGACCACCGCACCGGCTACAAGTCCTACAACCTCGACCAGCTCCTGGACGGCGACCTGGACGCCGTGATCGGCTCCTGCGTGGAGGCCGACCTGGCCGCCCGGCTGGACGCCATCGAGCCGCAGTCGTGATCCGCGGCCTCATCCGGCGCGCCGCCGCCGACCTCGGCCGGGCGGGGGTGGCGAGCCCCGACTTCGACGCCGCGGAGCTCCTCGCGCACGTCCTGGGCACCACCCGTCCGGAGCTCGCGCTCCGCGAGGAGGTCACCCCCGAGCAGTCCCGGGTGTACGACGAGCTGGTGGCGCGTCGCGCAGCGCGGGAGCCGTTGCAGCACCTCACGGGCTCGGCGGCGTTCCGGCACGTCGAGCTCGCCGTCGGCCCCGGGGTGTTCGTGCCGCGTCCGGAGACCGAGCTGCTGGCCGGCTGGGCGGTCGACATGGCCCGGGCGGTCGCGGCCGGGGGCCGGACCCCGGTCGTCGTCGACCTGTGCACGGGGTCGGGCGCGATCGCCCTGTCGGTCGCCACCGAGGTCCCGGCCGCGCGGGTGCACGCCGTGGAGCTCGACGAGCCGGCCCACGGGTGGGCGGAGCGGAACCTCGCGGGCTCCGGCGTCGACCTGCGGCACGGCGACATGGCCGACGCCTTCCCCGACCTCGACGGGTCCGTCGACGTGGTGGTGTGCAACCCGCCGTACATCCCGCTCGACGCCTACGAGTCCGTGGCTCCGGAGGCCCGGGACCACGACCCCGCGCTCGCGCTGTTCTCCGGGACCGACGGGCTGGTCGCCCTGCGGGTCCTCGAGCGGGTCGCCGCCCGGTTGCTGCGGCCCTGCGGCGTGGCCGGTGCCGAGCACGCAGACGTCCAGGGCGAGTCGGCGCCGGCCGTCTTCGTGGCCGCCGGCCGGTGGTCCGACGTACGCGACCACCCCGACCTGACGGGCCGCCCCCGCTTCGTGACCGCGCGACTGGCACGATGACCGGGTGAGCGCCCTACGGTTCCGCACGGACGTGGAGGACGAGCGCGAGTCGGGCCTGTCCCACGCCTCGCTGGCGATCCAGCGCGGCGAGCTCATCGTGCTTCCCACCGACACCGTCTACGGCGTGGCCGCCGACGCCTTCGACCCGGCCTCCGTGCGTCTGCTTCTCGAGGCCAAGGGCCGGGGCCGTGACATGCCGCCCCCGGTCCTGGTCTCGACGGCCACCACCCTGGACGCGCTCACCGAGGGGCTGCCGACCTACGCCCGGGCCCTGGTCGACGAGCTGTGGCCGGGTCCGCTGACCCTGGTCTGCCGGGAGCAGTCATCGCTGCACTGGGACCTCGGGGACAACCGGGGCACCGTCGCCGTCCGGATGCCCGATCACCCGCTGGCGCTGGACCTGCTCTCGCGCACCGGTCCGCTGGCGGTCAGCAGCGCCAACAAGAGCGGCATGCCGGCGGCACTGGACGCCTTCACCGCGGACGAGATGCTCGGCTCCTCCGTCGCCGTCATCCTCGACGACGGGCCCTCTGCGGGGCCTCAGCCCTCCACCATCCTCGACGTGACCGGCCCCCAGGGACGCATCCTGCGGCTGGGGGCGCTGTCCCTGAGGCGGATCAACGAGGTCCTCGCGCCGCACGGCGTCGAGATCGCCGACGAGGGATAGCCGGCCCCCGTGCGCGAGTACCTCACCGTCTTCCTGGTGGCCGCGGTCGTCACCTACCTGCTGGGCGTGGTCGCACGTGAGATCGCGCTGCGCACCGGCGCCGTTGCCAGGGTGCGCGACCGCGACGTGCACGCCGTGCCGATCCCGTACTTCGGAGGCGTCGCGATGCTCGGCGGCCTGGCCGCGGCGTACCTGGTGGCGCACCGGCTGCCCTTCCTCTCCCTCAGCGACCGGCAGGTCTTCCACGACTCCGGGGTGGTGCTGATCGGCGGGGCGATGATCTGCGTCCTCGGCGTCTTCGACGACCTCTTCGAGCTCGACGCCCTCACCAAGCTCGGCGGGCAGGTGCTCGCGGCCGCGTTCCTGGTCGTCAACCAGGTGCAGTACTTCTCCTTCCAGCTGCCCGGGCGCAGCCAGTTCAGCCTCACCGGCGGCCAGTCCGCACTCCTCAGCGTCGTCGTGGTGGTCGCCACCGTGAACGCGGTGAACTTCGTCGACGGGCTCGACGGCCTGGCAGCAGGGGTCGTGGCGATCGGTGCGGTCGCGTTCTTCGCCTTCGCCTACAAGCTGGCCGACGCCAACAAGGAGACGCTGGCGATCAGCGCGGCGCTGCTGTGCGCCGCGCTCGGCGGTGCCTGCGTGGGTTTCCTGCCGCACAACTTCTTCCCAGCTCGGATCTTCATGGGGGACTCCGGGTCCATGCTGATCGGCCTGATGCTCTCCGGCTCGGCACTGACGCTGACCGGCCAGTTCGCGAACGTCGACCTGACCCAGGGCGCCGGCGGGTCCCAGGCCAGCCTGCTTCCCACGCTGCTGCCCATCGTGCTGCCCATCTCGATCCTGATCGTGCCGTTCTCCGACCTCGTGCTCGCGGTGATCCGGCGGACCCGCGCCGGTCGCTCGCCGTTCTCCCCGGACAAGGAGCACCTGCACCACCGGCTCCTGGAGATCGGCCACTCGCACCGCCGGGCGGTGCTGATCATGTGGCTGTGGGCCGGGCTCATCGCCTTCGGCGGCGTGCTCGCCAGCCTCTACGCGAGCCGGCTCACGGTGGCGCTCCTGACGGTGTGGCTGGTGCTCACGGTGGTGCTCACCTTCGTCGTGCCGCGGGTCCAGCGGCCGGACGTCCCCCGGTGGGCAGGGACGCCCCGCTGACCCGGTTTCCAGGCCGTCCGGACCTTGTGCTAGTTTTCACAAGCACCACCGAGCCAGGGCCTCGGCCCCGACGAAACAGGACGGCCGCCACCATGACGACCGCGCGGGCAGAGCGGGTATCACCGCCGTCGGACGCGCCGTCGCCCTGTGATAGCGTCGCGGCCTCAACAGTCGGTGCGGTTCCTTGCCCGAGCCCTGCTCGTGTGGCGACGTCGAACTGCGCCTGTGCAGACAACGAACCGAACGGCGCGGGTGAATGGACCATGGAAGCAGCGACACCCCGCCCCGGGGGCTGCGCGGCCGTGACCTGCTGGGGCTCGGCGGCCTCCTCGTGGGCGCCGTCGTCGGAGGGCTCGTCATCGGGCTCCTCGTGGACCAGGCGGCCGGCACCTCGCCGCTCTTCGTCCTCGTCGGCATCGCGCTCGGCATCGTCGCCGGCGGGCTCGGCTTCTGGGTCCGCGTCCGGGCGGCGCTCCGCGAGTGGCAGCCGGATGAGTGAGCCGGGTTCCTTCGGGTACCGGTCCCGGCAGTTCCTGTGCCACCAGGAGGCGCGCGCATGACCGAGCCGACACAGACCTCGGCCGACACGTCGGCCGTGCTTCCCGAGCGCCCGACGCTGCTGGCCGTCGTACGCCGGCAGCGCAAGGTCGTCGTGGTGGCCCTCGTCCTGGCGGGGGCCTGCTTCTGGGTGATGGGGCCGATGGGTCGATGGGTCGGCGCCACGCTCACCGTGGTAGGCATCGCCATGGCCCTGGCGAACCACCTCGTCAGCGAGCTGTGGCTCGGCAAGCTGATCAGCTCCGGTGAGTCGCCCACCCGGGCGCGGCTCGCGGGCTCGACCTTCATCCGCCTGGCGGTCCTGGCCGTGGTCGCGGTGGCGGTGGCCGCCGCTTTCTGGCCGGACGGCGTGGGCCTGCTGCTCGGCCTCGCCCTGTTCCGCCTCATCGCACTCGTCATGACCGGTGTCCCGCTGCTCAAGGAGTTGAAAGCACAGTGACTGGCTCACTCGCAGGCGTCGTGATCACCCCGCTGGCGATCGAGATCCACCCGGGGGAGCACCCGACCGGTCACCTGTTCGGGATGACCTTCAACCTCGACACGATCTGGGTCACGGTCGTGGCCGGCCTGATCGTCGTGGCGCTCGGCTTCTGGGCCCGTTCGGCGCTGACCAAGGAGACCGCCGACCACGTGCCCACCAAGATCCAGCTCGTCTGGGAGACGATCGTCAACCAGGTGACCGTGCAGGTCGAGGACAACCTCGGCAAGGTGAACCCCTTCGTCGTCCCGCTCGCCGTGGCGCTGTTCTTCTTCATCCTGATCGCGAACTGGATCGAGGTGATCCCCACCCAGCTCAACGGCAACGTCGGGGCGCACCTGCTCCCGAGCCCGACGGCCGACACCAACCTGACCTACGCCATGGCGATCCTGGTCATGGGCGGGGTGTGGACCTTCAGCGTCCGGGAGCGCGGCTGGAAGGGCTTCGTGAAGCACTACTTCGAGCCGGTCCCGTGGATGTTCCCGCTCGAGGTGCTCCAGGACCTGCTCAAGCCGGTCACCCTGGCCCTGCGACTGTTCGGCAACATCTTCGCCGGTGGCATCATGCTGGCGCTGATCGCCGGGCTGGTCGGCCTCGCGCCGGCGCACATCCCGATCGGCGGGGCGCTCGCGATCTTCTTCAACGTGATCTGGAAGCTGTTCGACACCATCTTCCTCGGCGCCCTTCAGGCGTTCATCTTCGCCCTGCTGACCGTCCTGTACTTCGGCATGGCGGGGGCGCACGGGACCGACGAGCACGACCAGGAGTCCTCCGGACGGGTGGCTCCGCAGCCCGCACCGGCCGGGGCCGGCTGATCAGACCAGCACTACATCGACCAGCACCACACAGACGTTGCACACGGCGCCCCAACCGGCGCGACAACCAAGGAGAGACATGGCTGCTACAACCACCCCCAGCGCGATCAGCATCGCCGGCGCCTTCGTCGGCGGTGGACTCGCACTCGCCGGAGGCGCGATCGGTGCCGGCATCGGTGACGGTCTTGCGGGCTCGTCGTACATCGAGGGCGTCGCCCGTCAGCCGGAGGCCCAGGGCCGCCTGCAGACGATCTTCTTCTTGACCGTTGGTCTGGTCGAGGCGATGTTCTTCATCAACCTGGCGTTCATGGCGCTGTTCGTCTTCGTCCTCGGCTGAGCGTCCGAGCTTGCCGAGAACCGCCGAGAGCAAAGGACCTATGTGATGACAGCAGCGCTGACGGGGGGAGTCGTCCCGCTCGCGCAGAGCAACTTCCTCGTCCCCAACGGCACGTTCTTCGCCGAGCTGATCGCCTTCGGAATCATCGTATGGATTATGGGCCGCTTCATCGTCCCGCGCATCAACGCGGCGATGACCGAGCGACAGAACGCCATCCGCAAGGAGTTCGCCGACCTCGACGCGGCCCAGGCGGACGCCCGGGCGGCCGAGAAGGAGTTCCGCGAGCAGGTGGTCCAGGCCCGGCACGAGGCGGCCAAGATCCGGGAGGACGCCCGGGAGCAGGGCGCCGCGATCATCGCCGACATGCGGCAGCAGGCGCAGGAGGAGTCCGACCGGATCCTCCGGCACGCGCGCTCGCAGCTCGAGGCCGAGCGGGCCCAGGCGGTCCAGTCGCTGCGCAGCGAGGTGGGCACGATGGCCACCACGCTGGCCGGCCGGATCGTGGGGGAGTCCCTCGAGGACGACGACCGGCGCGCGCGCACCGTCGAGCGCTTCATCAGCGCGCTCGAGGAGGAGCACGCCTCGTCCTCCACCGGGTCGACCTCCACCACGTCGTCCGGAGTGAGCTGACATGCAGAGTGGCTCGACCCGTTCGCTGCGAGGGGTGCTGGAGAGGACCGAGCAGGTCCTCTCCGGCGGCGTGGACGCGTCGTCGCTGGGCGAGGACCTGTTCGCCCTGGCCCTCACCCTCGACGGGACGCACTCGCTGCGACGGGCGCTGACCGAGCCGGCCGTGCCCGCCGAGGCGAAGACCCGGCTGCTGCGGTCCCTGTTCGAGGGCCAGCTCGGCGACGCCGCCCTGCAGGTCGCCGAGACCGCCGTCGGGCTGCGCTGGTCGAGCACCCGCGACCTCCCCGACGCGCTCGAGCAGGCCTCGGTCGCGGCGCACGTGGCGCGCGCCGACGCAGAGAACCGCCTCGATTCTGTGGAGGACAACCTCTTCCGGTTCGGGCGCATCGTGGAGGGCAACCCGGCTCTGCGGGACGCGCTCGGGGACTCCTCGACGTCACTGCAGGGCAAGCGCAGCCTGGTCGCCGACCTCCTGGGGGATAAGGTGGACGCAACGACGGCCACGCTGCTGGGACAGGCGATCGCCGGACGGCACCACTCCCTGACCTCCGTCCTCGCGCTCTACCAGCGGGTGGCCGCCAACCGCCGGGACAGCATGATCGCCACGGTCTGGGTGGCCTCGCCGTTGGGCGAGGACCAGCGGGAGCGGCTGACCAGGGCCCTGGCCCGCCAGCACTCCCGGCCGATCCACCTCAACGTCGTCGTGGACCCCAGCGTGCTGGGCGGCGCGCGCGTGGCGGTGGGCGACGAGGTGCTCGACTCCACCGTCGAGACGCGGCTGCAGCAGGCGCAGCGCCGGCTCGAGCGCTGAGCGGACCGGGGCAAGGCACACGCATGAACACAGGCACCAACCCACGGACATCGGAACCAGAGAGCAGAGGCAGGCCATGACCGAGCTGACCATCCGGCCGGAGGAGATCAAGGAGGCGCTCCAGCGGTTCGTCTCCGACTACCAGCCCGAAGCGGCCAGCCGCGAGGAGGTCGGCACGGTCGCGGAGGCCGGTGACGGCATCGCGCGGGTCGAGGGGCTGCCCTCGGCCATGGCCAACGAGCTGCTGGAGTTCGAGGACGGCACCCTCGGGATCGCCCTGAACCTCGACACCCGCGAGATCGGCGTCGTGATCCTCGGGGACTTCGACAACATCGAGGAGGGCCAGACCGTTCGCCGTACCGGCGAGATCCTGTCGGTACCCGTGGGTGACGGCTACCTCGGACGCGTGGTGGACCCGCTGGGCAACCCCATCGACGGCCTCGGAGACGTGGAGACCGTGGGCCGCCGCGCCCTGGAGACGCAGGCGCCCTCGGTGGTCCAGCGCAAGTCGGTGCACGAGCCGCTGGCCACCGGGATCAAGGCGATCGACTCGATGACGCCGATCGGCCGGGGACAGCGCCAGCTCATCATCGGTGACCGGCAGACCGGCAAGACGACGATCGCGCTGGACACGATCATCAACCAGAAGCAGTACTGGGAGACCGGCGACCCCACCAAGCAGGTGCGCTGCATCTACGTCGCGATCGGCCAGAAGGGCTCCACGATCGCGGCCGCCCGCGGTGCCCTCGAGGCGGCCGGTGCGCTCGAGTACACCACCATCGTCGCCTCGCCCGCGTCGGACTCCGCAGGGTTCAAGTACCTCGCGCCCTACACCGGCTCGGCGATCGGCCAGCACTGGATGTACGACGGCAAGCACGTGCTGATCGTCTTCGACGACCTCACCAAGCAGGCCGAGGCCTACCGCGCCGTGTCCCTCCTGCTGCGCCGCCCGCCGGGCCGCGAGGCCTACCCCGGCGACGTCTTCTACCTGCACAGCCGCCTGCTCGAGCGCTGCGCGAAGCTCTCCGACGACCTGGGCGCCGGCTCGATGACGGGCCTGCCGATGATCGAGACCAAGGCCAACGACGTGTCGGCCTACATCCCCACGAACGTCATCTCGATCACCGACGGCCAGATCTTCTTGCAGTCCGACCTGTTCAACGCCAACCAGCGCCCGGCGATCGACGTCGGCGTGTCGGTGTCGCGGGTCGGCGGCGCGGCGATGACCAAGGCCATGAAGAAGGTCACCGGCTCGCTCAAGGTGGACCTCGCGCAGTTCCGCGCCATGGAGGCGTTCGCGATGTTCGCCTCCGACCTCGACGCGGCCTCGCGCCAGCAGCTCGACCGCGGGCAGCGGCTGATGGCCCTGCTCAAGCAGCCGGCCTACTCGCCGTACCCGGTCGAGGAGATGGCGGTCTCGATGTGGACGGGTACGTCGGGCAAGCTCGACGCCGTGCCGGTCGAGGACGTGGCGCGCTTCGAGCAGGAGTTCCTGGACTACCTGCGCCGCCAGGAGCCGGGGATCCTGCAGGGGATCCGCGAGTCGACGAACTGGGACGACGACACCGAGGATGCCGTGCAGCATGCTTTCTCGACCTTCGCCGACCAGTTCGAGACCTCCGAGGGCGGGTCGATCAAGGCCGGCCACGAGGAGCACGAGGCGCTCCCGGACGACGAGGTCGAGCAGGAGCAGATCGTCAAGCAGAAGCGGAACTGACCGTGGCCCTCTCGCTGCGTGAGTACCGCGCCAGGATCCGCTCCGTCGAGTCGACGAAGAAGATCACCCGCGCGATGGAGCTCATCGCCGCCTCGCGGATCATCAAGGCCCAGCAGCGGGCTCAGTCGGCGGCGCCGTACGCCCGCGAGCTGACTCGTGCGGTCTCGGCGGTGGCGACGTACTCCAACGTCGACCACCCGCTGACCACCGAGCCCGAGCAGAGCACGCGAGCGGCGATCCTGGTCATCACCAGCGACCGCGGGCTGGCGGGCGCCTACTCGTCGGCGGCCATCAAGGAGGCCGAGCGGCTCGCGGAGAAGCTCCGCGGCGAGGGCAAGGAGGTCGACGTCTACATCTCCGGGCGCAAGGGCATCGCCTACATGACGTTCCGCCGCCGCCCGGTGGTGCAGTCCTGGAGCGGGCATTCGGACCAGCCGACGTACGAGGTCGCGTGCGAGATCGGCGAGGCCCTGATCGCGGCGTTCGTCGCCGACACCGACGCGGAGGAGCGGGTCGAGGGCGGCGACGGCCCCGACGTGCCCTCGGTCGACGAGGTCCACGTCGTCTTCACCCGCTTCCGCAGCATGCTGGTCCAGGAGCCCACCGACGTCCGGCTGCTTCCCCTCGAGGTCATCGAGAGCGAGGAGCGGCCACCCGAGGACCAGGTCCTGCCGCTCTTCGAGTTCGAGCCGAGCGCCGAGGAGGTGCTCGACGCGCTGCTTCCGAAGTACGTCCAGAGCCGGATCTACTTCGCCCTCCTGCAGGCCGCCGCCTCCGAGCTCGCGGCCCGTCAGAAGGCCATGAAGTCGGCCACGGACAACGCCGAGGAGCTGATCAAGAAGTACACCCGGATCGCCAACCAGGCGCGCCAGGCAGGCATCACCCAGGAGATCAGCGAGATCGTCGGCGGCGTGAACGCCCTCGCCGACGCGAACGCGGGCAGGGACTGACCCCCACGACAGACCAGCGACACCCGGCAACCAGCGACACCCGGCAAGACCCGGCAACGGACAGTGAGTGAGAGAGATGACAGCCACGATCAGTGAGACCCGCCGCGAGAAGCAGGGCGGCGTCGGACGCGTCGCCCGGGTGATCGGCCCGGTCGTCGACGTCGAGTTCCCCGAGGACTCGATCCCGGAGATGTACAACGCGCTGAAGGTGGACCTCACCCTCGGCGAGGTCACCACGACCATCACCCTCGAGGTGTCCCTGCACATCGGTGAGGGCATGGTGCGGTGCATCTCCATGCGCCCGACCGACGGGCTGGTCCGCGGCGCCGAGGTGACCGACACCGGCGGGCCGATCACCGTGCCGGTGGGCGACGCGACGAAGGGGCACGTCTTCAACGCGACCGGCGACGTCCTGAACCTGGAGGAGGGCGAGACCCTCGAGGTGAAGGAGCGCTGGGGGATTCACCGCAAGGCGCCCGCCTTCGACCAGCTCGAGGCCAAGACCGAGATGTTCCAGACGGGCATCAAGGTCATCGACCTGCTGACGCCGTACGTCCAGGGCGGCAAGATCGGCCTGTTCGGCGGTGCCGGGGTCGGCAAGACCGTGCTGATCCAGGAGATGATCGCCCGGGTCGCCAAGGACCACGGCGGTGTGTCCGTCTTCGCCGGCGTCGGCGAGCGGACCCGCGAGGGCAACGACCTGATCGCGGAGATGGAGGAGGCCGGCGTCATCGGCCAGACCGCGCTCGTGTTCGGCCAGATGGACGAGCCGCCGGGCACCCGCCTGCGCGTCGCGCTCTCGGCGCTGACGATGGCGGAGTACTTCCGCGACGTCCAGGGCCAGGACGTGCTGCTGTTCATCGACAACATCTTCCGGTTCACCCAGGCCGGCTCCGAGGTCTCCACGCTGCTCGGCCGGATGCCGTCCGCGGTGGGCTACCAGCCGAACCTCGCCGACGAGATGGGCGTGCTCCAGGAGCGGATCACCTCGACCCGCGGCCACTCGATCACCTCGATGCAGGCCATCTACGTCCCCGCGGACGACTACACCGACCCCGCTCCGGCGACCACGTTCGCGCACCTCGACGCGACCACCGAGCTGTCGCGTGAGATCGCGTCGCAGGGGATCTACCCGGCGGTGGACCCGCTGGCCTCGACCTCGCGCATCCTGGACCCCCAGTACATCGGCCAGGCGCACTACGACGCGGCGATCCGGGTCAAGGGGATCCTGCAACGGAACAAGGAGCTGCAGGACATCATCGCGATCCTCGGTGTCGACGAGCTGTCCGAGGAGGACAAGGTCATCGTCTCCCGGGCCCGGCGCATCCAGCGCTTCCTCTCCCAGAACACCTATGTGGCCAAGCAGTTCACCGGCATCGAGGGCTCGACCGTGTCGGTCGAGGACACCGTCGAGGCATTCAACAAGATCAGCGACGGCGACTACGACCACGTCGCGGAGCAGGCCTTCTTCATGTGCGGCGGTCTCGACGACGTCGAGCGCAAGTGGTCTGAGATCCAGAAGAGCCTCTGATGGCCGACACCATGCACGTCTCGTTGGTAGCCGCGGACCGGCTGCTCTGGGCCGGGGAGGCGACGACGGTGAACGCCCGGACCATCGCCGGGGAGATCGGCGTCCTGGCGAACCACACGCCGATCCTCTCGGTGCTCGAGCCGGGGAAGATCGACGTGCGCACCGTCGATGACGGCCACTGGGTCGCCGCGATCGACGGAGGGTTCATCTCGGTGGCGAACAACCAGGTCTCGATCCTGTGCGACCGTGCCGAGATGTCGCACGAGAGCGACTTCGAGGAGGCCAAGCGCCGGCTCGACGAGGGCTCGGCCAAGGGCTGAGGTGTAGATGCCGCTGTGGGAGAGGCTGGTCGACTCCTCCGGCCTGCTCCTGCTCCTGATCCTGCTCTACGGGCTGAGCCTGGTCGCCCGCCGCCGGTGGATCTCGCGCAACGGCGGCACCTTCGAGTTCAGCGTCCGCGTCCGGCCCGGAAGGGCCGGACGCGGCTGGGTCCTGGGGGTCGGCCGCTACCCCGGTGGCGACCTCGAGTGGTTCCGCATCTTCTCCCTCGCCCCCCGGCCGCGCTTCCGCTACCGCCGCGCCGAGCTGGAGTACGTCGGACGGCGCGACGCCGAGGGCGTCGAGGCGTACTCGTTGTACTCCGGGCACATCGTGGTCACCTGTCGCACCCCGTCGGGACTGCTCGAGGTGGGGATGAGCCCATCCGCGCTGACCGGGTTCCTGGCGTGGCTGGAGGCCGCCCCGCCGGGCCGCCGCATCAACCGCTGACTAGCGCTCCCCACCCGGCCGCCACAGGACGTCGCCGTCCGCGCGGTTCGCGTGCCGGGCCAGGATGAACAGCAGATCCGAGAGCCGGTTCAGGTAGCGCAGGGCCAGGATGTTCATCGTGGCCCCGTGCTCTTCGAAGGCGGCCCAGCCGGACCTCTCGGCACGGCGGACCACGGTCCGTGCCACGTGCAGGTGCGCCGCACCCGGCGTCCCGCCGTTGAGGATGAAGGACCGCAGCGTGGGCAGCCCCTCGTTGTACTCGTCGCACCAGTGCTCGAGGCGGTCCACGTAGCCCTGCTCGATCCGCAGCGGGGGGAACTCCGGTTCCGCCACCACCGGCGTGCACAGGTCGGCGCCGACGTCGAAGAGGTCGTTCTGCACCGTCGTCAGCACCCCGGCCACGTCGGCATCGAGGCGGCCGACAGTGAGCGCCACGCCGAGGTGTGCGTTGGCCTCGTCCACGTCGGCGTAGGCCTGCAGCCGTAGGTCGTTCTTGGTCGTGACGCTCAGGTCGCCGAGACGGGTCTCGCCACCGTCACCGGTCCGGGTGTAGATGCGGGTGAGGTTGACCATGTGCTCACCATAGAGCCATGGAGCGCATCACCGACCGGTTGCTGAGCTGGGCGTCCATCCTCGAGGAGGAGACCCGCCGGCAGGCCGTGAAGACCGCGAGCATGCCGTTCGTGTTCCCGCACGTGGCACTCATGCCGGACGCGCACCTCGGGAAGGGCGCCACCGTGGGCTCGGTGATCCCCACGCTGGGTGCGGTCATCCCGGCTGCGGTCGGCGTGGACATCGGCTGCGGGATGATCGCGGTCCGCACCCAGCACCGCGCGGAGGACCTGCTTATGACCCGGCGCAGGGCCCTGCGGGAGGCGATCGAGCGCTCGGTGCCCACGTCGGCCGGGAAGTACAACCGCTCCGTCTCCCTCGAGCACACCCTCGAGCGCGTCGCCTCCCTGGAGCGGCTCGCCGAGGAGGCGTCGTTCGACCCTGCGTCGTACGCCTCCACCTGGCAGCTGCAGCTCGGCACGCTCGGCTCGGGCAACCACTTCATCGAGGTCAGCCTGGACCAGGAGGACCGGGTCTGGCTGTTCCTGCACTCCGGCAGCCGGGGCGTCGGCAACAAGATCGCGATGACCCACATCAAGGTCGCGCAGACGCTGTGCGAGCGCTGGTGGATCGAGCTCCCGGACCGTGACCTGGCCTACCTGGTCGAGGGGACCGACGAGTTCGAGCGGTACATCCGCGAGCTGCGCTGGGCCCAGGCGTTCGCGCTGGAGAACCGTGCCGAGATGATGGACCGGGTGGTCGCCTGCTTCGGGGACTGGACCGGGGTGCCGGTGGAGCGGGAGCAGGAGATCAACTGCCACCACAACTACACCGAGCAGGAGCGACACTTCGGCAAGCACGTCTGGCTCTCGCGCAAGGGAGCGATCGACGCGTCCGCGGGTCGCTGGGGGCTGATCCCGGGGTCGATGGGCACCCGGTCCTACGTCGTGCAGGGCAAGGGGAACCCGGTGTCCCTGCACTCCTCGCCGCACGGGGCGGGACGTGAGTACAGCCGGACCCGGGCCCGCAAGACGTTCTCCGTCGAGGACCTGCGGACCGCGATGGGCGACATCGAGTACCGCGACACGGCGGCCTTCGTCGACGAGATCCCGGCGGCCTACAAGGACATCGACGTGGTGATGAAGGACGCCGAGGACCTCGTCGAGGTCCGCCACGTCCTGCGGCAGATCGTGAACGTGAAGGGCGACTGACGCGGCGGCACTAGCATCGGGCCGGTGGACGCCTTCCAGGTCCGGTCCGAGGGACCGCGGTCGCACCCGCTGAGCGGCACCGCTCACGTCGGCGGGGCGAAGAACAGCGCGCTGAAGCTGATGGCCGCGGCCCTGTTGGCCGCCGGCCGCACGGTGGTCAGCAACGTCCCCGACATCCTCGACGTGCACGTGATGGCCCGGCTTCTCGAGGAGCTCGGCTGCAGCGTGGAGGTCCAGCTGGTCTCGACAGGCTCGACCGCCAGAGGCAGCGGCATGGTCGTCATCGACGTCCCGGAGCGGCTCGGCTTCGAGGCGCCGTACGACCTGGTGCGCCGGCTGCGGGCCTCGATCAGCGTCCTGGGCCCCCTGGTCGCGCGCTGCGGCCGGGCCCGGGTCGCGCTCCCCGGCGGGGACAACATCGGCTCACGGGGCCTGGACATGCACATGACCGGACTCACCGAGCTGGGGGCGCAGGTCCGGGTCGAGCACGGGTTCGTGGTCGCGGAGGTCCCGGACCGGCTCCGGGGAGCGAACCTGTGGCTGGACTTCCCCAGCGTCGGCGCGACCGAGAACCTGCTGATGGCCGCGGTGCTCGCCGAGGGGACCACGGTGATCGACAACGTGGCCCGGGAGCCCGAGATCGTCGACCTGTGCGAGATGCTCACCGAGATGGGGGCGCTGATCGACGGGGTCGGCGGCTCCACGCTGACCGTGCACGGCGTCTCCCAGCTCGAGCCGGTGCGGCACGCGACCGTCGCGGACCGGATCGTCGCCGGCACCTGGGCCTTCGCGGCGGCCATCGCCGGCGGGGACCTGGTGGTGCACGGAGGGCGGTCCGAGCACCTCGACATCGTTCTGGACAAGCTCGAGTCGGCAGGTGCCGCGGTGCAGGACGTCGAGGGCGGCTTCGCGGTGGGGGTGGACCGCAGGCTGGCGTCCTTCGACGTGGTGACCCTGCCCTACCCGGGCTTCCCCACAGACCTGCAGCCGTTCGCGATGGCGCTGGCCGCCGTCAGCGACGGCACGTCGATGGTCACCGAGAACGTCTTCGAGTCCCGGTTCATGTTCGCCCAGGAGCTCGCCAGGCTCGGCGCGGACCTCCGCACCGACGGGCACCACGCCGTGGTCCGCGGGCGGCCGCTGCTCTCGGGGGCGCCGGTCGTGGCCCATGACATCCGGGCCGGAGCCGCGCTGGTGCTGGCCGGTCTGGCGTCGCAGGGCACCACCACGGTCTCCGAGTCGCGGCACATCGACCGCGGCTACCCGTGCTTCGTCGAGATCCTCTCCGGGCTCGGCGCGGACATCGCCCGCGTCGACGTGCCGGACCTTCCGTCCTGACCCGCCTCGTCAGGCGCGTGGTCGAATCGTTACCGCGTGTTCGCGGAGGATCCACCGCGAACGTCCGTGGTGTGCGGGATAGTGGGCCGTGGACGGCCCCGTGGACGGGCCCCAGGGTCGTCCGCCCGGGAGGAGCACGGATGCTGGTCACCGTGAGCGGTTCCACGTTGAGGCTCAGCGGCCGGTTCGACGGCCGCTCGACGGCCGAGGTGCGCGAGGTGCTGCACCGGCAGCTGGCGCACCACGACGAGGTGGTCGTGGACATGAGCGAGGTCGAGTCGGTCGACGCCACCGCGCTGCGGCTGCTCGCCGCGGCGACGACGGTCATGGACCGCGAGGGCCGGTCGCTGCGCCTGCGGGGCTGCAGCCCGTCGGTGCGACGGGTGATCGCCGTCACCCGGCTGCGGCGCTGCCTGTCGGTGGAGCGCGCCCCCGCCGTGGTCTGAGCCGCTCCAGTGCGGTAGTTCACAACCCCGTCGCGACGGGGCCGCTCGGCCCTACGCTCGGCCCATGAGGGACCGATGAAGGACCACCCGTGGGTGATGCGCACGTACGCCGGGCACAGCTCGGCGGCGGAGTCAAACGCGCTCTACCGCCGGAACCTCGCCAAGGGCCAGACCGGGCTCTCGGTCGCCTTCGACCTGCCCACCCAGACCGGCTACGACCCCGACCACCCGCTGGCCCGCGGGGAGGTCGGCAGGGTCGGCGTGCCGGTCGCGCACCTCGGGGACATGCGCCGGCTCTTCGAGGGGATCCCGCTGGCCGGCACCAACACCTCGATGACGATCAATGCGACGGCCATGTGGCTCTTCGCGCTCTACCAGGTGGTCGCCGAGGAGCAGGCGGACGGGGCCGACCTCGTCGCGGTCCGCGGGTCGCTGACCGGCACCACGCAGAACGACATCATCAAGGAGTACCTCTCCCGCGGGACCTACGTGTTCCCCCCCGAGCACTCCCTGCGGCTGACCTCCGACCTCGTGGCGCACACCGTCAACCACGTCCCCCGGTGGAACCCGGTCAACATCTGCAGCTACCACCTCCAGGAGGCCGGCGCGACGCCGACGCAGGAGCTCGCCTACGCGCTGTGCACCGCCATCGCCGTGCTGGACACCGTCCGCGACGCCGGACAGGTGGCGGAGGAGGACTTCCCGCAGGTGGTCGCCCGCATGTCGTTCTTCGTCAATGCCGGCGTGCGGTTCGTCGAGGAGATGTGCAAGATGCGCGCCTTCGTGGTGCTGTGGGACGAGATCACCCGCGAGCGCTACGGCGTCGAGGACGAGACGATGCGGCGCTTCCGGTACGGCGTGCAGGTGAACTCCCTGGGCCTGACCGAGGCGCAGCCCGAGAACAACGTCCAGCGGATCGTCCTGGAGATGCTGGGGGTGACGCTGTCGAAGGGCGCCCGGGCGCGCGCCGTACAGCTTCCCGCGTGGAACGAGGCGCTCGGGCTGCCCCGCCCGTGGGACCAGCAGTGGTCCCTGCGGATGCAGCAGGTGCTCGCCCTCGAGTCCGACCTGCTGGAGTACGACGACCTCTTCGACGGCTCCCGGGTGGTGGCCGCGAAGGTGGACGAGCTGGTGGCCGGCGCCCGCGCGGAGATGGACCGGGTCCAGGCCCTGGGCGGTGCCGTCGCCGCCGTCGAGTCGGGGTACATGAAGCAGGCCCTGGTGGCCTCGCACGCCGCCCGGCGGGCTCGGGTCGAGTCCGGTGAGGACCCCCTCGTGGGGGTGAACTGCTTCCGGACCACCGAGGCCTCGCCGCTGACCGTCGACCCGGACGGCGCGGTGCAGCAGCCCGACCCGGCCGCGGAGCGCTCGGCGGTGGAGGCGCTGGCCGCCTGGCGACGGCTGCGCGACGAGGCCGAGGTGGCGGGCGCGCTGGCCCGGGTCGCGGAGGCGGCCACGTCCGGGGAGAACCTGATGGCGGCCACGCTGGTCGCGGTCCGGGCCGGTGTGACCACGGGGGAGTGGACCGGGGCGCTGCGTGAGGTGTTCGGCGAGTTCCGGGCGCCCACCGGCGTCTCCGGCGTGATCGGGTCGGCGGACGCCGGCGCCGCGCTGGCTGCCGTCCGCGAGGGCGTACGGCGGACCGGGGGACAGCTCGGCGGACGGCTGCGGCTGTTGGTCGGCAAGCCGGGGCTGGACGGTCACTCCAACGGCGCCGAGCAGATCGCGGTGCGGGCGCGCGACGCGGGCTTCGAGGTCGTCTACCAGGGGATCCGCCTCACCCCGGCCCAGATCGTCGCGGCCGCGGTGGCCGAGGACGTGCACTGCGTCGGGCTGTCCATCCTGTCCGGGGCGCACCTCGAGCTCGTCCCCGCGGTGCTGGACGGCCTGCGCGCCGAGGGGCTCGCGGACCTGCCGGTGGTGGTGGGCGGGATCATCCCGGCCGCGGACCGGGTGCGACTCGAGGCGCTCGGGGTGGCGGCCGTGTTCACGCCCAAGGACTACGGCCTCAGCGAGGTCGTCGGCGGGATCCTGGCCGCGATCCGCCGTGCCAACCGCCTCGATGACGACGTGTGGCCCGGGGAAGTGTGACAGGGGCGCTCTCCGGGCACCCTGGTCAGGAGGCGGTGGCTCGCTGGCGCCTTGACCGTTCCGTCGACGCCTTGAGCAGGTGATCCCACGTCCACAACGCCCGCCCCGCACGCGTCGCTGCGCGTGCGGCTCGCCCCGGAGCCCTCGAGCGTCGCCGTGGCGCGTCGCCAGGTGATGACCCTGCTCGAGGACGCCGGGCGCGAGGACCTCGTCGAGTCGGCCGTCCTGCTGGTCAGCGAGCTGGTCACCAACGCCCTGCTGCACGCGGGGACCGACATCGACGTGACCGCCGCGGTCGACCGGGACGGGCTGCGCGTCGACATCGGCGACGGCAGCCCGCACCTGCCCTCCCGCCGGCGGTACGCAGCGACGGCGGGCACCGGCCGCGGGCTGCTGATGCTCGAGTCCATGGTCGACGACTGGGGGGTCACCCTCCACCCGGGCGGCAAGACGGTGTGGTTCCGGCTCAGCGGCCAGGACGGGGCGTCCGACGAGCCGACGGAGCCGCGGACCGCGGGCACCGCCGGGCCCGGCCCTCGGTCCAGCAGCGTCCCTGTCGAGCTGCGGAACATGCCGCTGCTGCTGCACGCCGCCTGGCAGGAGCATGCCGAGGCGCTCCTGCGGGAGTACCTGCTGGCCAGCATGGAGTCCGAGGGCGTCGACTCGATCCAGATGCACGCCGAGGCCATCGACGCGATCGCGGTGCTCGAGGAGCACGTGCCGCCGGCGCCGGTGAAGATGTCCTCCGACGACCTGATGGCCGACCCCACCGAGCCGTACGTCTCCGCCTCCCGCATCGAGGTACCGGTCCCGCGGGACTCGGTGACGCACTTCGAGACGCTGGACCGGGCCATCGAGGCCGCTCTCGACCTCTCCCATGAGGGCCTGGTGCTGGCCGCACCGACACAGCCGGAGGTGCAGGTCTTCCGCCGGTGGCTGTGCCGGGAGGTGCTGCGCCAGGCCGAGGGCGGGTCGCCTCAGCCCTGGTCGGTCCCCGCCGACGAGCCGGCCGTGCCGGCCGTGCCGCCGGAGTGGGACGCGGCGTCGGTCGTCGAGGCCGAGGGCTGCCTGATCGCCGCGAACGAGGCCAGCCAGATCATCGCCATCAGCCGCGGCGCCGCGGACCTGTTGGGCTACCAGGACGGCAGGGGGCTGGTCGGGAGCCGGATCGTCACGATCATCCCCGAGCGCTACCGGCAGGCGCACGTGGCGGGTTTCACGATGTACCTCCTGGTGGGCCGCAAACCGCTGCTGGACCGGCCGGTGAAGGTCCCCGCCCTACGCCGCGACGGCACCGAGGTCGAGATCGAGCTGATGGTCCGCGACCAGAGCGCGGGCGACGGCCGGTCGGTGCTGATCGCCGACGTCCGGGCCGTGAACGGCTGAGCATCGCTCCCCGCGGGTGCCGTTTCCGCGGCTGGCTATCGTCGGTCACGTGCACGGTCGTCCGGCGAGCCTCTCCGTCCTCGCGGCCGCCGTACTCCTGCTGCTGGCTGCGTGCAGCCAGGGAGCTGCCGCACCGCACCCTGCCGCGGCCTCGCCGACCCCGAGGCTCGGCGGCCCGTCCCCGGCCCGGCACAGCCCTCCCGGTCGGGCGATGGACCGGCTCGAGCGTCCCGTGGCCGCCCGACTGGCCCGCCAGATCGCCGGCCAGGGTCTTCGCCTGGCGTACCTCGACTGCCCGGTCTGGGACGGCTCCCTGCCGCGGTCGATGAGCTGCCGCGGGTACGTCGACGGCCTGGTCGCCACCGTGCGGCTGCTGCTGCGCCCCGTCCTCGTGGGCACCCACTCGCAGATCGACTTCGACGCGCACCTCGCCGGCGGCGTGGTCGCCACCGAACGCCTCGTGGAGACCCTGCACGGGCGGGGGTGGCCGCAGGCGGACTGCGGTGCCGTCCCGGCGTACCCGGCACGGGCCGGCACCCGGATCGTCTGCAAGGTGGCTCGCCCGGGTGCCCGGAAGTACGTGGTCGCGACCGTCCGGGACAGCTCCGGGACGGTGGTGATCGGCGACTACCGGGCCGCGACGGCCGGCCGATAGGGCACACTCGTCGCATGGCCAGGGTCGTCGTCGTCGGGGCAGGCGTCGTCGGGCTCTCCTGTGCGGTGCGGCTCCTCGAGGCCGGGCACGCCGTCGACGTGCTGGCCCGGGACCTGCCGCTGGAGACCACGTCCGTGGTCGCGGCCGCGCTCTGGTACCCCTACCGCGCCTACCCCTTCGAGCGGGTGACCGCGTGGTCGCGGGAGACCTACGCCGAGCTCGAGACGCTCTCGGCGCGCGAGGAGACCGGGGTGCGCATGCTGGCGGGCACCGAGCTGCACCGGGCGCGACGGCCGGACCCGTGGTGGCGCGATGCGGTGCCGGCGCTGACCCGGGTGGGCGCCTTCCGGCCGCCGTACGCCGATGGCTGGAGCTTCGTGGCGCCGATCGTCGAGATGCCGGTCTACCTGACCTGGCTGGCCGGCCGGGTCGAGGGCCTCGGCGGCACGCTCACCCGGATGGCGCTGTCCGCCCTGCCGGACCGCGCCGAGGTGGTCGTGAACGCCACCGGGCTGGGCGCTCGGCGGATGGCCGACGACCCCTCGGTGATGCCGGTGCGGGGTCAGGTCGTCTACGTCGAGCAGGTCGGGCTCGACCGGTGGTGGCTCGACGAGTCGGGACCGGTGTACGTGGTGCCGCGCTCGCGCGACATCGTGGTCGGCGGCACCGACGACGAGGGGGAGTGGGACCGGCGCCCGGACCCGGACGTCGCCAAGCTCATCCTCGAGCGGGCCGTCGAGCTGGTCCCCGACCTCGCCCGCGCGGCGGTGGTAGGGCACAAGGTTGGCCTTCGCCCGGCGCGGCCGGAGGTCCGTCTCGACGTGGAGGACCAGGGACCGACCCGGGTCGTGCACTGCTACGGCCACGGCGGCGCCGGCGTGACCCTGTCGTGGGGCTGCGCCGACGAGGTGGTCCGGCTGGTGGGGTGAGAGGCTCGGCCTCGGGCTCCCCGTGGCCGCCAGCTCAGAACAGCCGCTCGGACGGGTCGTCCATGCCGCGGAGAGCGTCGTAGTCCACCACCGCACAGGCGATCCCGCGGTCGGTGGCGAGGACCCGGGCCTGTGGCTTGATCTCCTGGGCCGCGAAGATCCCGCGGACGGGCCGCAGCTTCGGGTCCCGGTTGAGCAGCTCGAGGTACCGGGTGAGCTGCTCGACGCCGTCGATCTCGCCGCGACGCTTGATCTCGACCGCCACCGAGCGGCCCTCGCCGTCGCGGCACATCAGGTCGACCGGCCCGATGGCGGTGGGGTACTCCCGTCGTACCAGGGTCAAGCCGTCGGCAAGCGTCGCCGGGTGGTCCGCGAGCAGCTCCTGCAGGTGTTTCTCGACGCCGTCCTTCTGCAGTCCCGGGTCGAGCCCGAGGTCGTGGTCGCTGTCGTGAAGGACGTCCTCGAGGAGGATCCGCAGCGTGTCGTCCTCCTTGCCGGTGACCAGCCACTCCGCCAGGCCGTCCTCACTCATCCCCTCGACCACCTTGCAGGGCGGGGACATCCAGTTCAGCGGCTTGTACGACCCGCCGTCCGAGTGCACCAGCACCGAGCCGTCGTTCTTCACCATGATCAGGCGCGTGGCCATCGGCAGGTGGGCGGTCAGCCGGCCCGCGTAGTCGACCTGGCAGCGCGCGACGACGAGTCTCACGGCCGGAAATCTACCTGCGGGCCGGGCGTTCCGGGCCGAGGGTCCGCCGGGCGACCCCCCGTTGAGACGGCGCGCATTCCGGTTGAGACGGCGCGCATTCCCGTTGAGACGGCGCGCATTCCCGTTGAGAGGGTGGCGAGGGTTGGGTATGGCGCCTCCGGGCGGCGTGACCGGATGCCGCTGAGGTGCTTCCGGCACGACGGCGGGCTCCCTTCGGAGTGAGAGACCCGACCGGGGCGGGAGCCGGCCGAGGGGGCGGCCGGTTCGACGGCTCAACACCGGGCCGGGGTGCGTGCCATGATCGCCCCCATGACGACGAGCGCACCGCAGGACATCTCCGTCGGCGTGATCGGGCTGGGGACCATGGGCGCGGGCATCGCCGAGGTCTTCGCCCGCACCGGCTACCGGGTGGTCGGC
>JAWWPF010000183.1:0-25335 GCA_033850795.1 Nocardioidaceae bacterium | reverse complement strand
CGGCATCGCCTACGACGCCTGTCACGACACCGGTGAGGCGCTGCTGGCGGCGTACGGCTTCCGGACCACCAACGGACCCGGCCAGCACGAGGCGCTCGGCCGCTACCTGCGTGCCGTCCTCGACAAGCCGCCCGCGGACCGGGCGGCACGAGAGTTCGACCGCCTGCGACGCGCCCGCAACCAGGACCGATACGAGGCGAAGCCGGTCGGTGCCGCGGCGACCGAGAAGGCCGAGCAGGTCGCCCGAACGCTGCTCGACGCCGCCCTCGCCCGAGGGCTCTCGTGGTGACCCAGCAGTCCGCAAACAGTCCGCAAGAAGGACGGCGGAGGCCGACGACCGCCAACGACGCCCAACTAGCCCGAGAGCGCTCTTCCTCAGGTCAGACCGCGTTTTCCGGCTTCGACCAACGATGACCAGCGACCACCGAAACCCCCATTGTCGTCCGCAAGAAGCGGTAGGACGCACCAGTCCCACGCGCGGATCGCGGATCCGGGCGACGGGTAGCCGCCCTCAACGCGGCTGGATGAGGACGTTTCAGTTTCGGGTAGCGTCTGAAGGTGCGTAACTCATTGGACGACTTGGTCGCCACGTACCTGCACGCTCTCAGCACCGCGGATGTAGGGCTGGCTGTCAGCCTCTTCGCTGACGACGGCGTCGTGCACTCACCCCTCTACGGGTCACAACCGGCCGAAGACTTCTACCGGGCGCTGTTCGCGGACACCAGCCGAGCGGACGTGACGTTGAAGTCGGCGATGAGCGGCACAGACACGACCGGGCAAGCCACTGTGAGTTTCTGGTTCCACTTCGACTGGCGCCTGCCGTCTGGTGCAGCTGCACCGTTCGACGTGGTGGACGTGGCCACACTCGGGTCTGACGGCCTGATCAAGGCTCTCTACATCATCTACGACACTGTCGACGTTCGGCCCGCTTTCGAGGCTGAGCTGGGGCGCTCATCGCGCCGGCCGCATGGTGTGGACCCGACGTAGCGCGATCGGGCCGGGCCGGCTCAGCCGACCGCTCACAGGCTTGGGCAGCGAACCTCTCCGTTCCCGTCACTCAACAGTCAGCCGCCCCTTCTCGGCACCGCCGGCGGCGGGGGTGTCGAACAGCGCCATCGTGGTGCGGTGCGCGTCCACGAGCGCCTCCTGCAAGGGACGTCCGCGGTGTGCGTCGGAGAGGATCTCGACGCCCCACGGCCCGGAGAAGCCGATCCTTCGCAGGGTTTCGACGAATCCCTTGACGTCGAATGCCCCCGCGCCGCACAGCACCCGGTGGTGAATGGTGTCGTGGAAGAGATCGGTGGACCGTGGTGCGGGGGCGTCGTTGAGCTCGACGGCGAAGACCTTGTCGCCGGGGATCCGGGCAAGGTCGGCCAGCGTGGAGGGGCCGCGCTCCAGGTGCCAGATGTCCACGACGAGACCGGCTGCGGGGTGGTCAGCGGAGGCGATGAGCTCCGCTGCCAACCGGAAGTCGGTGATGTTCGAGAATGGCAGCGGTTCCAGTGCCACTCGGGTCCCGACCTCGGCCGCCTGCTCGGCCAGCAGATGGAGCTCGTCCGCCCAGTGGGTCATGTCGGCCAGTGCTGGGACGCCGCCGTCGATGACTGCTACATCCGGTCCGATCTTGATCTGTCGCGCTCCGAGCGCTTCGGCGGCGATCAGCAACGACTTCCGTCTCTGGCCCGACTCGCGGCGGCGCCCGTCAGTCGTCCACCAGTTCTCGAGCAGCTCGACCTCGCGGTGGACCAGGCCGAGGTCATCGCAGATCCGTTTCACCTGCGGCAAGCCATAGGTGGCCTGCGCTGCGTCGAGATCATCAACGGTGAAGCCGATTCCCGTGAAGCCCGCGGCAGCCACGGCCTCCGCTCTGGCGCGGAGGTCCAGCGGACTCAGATGGCAGCCGGGCACCGGCATCGCGTCCCCGGCGTGGGTCCAGCAGGTTGCCAGCAGCTCATTGGGCATGAGTCTGCTTCCGTGGCGTCAGGGGAGCTCGGTCAAGGGACCGCCAGGTCAGTGGCGCTCCTTCAGCCATGGCTGGGATGCGTGCGTGCGGCGTGGGCGTCGAGCGCGGATCCGAACGCTTCCTGGGTCCATCCCTCGGTGAAGGCTTGCCGGACGAGGTCGGCCTGGGTCTGTGGCGCCATACCGTCGATGGGCTGGTCGCGGTCGAGGTTGGTGGGGAAAGCGTAGCCCTCGGCGGACGCGGCGATGACGTTGTCGAGGTAGCGCTCGGATGCGCCGGCCGTCTTCTTCTCCAGGAGGACGGGGAACAGGGCCCGGCACATGGCGACCCGGTCGACGGTCTCCATCGCGCGGCCGAAGGGTGAGGAGACCTGCAGCAGGTTGGCCATCCGTCGGACGGTGCTGGTCAGGTTGGTGCCTGCGCCGTGGAACAGGGCGGGGTTGAAGAACGCGGCGTCGCCCTTCTCCAGCGGCAGCTGGACGTAGTGCTCGCCGAAGTACGCGGTGAAGTCGGGGAGGTGGAAGGCGAGGTAACCGGGCTCGTACTGGTGGGAGTAGGGCAGGTAGAGGGTCGGGCCGGTCTCGACGGGCATGTCGCAGTGCGCGACCGCGCCCTGCAGGGTCAGCGCCGGGGAGAGCCGGTGCACGTGGGTGGGGAACCGCGCGGCCGCCCCGGCGTCCATGAAGCCGAGGTGGTAGTCGCGGTGCGGGGTCTGCGCCTGACCGCCGGGGTTGACGACGTTGACCTGGGAGGTGACCTGGTATGACGGGCCGAGCCAGGCCTCGCTGACCAGCGCGATGACGTCGTTGGCGTAGTAGTCGGCGAAGACCTCGGGGTCGTTGACGGCCAGCTTGTCCAGCGCACCCCAGACCCGGTCGTTCGCGCCGGGCTTGGCGAAGTGGTCCCCGCCGGAGACGCCTGCTGCCTTCTCGGCGGCGACCTGGGCGAGGAAGGCCTCGGTGGCGCGGTCGACCACGGACAGGTCGCCAAAGGCCTGCTTGAACACCACGACGCCGGGACCGGTCGTCAACGCCCGGATCAGCTCCGACTGCACCCCGGTCCGGCCGGCGCGGCTGCCGATCGCGCTGCGGAGCCTCTCGCCGTAGACCAGCACCTCGCGGTCGACGGAGTCCGCGTAGGGGTAGTCCGACAGCTCGGTCTGTTGCTCGACGACGGCAGCGAAGTCGTCGATGGAGCAGTCCGCTGTGGACAACCAACCGGTGGTGCGGGACGCGGTGAAAGCGGTCATGAGCGGGCTTCCTTCGGGAACGGTGGACTGTCCAAGGCTACGAGACCTCTGCGAGCGGGGAAACGTCAGCGAGCCGTCAAAAACACCTCATTCCGCGGCCGAGCGGGGGCTCCGGCCCGATCGAACTTCACGCGTGCGCCGGACGGGGCTGGAGCCCGATGGAGCGGTAGCAGTCGTCGATCAGCGACATGGTCACGACCGCGTCGTCGGCATCGGTGCGGTACGGCGCCCGCCTCCGGACGGCGCCGATGAAGGCTCGGAGCTGGTAGGTGTAGGAGGTCGCGTCGCCGCAGTGCTCCGTCCGCACCAAGGAGCCGGAACTGATGACGATCCGGTCGTCGTACTTCTGGTAGAGGAAGTCGGGGATGAACGCTTCGCCGTTCGATCCGACCACCCGCAGCGACATGTCCCAGCCCTCACTGACCATGCTGCACCGGGCAGACCGGTTGCGCCGGAGCGGAACTCGAGGTGCGCCTCCGCCCATGCGTCGACGCCGGGAGCGCCGGCCTGTTCACCGCCGGCCGCTCCGACGAGGCGGGGCTCACCGCCCGCGAAGTCACGCAGAACACGCTGGGCGTGCAAGGCGTAGCAACCGAGATCCATCAGGGCGCCGCCCGCCAGTGCGAGTGACCATCTCGGATCCTCCGCCGGGGGTGCCGACATGAACATGGTGCTCTCGACGTGTTGTAGCGTCCCCAGCTCGCCGTCGGCCAGAAGCGACATCAGACGCTTCGTCAGCGGGTGGTACAGGTAGTGGAAACCCTCGAACAGCACCAGCGGCCGACCGCGGACCAGGTCCCGTACCTCGGCGGCCTCGATGCCGTTGCTGGCGAACGGTTTCTCGGTCAGGACGTGTTTCCCGGCGAGGATCGCCGCCTTGTTCCAAGGCGCGTGCAGGCTGTTCGCGAGCGGGTTGTAGACAGCTTCGACCTCGGGGTCGGCGATCACGTCGGCGTACGAAGCGTGGACCCGCTCGATGCCGTGGGTCTCGGCGAAGGCCTCAGCCCGCTGGCGGCTGCGCGCGGCGACCGCGACGAGTCGTGTTCCGGTCACCGCAGCGGGGTCGACGATGGACAGCTCGCTGATGCGTGCCGCTCCGAGCACTCCGATTCGTAGTGGTTCCACGGGTCCGGTGAGCTCCTCGGCGATGATCACGTTGTAGGCAGCAGGTCGCGGACGTACGCCGCGCTGGTCCGTACGTCGCTCACAGGTCCCTCGCCGCGGGGCTCCTCGGTGAGGATGGTGTCCTGCTCGAGGGTGTACCACCCGGTGTAACCGTTGCCCTGCAGGGTGTTCACGATGGACTCGACGTCGACGTCGCCGGCGCCCAGCGGCTGGTACATCCCATCGGCCACGGCTTCCGTGTAGCTCAGTCGACCCGCGCGGACCTTGTCGGCGATCCGGCTGTCGACATCCTTGAGGTGGGTGTGCGCGATCCGGTCGGGTGCCTGCCGGGTGAGGTCAGCAGGATCGGTGCCGCCGATCAACAGGTGACCGGTGTCCAGGCACAGCGAGATGGAGGAGCCGCTGAGGACCCGTTGCACCTCCTCGCCGTTCTCGACCATGGTGCCCACGTGGGGATGCAGGACGGCGCGGACGCCGCGCTCGGCGGCCCGGCCGCTGATCCGGTCCAGGTTGCTCAGCAGCAGGCTCCACCCATCGTCGTCGAGCGTGGGGCGGGTGTCGTAGCCGTCCAGTCCCGACGTCGCCGAGAGGACGAGGACCTCCGCGTGAGTGGCCTCGTACTGGTCCAGGATCCGGTCGATCGCCGGGAGCGGGTCGTGACCGGGGCGGTGCATCAGCACGGGGGTGAACCCACCGACGGCGGTCAGCTGGTGGGCCGCGAGCACCCCGGCCATCTGGTCGGGGTCGACGGGCAGGAACCCTTCCGGGCCGAGCTCGGTGGCGGCGAGCCCGATGTC
This sequence comes from Nocardioidaceae bacterium, assembly GCA_033850795.1. GTDB lineage: Bacteria > Actinomycetota > Actinomycetes > Propionibacteriales > Nocardioidaceae > Nocardioides_B. The sequence continues at coordinate 20,201 of JAWWPF010000183.1, read as the reverse complement.
CCGCATCTCCTCGAGGACTCGGCTGGGCGAGAGCTGGAATCCCCAGTCGGGGACTTCGCAGACCCCCCAGGAGATAGGTGCGCCGGCGATCCGCGGCCGGTTCGGTGTCGCTGGCCCGGGGTTGGTCGTGGTGGTGGTTTGTGGGGTGGTCACTGTCGAACCTCGGCTATCCGCACCGGCCGGTGCTGTTGCAGGGAAAGGGTGGCTGCCTCGGCGATCCAGGTCACGGCGAGCGCGTCGTCGACGGTGCATGGTGAGAGTCGCCGCCCGGCGACGACGTCGGTGAAGGCCGTGAGCTCGGACCGGAAGGCGTCGGCAAGCCGGTCCATGAAGAAGGTCCAGGGCTTTCCGGAGGGCCAGTTCGTGCCTGGCTCGAGGCCGCGGAGCGGTGTGCTGTCGGTCCAGCCGGCGGCGACGCTGTCCTCGGTGCCGTGCAGCTCGAGCCGTACGTCGTACCCGCGCGCGTTGTAGCGGGTGTTGGACACGACCGCGGTGGCGCCGTCGTCGAACGTGAGCAGGGTCTGCGCCGTGGCGACGTCGCCGAGCTCGGCGAAGAAGGCGTCACCGTGGGCGCTGCCGGTGGCGTAGGCCTCGACGACCTCGCGGCCGGTGACCCACCGGACGGTGTCGAAGTCGTGGACCGAGCAGTCGCGGAAGATCCCCCCGGACACGGCGATGTACCCGCGTGGCGCCGGCGCCGGGTCCAGGGTGGTCGACCGGACGGTGTGCACCCAGCCGAGCTCACCCCCGGCGACTGCACTCCGGGCGGCCAGGTAGGCCGGGTCGAACCGGCGCGGGTAGCCGATCTGGACCGGCACGCCGCTGGCGTTGACGTAGTCCGCGATGGCGATGGCTTCGTCGACGTCCCCGGAGAGCGGCTTCTCGCAGAAGACCGGGATGCCGGCATCGACGGCGGCCTTGATGAGTGCGGTGTGCGCGTCGGTGGCTGCGGCGATCACTATCCCGTCGACGCCACCGCCGATCAGCGCCGCCGGTGACTCCGCGGTTTCGGCGCCGAACCGTTCGGCGACAGCGGCGGTGGTCGAGGGGACCGCGTCCGTGACGACGAGCGAGTCGACCTCGTCGAGGTGGGACAGGGTGTGGGCGTGGAACGCGCCGATCCGGCCGAGGCCGATCAGACCGAGACGCACGGTGGACTCCTTCGCACAGAGTGATGCTGAGCAGGTCGTTGTTCAGTCACCGAGTCCGCCGATGACGTTCTGGTCCCAGTCGATGACGGAGCCGGTGACGACGCCGCTGCGGTCGGAGAGCAGGAACGCCACGAAGTCGGCGATCTCGTCGACCTGGCCGAGCTTGCCCATCGGTAGGGTCGCGGCAGCCCGACGCTGCCAGTCCGTGTCGGCTCCGTGGGACTGCCGTTGGGTGAGGTCCTCACCGTCGGTGGCCGACCAGCCGATGTTCAGTCCGTTGATCCTGATCCGGTCCCAGCGGTGCGCGTGCGCGGCGTTGCGGGTCAGCCCGGCCAGGCCAGCCTTCGCGGCGACGTACGGCGCGAGGAAGGACTGACCCCCGTGGGAGTCGATGGAGATGATGTTGACGATCGTTCCGGGGGCGCCGCGTCGCTTCATGTCGGCGACGGCTGCCTGCATCAGGAAGAACGGAGCCTTGAGGTTGACCGCGATGTGCTGATCGAACAGCTCCTCGGTGGTGTCCAGCAGGGTTCCGCGCGTAGTAAGGCCCGCGGAGTTGACGAGGGAGTCGATCCGCTCGTGCCTCCTCACCGTGGTCTCGACCGCGGCGACAGCCTGGGCCACATCGGTGATGTCGGCAGGCACGAAGCTGGCCTCGGCGCCGTCAGCTGCGAGATCCGCCGCGACCTGCTCGCCGTGTGCGGCGTTGCGCCCGGCGAGGACGAGGGTGGCGCCTTCGCGGGCGGCGGCGCGGGCGATGCCGGCACCGAGGCCCTGGGTGCCGCCGCTGATCAGGATGACCTTCCCGGTGAGGAGATCCTGCATCAGGCGCCTCGCTTGTCAGTGGCTGGTGAGGTAGCAGTCGCCCGGGCTGTCTTCCAGTGCGGGTTGGCAACGGCGGCGGCGGCGGGTTCACGACCCTCCAGGACGTCGACGACGCCGGCTGCGGCGGCGGCGAAAGTAGCCGCCGTGGCCTGCTTGCTCAGACCCATCAGGTGGGGGGTGAGGACCACGTCGGGGTGGTCGAACAACGGGTGGTGCTGCGGGGGCTCTGGGTCGAACACGTCCAGTCCGATCCCGGCGATCCGACCGGCGACCAACGCCTGGAACGCCGCGTCGTTGTCGATCAGGGATCCGCGGCCGCAGTTGATGAGGATAGCCCCTGGTCTCGTCAGGCTGAGCGTCTCGGTGTTGATGAGGTGGTGGGTGTCAGGGGTGAGCGGCGGGTGGAGGGTGATGACGTCACTGTGCGACAGCAGCTCGACCAGCGTGCCGCAGCGGAGCTCCGCTTGAGGTTCGGCGACCGGGTCGTAGGCGAGGACCTTCATCCCCAGGGCGGCGCCCAGCGTGGCCACCTGTCGACCGATCCGGCCGAACCCGACCACGCCAAGGGTGGACCCCGCCAGGTCCCCCACAGCGACCGAGCCGCGGTCGGCCCAGCGGCCGGAGCGCACCAGGTCGGTCAACGGACCGAACCGCTTGACCAGATGCAGGGCCATGGCGAGGGCGCCCTCGGCGACCGCGACGGCACCGGTGCCGGGGGTGACCACGACGGCGATCCCGCGGGCGGTTGCGGCGCGCAGGTCGACACGTTCCACGCCGACGCCGGTCCTCGCGACGACCCGCAGCCGGGGAGCCCGGTCGAGGAGCGCGGTGTCGATGGTGGCGTCCGCGCGCGCGATGGCCCCGTCTGCTTCGCGCAGGTCGTCGTCGGTCGGGTCCGCGGCGAAGCGACATCGACCTGTGAACGTCTCGGCGACCAGGCCGGGATCGACGACGCCGAGCCCGATCACCAAGGGCAGCTGCTCAGACATGAGCGGGCATGAGGGAGCGTGGATGACCGAACGTCGCCCCGGGGATCTGCGGGACCTGGTGCCACTGCCCGTCGGCCGCCGACGCGGCGGTGGCCGCGATCACCTCGGCGTCGGCCAGAGCCTCATCGATGCTGGAGTTGAGCTGCTCACCACCGGGGGCCTTCTTGAACCGCCAGGACAGGGCGCCGTTGGGCTCGGACGCGTAGCCGTTGAAGAAGACCGCTCGAACGTTCGTGATCCGACCCAGGTCACCGCTCGCGATCATCGCTCGGATGCGTTCGACCGCGGGGGCGTGGCGGTAGTTGTAGCCGATCGAGGTGGCGACCCCGGCGGCCCGGGCCGCAGCGGCCACTGCGGCGGTCTCGGCGGCGTCGCGCCCGACCGGCTTCTCGATCCAGAAGGGTTTCCCGGCCTCGGCGGCCGCGATGCCGATCTCGCGGTGCAGCAGGTTGGGCGGCAGATCGACACCACGTCGACGTCCGGGTCGGCGAGGACAGCGCGATAGTCGGTGCCGGCCGTGGCGTACCCGAGGACGTCCCGTGCGTAGTCGGCGCGGTCCGGAGCGGTGTCGGCCGCGTGCACCAACCGGGGTCGGATCCTCAGCTCCGGATAGACCATCGGGATCGCCTGGTAGGCGCGGCTGTGCAGCTTGCCCATCCAGCCCACGCTGATCAGGCCGATGCCCAGCTCGGTGTAGCCGTCGGCGGTGAGGTGTCCAGCCATGGCGGTGTCGTCCTTTCGTCGGGGTGGTGCGGCTTCAGGAGGCGGAGGAGGCGCGGGCTCGGTCCAACTCGGTGCGGATGGTCGCGGCGAGCAGGGTGGAGTCGGAGCCGATGGCGAGGAACGACCAGCCCTGTGCGAGGCGGTCGGCCGCGGCGGTTCCGTCGCTGACGAGCATCCCGCTGGCCTTGCCGTGGCGGCGGGCCGCCGCCTGGACAGTGTCCAGGGCCTCCAGGTACGCCGGTGCGGTGAGGTTGCCCGGCACGCCGAGGTCATGGCTGAGGTCACGGGGACCGATGAACAGCACGTCGACCCCATCGATGGCGGCGACGTCGTCGGCGGCGGCGACCGCTGCCGCGGACTCGATCTGCACCACGCAGAGCGTTTCGGAGTCGGCCCGGTCCAACGCTCCCGGGTCGAGCCCGAACTGGCAGGCCCGGTTGTAGGTGGCGACTCCGCGGTCACCGGCCGGTGGGTAGCGGAGGTGAGCCAGCGCAGCGGTCACCTCTGCGGCGCTGTTGAGCCGGGGCAGCATGATGCCGGCGGCTCCGCTGTCCAGCGCCCGTCCGATGCGGATCCGCTCCGCGGCCTCGACGCGTACGACGGTGGCGACCCCGTAGCCGCCCGCAGCCGGGACCACCTCGCGCAGCTGTTCCTCACCGCCGGCGCCGTGCTCGAGGTCGAGCAGGACCCAGTCGAACCCGGAGACCGCGCACACCTCAGCGCTGACCGCGGTGGCCATTCCGATGAACGTCCCCAAAGAGTGGTGGCCGCTGCGGACGCCATCTGCGACGACGCCACCATCAAGTGGGGTCGACCCAGACAGGCTCACCCGAACCACCGCTGCGTCTGGCGGCCCGCCTCGTAGTCGGCGCGCAGTGGTGGCACGGTCGGGATGTCGGACACCTCGGCCGGTGCGACGTCCCACCACACACCAGCCACGGGCAGGTCGGCAAGCGGTCAGGTTCGTCCGGAAGGCGACGTCTTCACCTGGGAACCTTGCGATCATCTGGGTCGATGCCGGCGATATGGCGCAACCCGCGTTCCTCTGTCCCCAGATCGCGGCCTCACCGTTCGATGCGCCAAGTCAGGGACTCGCCTGGTCGTCCAACGAGCCGACGTCGGCGATCTCCCACGCTTCGGCGATCTTGCCGCCGTCAAGGTGGCAGATGACCGCCTGGTTCATGCGGAAGTACCTGCCGCCCCCTGAGACGCCGGCGAAGTCGCGGTGGAGTGTGCCGGCGACAATGACACGTGCCATTTCCACGTTTCCCTCTGCGAGGACCTCTTGAACCTCGTGCCGAAGATCGGGCATGGCTGCAACGGCTTCGCGCCATACCTGCTTCTCTGCTTCGCGGTCCTGAGTTGAGAGCCCGCGAGGGGCATGGACCACGACATCACCATGCAGGAGGTCGTCGAAGGCCTCGACATCACCTGAGTCTCCGGCGGCCAGCCACCGGGCGACCACGGACGGGGGCTGCTCCACGCCTCATTGTCTCCTGAAGTCGTGAAGGGCGCGCCAGGAGAACACCGGTCAGTCCGTCCGTTCATAGGCTGGATCCGGCAGGTCGTTGACGCCGACAAGCCGCGTTGTGAGAAACCTCGATGAGAGGATTGTCTCGGTTCATACCGAGCGGCGCTTGCGCCACATCTGACCGGCAGGAGAACACGACGCCCCAGGCCACTCGACCGTGCCATGGCTAGGAGCGGTCACCAGCGGTCACCGCCGCGTGACGCGGTCAGCCGTCCTTCGTGGGGTCGTCGGCGGTCCTCTCGAGTAGCAGGTTCCGCTCGCGGAGCAGGTCGCGGAGCCCGAAGCCGTCGGTCGCGATGGCCGGACCGCGGGGAGAGGTCTTGTCGCCGACGGCTGGGCTGTCCTTGGGGCGGGGCGTGCCGGTGCTGACCACCTGCTCGGTGACGCTCAGTTGGCGGATGGCCACGCCGAGCACCCGGTCGGGCGCGACGGACACGGCCTCCGCGTACAGGTGAGGGTCGTGCTGACCATCGTCGCCGACCAGCAGCCAGCGCACCTGGGGCAGCTCCCGGAACAACCGGCGCAGCTGCTCGCGCTTGTGCTCCTGACCGGAACGGAACCACCCGGTCTGGGTGGGTCCCCAGTCCGTGAGCAGGAGCGGGCCTGCCGGGTAGTGATGGCGGGCAAGGAAGTCCCGTAGGGCCCCGGCGGTGTTCCATGCGCCCGTTGAGAGGTAGACGACGAAGATGTCGGGGTGTTCCCCGACGATGTCGGAGTAGAGCTCCGCCATCCCTGGCACCGGCTGGCGTGCGCTCTCCTTCAGCAGGAACGCGTTGCGCAGGGCGATCAGGGGGCGCGGCAGCATCGTGACCATCACCGTGTCGTCGATGTCGCTGACCAGGCCGAGCTGCGGACCTGGGGCCACGATCCGCACGGGCGCCTCGACGGGAGCCGAGCCCTCCACCGAGAGCCGTACGCTCGCCCAGCCCGGCTCGAGATCGGCCGGCAGGCGTACGTCGACGTAGCCGTCGCGCGCGCTGGCGACCACGTGGCTGCGGTCTCCGACGTGGACATGGACGGCGATGCCGGCGGCGGACGCGCACAGGAAGCGCCGCCAGCCACGACCGTCCGCGTCCCGGTCGGGACTCCACTGCGGCGACGTGAACATGACACGCGCGAGCACGCGGACCCAACCCCCGGCGCCGTACCCGGCATGAGCCACCACCCTCGGTGTCCAACCACGCTTTCTCAACCGGGGATCCAGCACCGCGTGCAGACGCCCCTCCGCCCGGGACGCCAGATGCGGGCGGGCGGTGTTGCGCAGTGCGTTCTCCATCGCCGCATCCCTTCTCCGACGAGGCTCCCTCGCCCCACCCGACTCGCCCTGCCGACCGCCGAGCATAACCGCGTCGATGCAGGCCAGGACCGGGTGCAATGGATCTCGGTCGCACGAACCAGAACCAAGGCTGGGGTTCGAGGTCTTCGTTCGATTGCGATGCCGAGCGCCCGGTGAACCTCGCGGGCAGCGTCAGTTCCGGCTACTTCGGTTCCAGGGAACGCTTCAGGGATCTGAGCGTCCGGGTCCGTTCGACTCTTGCCATCAGCGCTGCCGCCGGTTTCATGAATCGCATCCAACCGGAGAGCTGTGCGACGGCGACGTGGTGAACGACCGTTCCGCCATCGCCTGCTGCGAGAAAGTACTCGGGCCGGGCCTGCGACGCTCCAGAGCCGAACCAACGCAGCGTCTCGCGAAAAGCAATCCGCGACGGCGGCACGAACTCCGTGACCTCTCCCTCGAAGGTTCCCATCCAGGTCGCGTCGAAGTAGGTCGTACCTTTGCGGACAGGGGGATCGGACGCCAGTCTGCTATGGCGAAACAGACCCGTACGGTGCATCCACCGGCTGTAACCCGGCAGGTCTGCCAAACGCTCGAAGACCACTGGGACGGGTCTCTTGATCACGGTGCGCGACTCGAACGTGACAGTGCTAGCGGCCACCGACATCCCCTCCGTCTCACCCTCCCCATCACAGTACGCCCAGGACTGCAACGGAACACCGGGTCTTCAGACCCGGTGCCTTCGCCGTGCGTCGTGGCTCCCGGCACACGTCCTTGCAGCCGCGAAGCGGCGTTCCAGCCGCGGCGACGCCCTGTCCATGCTCGCCCGCCCGCCAGAGGACCGTCGATAGCCCTTTCCCCCGAAACCGACGGAACCGCCCCCGGCCCGCGACGACGCGGTCAAGGGCGGTTCCGACGTGGGTCTGTCAGGTCAGCGCACGACCCGCACGGTGGTGACCGTGGTGTGGGAGCCGACGCGGGTGCCGAGGTTCCACCAGGTGTGGTGGCGCATCGACTGCTTGAAGGTCACGCCCAGCGCCCAGCGGTTACGTGTTCGGCAGCAATGTGGCCGCGCGGCGGTTGTACGAGTCCGCGAGTTACGCGGTGACCACTCAGCAGATGCAGAAGCAGCTGAGGCCGCCGAGTCAGTAGGCCCGAACACTACCGGACTCGACGCACGTGGTCATCGGCACATCGGGGCGTTGCACGGCACCCAGGACGCGTTCGTCGCGCCCTCCTTCACGAGGCTCCAACCCCCGAGATAGTGCGGGCCGGGTCTGCAGCATCACGCCGTGCCGGCGGAACGGAATCCCCTCGCGATCAGCCAGGCTGGCAGGACGAGGAACTCGTACAGGCCTCCAGGTGCGAGCAATAGGAGTCCAGCTCCCTTTTCGACGTCGATCACACTGAGCAGGTCGAGCGGAACGGTGACCAAGAGCAGGCCGTAACCCACGAGCCCGAGTATCGCGATTGCCCGCGGTACCAACCCTGACACGAAGAAGAGATAGTTCAGGATCAGGCCGCCGAGCGCTGTGGGCAGGTAAACCCACAGCAAGGGGTTCGGGAACTCCTCGAGCTGGGTCAACAGGTACGTGGCGAGGACCGCTGAGACGCCGAACTCAACCAATCGCGCGATCGGGTACCCGATCGCCCACTTGCGGTCGACCTCCTTGAGCGCCGAGTACATCAAGAGACCGATGCCGACGACCGCGATACCGGAACACATCTCAAGCATGACGCCGATGGTCAGGGTCTGCCGTGAGGCCTCACCGCGCAGATACTCCTCGACCAAGTTGCTTCCCGCAGCGAATGTGAGCAGTTGCAGAACGAACAGCGCACCGACGACTACGGCTGTTCTTCTGTGCGGGACACGTGCATGCGTACCGGTGTTGGTCCGAGGTGGCGCGATGGTCGCGTCGATCTGGTTCATCTGGCCCTCCTGGGGACCGGGGTCGTCAGGACTTGAACCGAAGCGGCTGATCCTAACGACGTTAGATTGGACTTGTCAGCCTAGCCTAACGACGTTAGATTGTCCAGGCCCCTAAGCCGGCGCTGAGGGCTAGACCGAGGAGGCGCACGCGGGCCGTAGACCGGCTGCGGAGGCCAAGAGGGCACCGGTGATCTTGGAGCGGGCTCTTCACATCGCGCTATCCGTGGCGGACGGCGAGGGCATGGAAGCGGTCACCGTGCGACGGCTCGCTCGGGACTCGGCATCGAGGCGCCGTCGCGAGCGGGATCGAGCCGCCCACGGCGTCCGCGGCTTGGCGGATCGCCATCAGCCAGCGAGCGCACAACACCCGCGTGGTCTTGCGCCGCCACCCCTGGGCGGTCAGCCTCCTGGGCTTCCACGAGGAATCCGGGTCCGGCAACCTTGCGGCTGCTGAAGGCAGGAATTCGAACTTCCGGGAGGGCGGTTTTCCCATTTCCCTGGCTGCTCACGCCGTCTCGACGGTCGGCAGCTATGTGCAGGGGTTCGTGCTCCAGGAAGTCAACCTTCACTTGCGTGACGAGTCGGAGCTCGCTGCCATGACCGCGGCAACCATGGAGTCGTCCCCGGCGTCGGAGTTCCCGTACCTTTTTGGAATTGACGGTCGGGACGTGCTGCAGTCGGGCTACGACTACGGCAACGAGTTCGCCTCCGGACTGAAGGCGGTGCTCAGCAGGATCACTGCCCTGCTTGAGCAGTAGCAGCAGTGCGTGGATCCGCCCGGCGGGGGCCACGCATCTTGCGCCAGAGATCTACGACGCCCACCTGCCTGCCCGGTGTTGAGCAGCGTCGGCAACCTTGCGCTCGGCGGTCAGGACAGCAGCCAGGCCCTCGTCACCCCGTCCCACAAGCACGCCGGATCGCGGCGGATAGACCGACACCCCGAACACTCGCGAGTGCTTGGCCTATGACTTCCCGTCCAGCTCCGCGAGGAGCCCCCGCACCGTCTCGCGGGCCCCATCCCTGATCTCCGTGCCGTGCGTGAACGCCGCGACCTCGTACTCCAGCTCACCGAGCCGGTGCGCCGTGCGTTTTGTCATCGCGAAGTTCCAGCAGAGGGATGCCGGCGAGATCCGGGTCCGGCGTAGGAACCGCCAGTTGAACAGGGCGTCCCCAGTGACGAGCGTGCGCGTCGGCTCGTGCAACAACGAGATGTGACCGGGGGAGTGCCCCGGGGTGTGGATGACCCGCAGCCCGCCCGCGACCGGCAGCACCTCGCCGTCGGTCAACGCAGGTCCCGGCGTGAACGGCTCTATCTTGGCGTCGCCGGTCCGGGCCATCAGCCGACCCAGGCGGGTCGACTTGTCCTGGGCACCCGAGATCCGGCCGCTCGTCGCCCAGCCGTGGTCATCGCCGTGCACCAGCACCGGCGCACCGGTCTGCCGGGACATCTGCGCGGCGCCGCCCGCGTGGTCGGGGTGCACATGGGTGAGCACAATTCGGGTCACGTCCCGCGGGTGCTTGCCGATGGAGCTCAGGGCAGCGACAATTCTCGCCGGCGCGCGCTTCAGCCCGGTGTCGACGAGGGTGACGCTGCCGTCGTCCTCCAGCAGCGCGAACGAGTTGACCAGGTCCTTGCCGACGGTCGGGATGCGGAAGACTCCGGGCGCGAGCTGGATGGCGGGTGTCGACATGCCCGGAGCCTACGAGACGAGCATGCCCTCCAGGGCCCGTTCCCGACCGCAGTGGCCGGTCTCCACGACGGTCAACGGCAGACCGATCCGTTCGGCAGCCTGTGCGCGCGCCGGTGGACCTCCTCGTCGAGCTGCCGCGCAGCGGCCTCCCCCTTCGCATGTGCCTCCGTCCTGGGCGAGTTGCGCCGTGGTGCGGCGCCGGCGCCCGGTAGAGATCACCGGACTTGCGAGCTGGCCCTCGTGGTCACGGTGTCCGCGCTCCCACCTCGACCGTAGGTCGGCCGTACGAGGCCCTCATGACGCCCAGCCGCTCGCTCGGCGCTCCTTCGCGCTGCCGACCCTGGTCGACGTGGTTTTCGCACCGCGCTCGCTCGTGCGTCGGCCGGTCCAGGGACATGGTGTTCTCCTGGTCGGTGTCGTAGTGAACGTTGACAACGATGAGCAAGGGCCGGCTTCCTGGCCGCGGACCTTGATGGAGCCCGCTCAGCCGTCGGATCTGTCGTGCCGGGACGGGGCCCAAGTTGTCGTTCGGAGCGACAGTCCCTCCCGCAGCGTCGGTGGCGGCCGACCGACCATGACGGTTTGGCGGGGCGCACGGGAGGCACGCAGATGGACGCGAGTTGCTCGGTGAGACTGCCGAGAGCGATCAGGTTGTCCAGCCGCGTCGCGACGACAACCAACTCGCACATGTTGGCCGCAAGGCCAACCAATCTGCTCGATGCGGCCCACGCGCCTCGATGTACTCGGCTCGCCTTCAAAGGTGCTCGGCTGGCCGGCTGAGCAAATTCCACTGCTCACACGGAGGGTCAAGGTGCACGCTGCCTTGTGTCTGTTCGCCGGCGATTCCTACCCCTCCCTGCTCTCCACGTGTGAGAAACGCGCTTTCCATGTTGGAGGCGAGCCGCGCTCTGCCGGCGGAGGGGTTGCGGCGACGAGGGGACAGTCGGCCAGGAGCGGGCGTAGGTGTGGCGGGTCGTAGCCATGCGACGATTCCCAGCCCAGCCCAGCCCAGCCCAGCCCAGCCCAGCCCAGCCCAGCCCAGCCCAGCCCAGCGGAGCGGTGGAGCTGGGCGCGGTGGGATCATGGAACCGTGGCGGACTACCGGTTCGAGACTTCGTGGCGGCTTCCGGCTGGCCAGTCCGAGGCGTGGGCCCTGCTCTCCGACGGCGAGGGGTGGCCGGCGTGGTGGCCGTCGGTGCGGCGTGTGGAGGTGCTGACCGAGGGAGCTCCCGGTGGCGTCGGCCGGCGGCTGCGCTACTCCTTCAGCACTCGACTCCCGTACACGCTGACCTTTGAGGCGCGGATGGTCGAGGTCGTGGCGCCGAGCCGGTTGGTGGCGGTGGCCGAGGGCGAGCTGGCCGGCACCTGGACCTGTGAGCTGGCCCAGGACGGCGAGGACGTCGTGGTGCGCCACCTGTGGTCGGTACGAACCACCCGCCCGTGGATGAACGCCGTGGCGCCCATGGCCGCCCCCGTCTTCGCTTGGAACCACGCCGCGCTGATGCGTGAGGGGGGCCGCGGCTTCGCTGCCCATCTCGGGGCGGTGGCCGTGATCACGGGTGTCCCAAGGGAGCAGCGAGACAAGCGCTCTCCTGCGGTTATCGCCGGTGCTGTGGTGCTGGCAGCGTGGGTCGTCATGCGCGCTCGGCGGCACAGGTGAGGTATGACGCTCCCTGAGCGGCCGTGGTGACCCTTGGACGTGCACCGCAGGGAGCCTCGCTGCGTGGCTCCCCGGCGCCTGCCCGCCGTGCCACCAGACCTGTCCTCGGCATCCACACTCAGAACCGGGTCAAGCCGTTGGGTCACGGCGGGGCTGCGCGTACTGTCGGCATGGAAGCGTCCACCATTCCGGGAAGGGCCGCAATGGACCCAATGCCTGTTCATCGCGGCCGCACGCGTCGGCTGGCCTCACGGTCCGCCTGGACCGCGGCGCTGATCACTGCGCCAATGCTGTCAGCGCCGACTGCCGCGTTCGCTCGCGGTGGTGGTGGTGGCCACGGCTTCGGTGGCGGGGGAGGCGGCTTCGGGGGCGGTCGAGGCGGTCATTTCGGTGGCGGCGGCGGAGGCGTCTTCTTCTTCGGCGGCGGCAACGGCGGGGGTAGCGGCCTCGGCCTGATCATCATCATTGTGCTGCTCGTGGCGTACTTCCTGCTCAAGACCCGCTCTCAGCGGCGTCGGGGGAGGCGGACCTTGAACACCACGAGTGACCGCGTGGCTCACCGCTCCGACAAGATGGCCCGCGCTCGCGCGGCGGGCGTGGAGGCTGAGGTGGCTGCCTTGGCCGACACCGACGTCACCTTCGACGCGCGGGCCCTCAAGCAGCGCGCTCTCAGCCTCTATGTCACGGCTCAGCGAGCCTGGAGTGCAGGCGACGAGGCGACCCTCGACGCGATCCTGGCGCCGGTCCTGTACGGCAAGTGGACGGAGCAGCTGGACGAGTACGCCGCGCGCGGTGAGACCAACGTCGTCGAGATTGTCGAGGGTCCGGACGTGGAACTGGTCAACGTGGCCAACCGGACCGGCGAGACCGATGACACGGTTACCTTCCGGATCACAGCGACGCTGAACGACTATGTCGTGAACCGCTGGTCCGGAGCACGAGCGTCGCGCAAGGATCGCTCACGGCGGCCGGTCGAGTACTGGACGCTAGGCAAGAACGGGGCCGGCGAGTGGATCGTCGTGGGGATCGAGCAGGCCGAGGAGGGAGTCCACAACCTCACCGACGCGATCCAGACCGACACGTGGAACCAGCAGTCAGTGGCCCGCGACGCGACGCTCGAGGTCGCCGAGCGGACGTCCGGACCACGTCCGAGCGACGTGCTGTCCTTGACGAACATCTCGTGGGCCGACGCCGCCGACGAGGCGGCCAGTGACCTGAGCCTGGTCGACGCCCGATTCGACAAGTCGGTGCTCGAGGTGGCCATCACCGACTTCCTCGAGGAGTGGGCGATGAACGACGGCAGCCTTGACTTCACTCACATCCGCACCAGGAACCGCACCGTCATGCGAACTGCCACGATCCGTAGCATCGAGGTCCGCGACCTCGTCTCGCGCGACCCGATTGCGTTCCGGGTCGCCGTCGTGGCGCACGGGATCTACTACGAGGTCGACCGCAGGACCGAGGAGGTCGTCGCGGGCGACGCACACGCGAGCCGGACGCCGTCGTTCCTCTTCACGATGCGCTTGGACGACACATCCTCGCGAGGGTGGACAGTCACCGCGGTCGAGCGCTCAGGCTGAGCAGTCGGGGGCACGAACGTGTGTTCCGGCGGCAAGGCCATGGAGCACCGAGTCACCGCATCACCGCATCACCGCATCACCGCATCACCGCATCCAGGGTGGGCCACGGTGGGCCTTCGCGCAGCGCGGTCAGCAACGCTCGACCGGCTCGCAAGCCGTCCGGGAAATCGTCGCTCGGCTCCCATCGCCACGCCGCGACCATCGCGAGAACGAGCAACCGGCACTCGCGGAGCAGTTCTTGATCGGCGTGCGGATAGCGCTCGCTGACGTCCACAGGCACGTGTGCCAGGTCGAACTCGACGGGCCCTCGGCAGCACGTCTCGAGGTCTACGAACAGCAGACCGTTCTTCGTCGTGAGCACATTGTCCGGGTGCGGCTCACCGTGCAGCAGCTGCTCGGCGACCCCGCGATCGCTGATCGCTCGTGTCACGTCCCTCAGCGTGTTGGCCAGAAGGTCCCGGTCCGCGTCGGCCAGCGCCGGGCTGTGGTCGCGCTCGGCAACGAGCTGCTGAGCCTCGGTCACGCGATCCGTGAAGTGCGGCGTCGCGACATCGACCCTTCGCATGCCTGCATGCAGCCGCTGGAGCGCATCCGCGTACTCGCCCGGTGAGGCTTCTGGCGCCGTCAGAGGTTCGTAGTGGGTCCACAGCGTGATCACGAAGCCGTCACGCTCGTAGGCGAGTGGCTCCACTCGCGGCTCGAGAGCAGCCACAGGACTGTCGACCTCGGCGAGCCGTCGAGCGAGTTCGACTTCGAACTCTGCGGCCTCATGCGCGACAGGCGCGACTCGTGCGAGCACGTCACACGGCAGTAGACGCGCTGTGAGCCTGTTCGAGTTGTGCACGACGATCGCGTCATCGGTCGGCAGGCCAAGGGCTGAGGCGGTCGACACAGCCGCGGCGACCGCACGCCGTACGTCTGAAGCGTGCATCGTCGAGGTCTCCTCACCGCTTGAGGCGGGGATCTCCAAGCCACGCGGGCTGCGCAGGCACCGGACCGCTGCCCTGAGAATGCTAGGACCGTTTCAGACATGTGCGTTCCTTTTTCACTCCGGAAGCCGGAGAAGGGCTGGGAGCGGAGGGACGGCGTTTCAGCTACTTTGAGAGCCATTCGGGCGGTCCAACGCCTGTGAGGCAGACGCCGAAGGGAAGTCCCGACATGTTCATCCGTCCAGAAGAGAATCAGGGAGCCGAGGACGCCCTGGCCCGGTGGTACGGGCAGCAGGAGAAGGCGTGGGGGTACATGCCCAACTACGCCGCGTTGTTCGCTGGTCGACCCGACGTCGCCGAAGCGTGGACTCGGCTGAATCTGACGATCCGGGACGGCATGGACCGTCGACGCTTCGAGCTGGCAACCATCGCCGCAGCCCGATCCCGATCCTCGACCTACTGCACCGCGGCGCACGCGAAGTTCCTCAGGGATGTGTGCAGCGACGAGTCGACGATGTCCGCCCTGGCTTCCGACCCTACGGGCTCCTCGCTCGACCCTGTTGATCAGGCAGTCGTCGTCTTCGCTGCCAAGGTCGCCACCGATCCGGCTTCTGTCGGCTCAGGTGATGTGGCTCAGCTGCGCGAGCAAGGCCTCACCGACGCTGACATCGCTGACGTCATCTTTGCCGTGGCAGCTCGCTGCTTCTTCGCAACCGCGCTGGACGCCAGTGGCGCGGAACCAGACTGGCAACTGGGAGATGCGTTCGACTCCGGCACTCGCGCCCAGCTCGCCGTCGGGCGGCCCTTCTCGACGATGGGGGAGTAGTACGGACTTCGGCGTCATCTGCCTGCAGATGACTTCCGCTCGAAACCACTGCCCACGCCTGACTGGTCGACGTGATGACGGACGGCGAGTGGTCAACGCATCAGCGACATCGCCATCCGCCGGTAGGTGTGCCGCCGCCCGCGGATCGCGATGCCGTACGCCAGCAGGTTCTCCGGCAAGGCGATGCCGAACAGGCCGCAGTCGCCCAGGTGGTGGACGTCCGTCCCGGTCATCTTCGCCATCAGCGCGATGCGCCGGATCGTGTCTTCGTCGGCCCCCTCCTGAGAGGTGCCGACCGTGGTCATGGTCAGCGCCCCGGCGGCATGCACCGTCTCTACCCAGCCGCGCACCTGCGTTTCGTGGCAGCCGGGGACGGTTCCCGGTGCGGGCAGCAGCACGACGTCCGCGCCGGCCGCGACGAAGCTCTCGAGCGACCGGTCGTCGACGATTCGGCTGCCTGCCTGGGACGCGCTGCCGGCGGCGTGCATCCGCCCCGCCATCACGACGACGTCCGGCCCGGCCGCCTCGCGCGTGGCGCCCACCGCGCGGGCGAGTGAGTCGTTGGTGACACCCATACCGGGGTTGCCCGTCAGCACGACGGCGTCGACGCCGAGCCCGACCGCTGCCGTGACGTTCTCCCGCGTCGCCAGCCGCCCGGACGTGCCGGCCGGACCGAACTGGTCGTCGGTGACCCGGTCGGCGTGCGGATCCACCGGTTCGAGGTTCACCGCGACCAGCCGCCCCGTGAGCCGCTTGACCTCGCGGACGACCTCCGCGGCGTCCGCGACTTCGATCGCGTCCACCGCCGGGCGTTGCACGTCGAGCAGGTTCAGCACGACGAGGTCCGCTCCCATCGCGGCCGCCACCTCGGGGTTGCTGACGTCATGGACCGCGGCCATCGCGGGGGCGATGACCTCCGCAGCGAGCACGCGACCCTCGCTGGCGCGGATCGAGGCGAGCACCTCCTCGCGGCCGTACGTGGCCAGCTCGCGTGCGGTGGTGTCGAGCAGGCGCTTCGTCATACGGACCCCTCTTTCCGGGCGGCGGGATTGCCCGCAGGCTAACCCGGACGGTCGGTCCGTGCTGCGGTGCTCGGGCGCTGCTCGCCCTCGCGTACGTTGGTGACCCGACGTACGCACCGGGTGAGGGGATGGTTTCCAGTGATCCCAGCCCTGTGGAGGCAGGACCTGGTCAAGTTCCTGGCGTTCATGGCCGTTCTTTTCGCAGTCGTCCTCGGCGGTGCGGCTGGATGGCTCACCGAAGGGATCGGCGACATGCAGGTCGGCGACGCCGGCACCTGGTTCAGTGGGCTGGCGACCACCGCCGTCGCCGTCCTCGCGTGGCGGACGGCCCGCCACTCCGCTCGCACCGCGGAGGACGCTGCGCTCATCGCGAAGGCGACCTACGCCGACCAGCTCCGTGAGGAGGCAGCGAATGTCACGTGGTGGTTCGAAGAGCGGTTCGCACGGCCGGAGGACCTGGCTGACCCGGCCGTCAGAGACTTCCCTCCACCGGAAGGCCTACTCCCTTGGGAACACCTCTCCCCGCAGCCTATGGAGATCTCCAGATGGGCAGTCGTCCGGGTGCAGAACAACAACACGAGCGTCGTCAGCAAGGCCCAATTGCTGATGTATGACGACCCCGCGATCGATCCCGCTTGTGCCGGCATCCAGCTGCTCGGGACGCTTCGTCCGGGACCGACGCGGTTCAAGGCGTGCATCCGCGAGGCGGGGGGCAGTGAGGGCGCGAACTGGAGTGCTGCCCGTCGACTGGTTGACAATGGTTACGCCGCCTGGCTCGAATTCAGCGACAGCCGGGGCCGTCGCTGGCGGCGGCTGGCCGATGGGACGCTGCTGGCACTGGACGCAGGATCACCGTGACGCGCGGGCGGTCGACCGGCGGTGGGCGCGCCGCACGAGCACACCGACGGCCAGTCCGCCGCCGAGCACGGAGAGCCCGGTCGCAAGCCATCCTCCGGCGTACACGCCGTTGATGCCGAAGACCTTGTAGCCGACCTCCGGAAGCACGGCGAAGGCGAGGGCGCAGGCCGGCATGACGGCGATCAGGGCGAGCTTCTCCCGACCCGACCACAGTGCTGACACGCCGACCATGACCACGACGACCAGCCAGAACGGAAATGCGGCGACGAAGGCGAGCAGGCCGCTGCCGATCGAGCCCTCGAAGGAGCTCTGTGTCACCGACGTTGTGGGGCCGCCGGCGGCCGACACGGAGCTCACCGTCGAGGAGGTGACACTTGCGGAGCTGCCAGCCGCGGCGACCACCACCAGAACGGCTACTGCCTCGAGGCCGGCGACCACGGACGGCAGCCACCGTCGGGAGGAGACAGGCAACGGTGCCGCAGCCGGCCCGGCCCCGGGCCGGCCCGCGTATGCCTCATCGGCGACGTCCTGGGCGGGCCCCACCTCGGCCAACGCTGCGCGGACGGCGGCGTCCGTGTGCGCGGTGCCCTCGAGTGTGGACTCGATGTGCTCGCGTACCCCCTCAACAACCTCAGCGCGTTCAGCTGGGTCGATGCCGACCAACAGCCGGCTGAGCTCGTCGAGGTAGCTGGCGACAAGGGGGTGCATCGTGGGCGGTTGCTCAGTCATGCGGTTCCTCCTGGGGTGTCGAGCGTGGCGTCCACCGCGTCCCTGAATGACTTCCATGCCGGCCTGAACGCCTCGAGGACGGCAGCACCGCCCGCGGTCAAGGAGTAGTAGCGCCGAGGCGGGCCCTCGACCGATTCTCGCCAGCTGGTGCTGACCCAGCCGGCCTTGCGCAGCCTTGCGAGCAAGGGGTAGAGCGTCCCCTCGCTCGACATCAGCACGCCGTCGTGTGTCAGCTGCCGAGCGATGTCGAGTCCGTAGCGCTCTCGGCCCCTCAGTAGCGCAAGCACGCAGTACTCCAGCGCTCCACGCCGAAGGTGGCTCAGCATCTGCTCGTCGCCAGGTACCATGCGGCACAAGGTAGCAGCGTCCGGTGTTCAGCGCCAGCGCTTACGGTGCGCGAGCCTCTGTCTCAGTCCTGAGCGGCGATGAGCTGCTGCGCGAGCGGTTCGAGAGCAGCCATCAGCTCGTCGAGCTCGACGATGTCCAGGACTTCGTACGGCGCGAGGGCGAGCTCGTCGGTCAGCGCCTCGACACGGTCCTTGGCCTGCCGGCCGGCAGGTGTGAACGTCGCCTCGTCCGAAACGAGCCCGATCCTTCATCGTGTCGATCAGGTCGGTCAGGAGCGCGGAGGGGAGGTGGTGGATCCGGCCGAACGTCGGAGCCCGGATCCCCATGTCGAGGGCGAGGAGGACGTGGGCCTCGAGGCCTCCGATCCCCTCTGCCATGAGGGCGGTGATGTGCCCGTCGCCGCGGTGCTCGCGCAGCATCGAGGCGGCGTGGAAGAGGCGGGCCACCGGTTCCTCCGGTAGGGGGAGCGCACGCAGGGCGGCGTACATCGGGCGGCCGTCGAGCGGGGCGCTGGTCGCTGCCTTGGTGAGCAGCTCGACGGCTCGAGTGAAGTCCGGCGTGTCGACGAGGCCGCGGAGGATCCGGCACAGCGCGTTGACGCAACCCTGCTGGCGCGCTGCGATCGCCGCCTCCGGTGTGGTCGTGCTCCAGACCTTCGGGATGTGGCGGGCCACCTCGCCCGGGGCGAAGTTGTAGAAGAGGGCGTGGACGACGCCCGCGGGCACCGAGCTCCCGAGCGGCGCAGCGCGGCCGGCGAAGTAGGTGTCCCAGTAGTTGGTGAATCCCAGCGCGAACATCGCCTCGTTGGGCTCGTCAGCTGAGTAAGGGATCATCCCGATCGGCTCGACAAGGTCGAACATCCTGCGAGCGAGCGAACCCTTGGCGCTCAACGTCGATGGCCTGTGTTCGACGCATTCGAGATGACCGGCCCCATGATGTGCTCCTTCGGTGTGACTCGGGTTGTCTGTATCGACCATCGAGGCGCCCCGAAGTCATCGGGCTGGGAGCCTTTCAACACTACTGAGTGCCGTTGTAAGCGTCGTTCAAGAATGCCTTGTGGTCCGGAGGGCTCTGCGGTTGCATTGCAGGAAGGGAGATCGTCCGGAAGCCCGAAAGGGGGACTGATGTTCGCCGAAGAATACCCGCGATTCATGGAAGTCAGCGACCTCATACCGAAACCACACCGGTTGAACGCGCGCTATGAGGCGCTCTTCGCCAGCAACCGAGACATCTTCGACCACGCCCGGGTGCTCGATCTGGCCAGCCACGACGGACGGTACTCGTTCGCAGCGCTGAGGACCGGGGCGGCGCACGTGACCGGCGTGGAGGTGAGGCGGAATCTCGTTGACCAGGCTTCCGAGACGTTCGCGTTCTACGGCCAGGACCCGGAGACCTACCGCTTCGTCTGCGGCGATGTCTTCGAGGTGCTCGCCCATGAGGAGTTCGACGTCGATGTGGTCCTGTGTCTCGGGTACCTGTACCACACCTACCGGCACACCGAATTGATGTACCGCCTTCACAACCTGGCCCCCAAGCACCTGATCGTCGACTCGATGGTCACGCTGGGGACCCAGCCGACCCTCAGGTTGATACGCGAACGAGACGTCGAGGACATTCGCAGTGCCGCTCAGGATGCCTTTTCGGTGGGTCGGGTATTGGTGCTGCGGCCCTCCGTGCCAGCGCTCCAGATGCTGCTGGCCGCGTACGGTTTCGAGATCGAATCGATGTACGACTGGAAGAGCAGGCTGGGCGGTCGACCGCTCCTGCCCGGTCTTGAAGGCTACGCGAGGGGTAAGCGCGTGACCCTGCGATGCCGCTCCCGCGAAGCGGCCATCGCGACCGAATGGGAGCCGGTAGCTCCTCTCCCGGTCGTCGCGGGCCCAGCAGCCGGGACGCGCGATCCACACGGGACCCCGGCGCAACCGGCCGGTGGGTGGCGCGAGCGGGTCAATAGGACGCTGGCCAGAGCCACGGGCTACGAGCTGAGGCGAGCGTCCACGAGGGGTTGACGTCGATGTCGATGTCGAAGATCCGGCTGGCCGTTCGACGTCCGTGCAGGGAGCAACCCACAGTCAACTGGAAGGGCTGATCGAGATGCCGCGGTTCATGGGATTCGTGAAGATGGAAGAGGGC
>JAWWPF010000182.1:0-4944 GCA_033850795.1 Nocardioidaceae bacterium | reverse complement strand
AGAAGACCCACTCGCCCGATGTGCCAGCGGTCCATCACCACTTGGGCGACTTGGTCGAGGTAGAAGTCCGGCGTGTCGTCCAGGTGCGAAAGGATGCCTGGCGTCAACCAGCCGATGCCGGCCATCTGCTTGCGCACCAACCGCTTCTGGGCTTCCACATCTCGGTAGTCGATGTCGAAGGCGGGTGAGGGGAAGGAGAACATGGCGATCGCCTGGGTCGCGTCGCGGATGGGTCGCAGGCCTGCTGAGCGCCCCGCCTCCTGGTAGTCGATCAGCCAGCGGTCCAGTCCGAACTCGTTGGGCACGCTGTAGAAGGCCAGCACGAGTCCGAGGTGGAGGACGAACTGCTCGCGCGGCCCGAAGACCATCGCGCGCAGCGCCGAGTGGAGACCGTCGGCGCCGATGACCAGCTCGAAGCGACGCCGGTCGCCGCCGGCGAAGGTGACGTCGACCCCGTCCGCGTCCTGGGTGAGCTCGGCGATGCGGTCATCTGTGCGCACCGGCGGTGTCGGTGCAGGCCGCGCGCACCTGGGCGTCGAGGCCCATCCGCCGGATGACCTCCTTGGCCACCCCGCGCGCATCGACGGCCTGACCACCCGGACGCAGCCGGGGTGCTTGCTCCACCACGGTCACCTCGGCACTCCGTCGGCACAGCCAGTGGGACAGCGCGGGACCCGCGATGCTGGCGCCCGTGACCAAGACCCTGACGTCGCTCATCGTGCCTCCTGTTCGTCCGTTGGTTGACGGTTCTGACCTCATGGGAGGCCGCTTCTCATCGGTCCACGAACGGCCGACCGTGGCATGAGGCGGACCTTCCCGGTCTTGCCCCTGTCAAGGAGTATGGCGGGCATGGAGATCACCGCCGCCTACCTCGCCGGCGTCGACGCCGAGTTCGAGATCGGCACGCTCGAGCTGTCGGAGCCGCGAGCATCGGAAGTGCTCGTGCGGATCGTTGCCAGCGGGGTGTGCGCCTCCGATGCCCACACTCGCTCGGGCAGGATCCCGTCCCCTTTGCCGAGCGTGTTGGGGCACGAGGGCGCCGGGGTCGTGGAGGCCGTGGGCGCGGACGTTGCTCATGTCGTCCCGGGTGACCACGTGGCGCTGTCGTGGATGCCCAACTGTGGTCGGTGCCGCCACTGTCTCTCCGGCCGCCCGGTGCTGTGCATGGCGGCCGCGCCGCACATGCTGGCCGGAACGCTGCTCGACGGTACGACGCGGTTGAGCAAGAACGGCGAGAAGGTGTTCCACTACTCGTTCTTGTCCACCTTCGCCAGTCACACCGTCGTCCCGGCGGCGAGTGCCGTCAAGATCGACGACGATGTCCCGTTGGCCGTCGCTGCACTGGTCGGCTGCGCGATCATGACGGGCTACGGCGCCGTGGTGAACCGAGCCAACGTACGTCCCGGCTCGAGCGTCCTGATCTTCGGCGCCGGCGGCGTCGGTCTCAGCGCCGTCATGGGAGCGCGCACCGCGGGCGCCCGGAGGGTCATCGTCGTGGACCCTGTGCAGGCCAAGCGGGAAGAGGCATCGCGGTTCGGTGCCACGACCACCCTCACCCCCAGCGAAGGGCTTGCGGACCAGGTACGCGAGCTCACAGGAGGCTTCGGTGCCGATTACGCCATTGATGCGGTCGGCAGCGACGCCATACTCGCCCAAGCATTTGAGGCGACCGTGGCCGGCGGGACGATCGTCTGTGTGGGCGTCCCTGGCGCCGATGCACGGCCTTCATTCCCCGGTCCGGCGCTGGTGCGGCAGGAGAAGATCGTGACCGGAAGCCTCTACGGCTCGTCTCGGCCCGCGATCGACATGCCCATGATTCTCGACCTGTTCAAGGAGGGTCGGCTGCCGCTGGAGCGCATGATCTCCAGGACCTACGACCTGGGGCAGATCAACTCGGCCTTCGAGGACCTGGCAGCCGGGGTTCTCAACCGGGGCGTCCTGGTCATGGACCCGGAGCTCGCGTTCTGACTCACTTGCTTGCAAGCCCACGACCGTTCACCCGGAGGTTTCTTTGACAGCGTCACCCGCATCAGACATCGACGGCCGCCTGGCTCAGGGCTGGGGCGGCCATTCCCCGAACGGCGTCCACGTCAACGTGCTGCTCGCCAGGCGTGGGAGTCCCACCGCCGCCGCCATCACGACGGCCTTCACATCACCGCGACCGGGGTTCACACCTATCTTGGCCAGCCTGGGTGAGAGCCAGCAGTCGTACACCACCCTGAATCCCCCCACCGTCATCCTGAGCAAGAGCGAGGCCGGGCCAGGCATGCCCGAGACGTTGGTGTTCGGCGCGGCGCAGGTGGGCATAGCGCAAGGAGTGCTGGATGCGGTCGCCCAACGCCTGCTTGATGGCAACCAGGACACCGTCGTCTTCGTCTCCCTCTGGGTGGACCCAGGGGGAGACGACGAGACGGCCGTCAAGAGCGCCGCGCGTGAGGCGACCAAACGTGCAGTGGAGGAGGCAGTTCAGGGCCTGAGTGGCGACACAGTGCGACGTCTGGTGGAGGCGCGAGACACGGTGACGCACCCCTTCTACGGCGGTGAATGAGCCCACGTGGTCCCTACGGCGCTCCGGTGTCGTCCGCGACAAGCTCCCTGTACACGCGGCGGTCGGGGTCAGCGATCTGGCGCAATGAGCGAGAAAACGAGCGCATCCGCAGACCGGCCGTCGATGGTGAGAAAGTTCCGGAGACGGCCCTCCTCTTGGAAGCCCGCGCGCCGGAGAACACGCTGGGATGCCAGGTTCCCGGGCTCTACCCACGCCTCCAAGCGCCGGAGGTCGAACACGTCGAACGCCCATGGCACCACCAGGTTCATAGCGGCAGTCGCCGCACCCTGCCCCCGCTGGGGCGGAACGATCCAATAGCCCAACCCGCCGACGTGTGTCTGTGGACGCAATGCCACCCACATCAGGCCGATGGCACGGTCGCTGTCGATCTCGACAATGGCTTGCGACACCCCTTCACCGTTGTCCGCACGACCCCACTGGCGGTGAATGAAAGCCAATCCCTCGTCTGACGTGTAGGACGCAGGCACAGTGGTTCCCTTGGGGATCTCAGGGTCGGTGGCAGCGAGCCGGATGCAGTCGATGTCCTCCTCGCGCCACCGCCGGAGGCCGATGCGCCCGTCGTTCAGCGCGGGATCGGGGTAGGGCAGCGGCTCAACAGACACCGTCCGATCCTGCCATCATCTGGGAGCAGAGGTCCGGTGAGTCGGGCGGTCGTCCGCGGACAGCTCCGACATGCTTCATGCCATGCTCGACCCGCTCGACCTCCACAAGGTGCGCCACGCTACGACACCTTGGCGGAGGATCACGCCAACCACCTGCCGAACACCCGCGCCGAGGCTCCCATCGACCTCGCCTTGATCGATGCGTTCATTGATCCGGTGACGTCCATGGACGACGCCAGGGTTCTCGATGCGGGGTGCGGCACTGGTCGAATGAGCCGTTATCTGGCCGAGCGGGGATGCCGCGTAGAGGGGATCGATGTGGCTCCCAACATGATCGCTATGGCCCGACGTGACCATCCCCACCTCTCCTTCGCCGTGGGCTCGTTGACGGATCTTCCGTATGCCGATGACGAGTCCGGACCGGTGTCCGGACACAACGCAGTGGCTGTGCCGTTGCTGCTCATCGGGTCTCCTCGAGAATGTTCGAGGCGGAGGGTGGCGCGGTGGCAGCGGCGGTGATCTCGAGCGTGCGGTAGCGCATGACAGCCGCACCGCTATCGAAGACGCGGGCCGAGGCCAGCGTCAGGGCCAGGTCGCGGGTGAGGTGGTCGAACAGTCGGGGTCCCGACGCGAGGACGGCCGGGTGTATGACGAGGAGGTACTCGTCGATGAGGCCGGGTGAGTCGGCCAGCGGACCGAGGGTCCTGGGACCGAAGGAGGCGACGATCTCGGCGCCGTCTTGCTCCTTCAGCTGCCGCAGGTGCTCGACGGCGTCCCCCGACCTGGTCTCACGACGCGTGAGGGGGTCATCGGCGAGCGTGTGCGAGAGCACCATCTTCCGCATGGCGCCCAGGAGCCGGGCGAACTCGAGGCTGGCGGGGCTCTCCTGGACGTCGCTGTCCGGGGAGGTGCCGGCCGCGACCTGCTCCCAGTACGGCACCACGACCTCGTACAGCTTGCGGGACATGGCCCAGGTGTCTGCTCGCGTGAACGCCTGGTTGACGTAGGCCGTCTCCTCTTCGCCCCACGCGAAGGGCTGCCAGAACAGTCCGTCCGCGTTGCTGATCCGGCCGTCCAGCGTGGTCTGCATGAGGACGGTGAGCTTGCGCATGAGTCTTCCCCTCGTTGTGGTGGTGTGGTTCAGCCGATCGCGAGCGTCGCGACGGCCAGGGTGCAGATGCCGATGCCGAGCCGCTGGCGGCCGCCGACGCGCTCACCCAGCGCGATGGAAGCGAGCAGGACCGTCACGGCCGGGTAGAGAGAGGTCAGCACTGCGGCCACGCCCAGGTCGGTGGCGTGGGTGGACAGTAGGAAGGTCAAGGTGCCGGCCGCGCCGAGGGCGCCGGACGCGCCGCCCCAGGGCAGCACGCCCGGACGCGGGCGCCACTCCTGCCCGAGCGCCGCGGCCGCGACGACCGTCACCGCCGCTCCGAAGAGCTGGTTGGCCGCGAGCGGCATGAACCCCGCGTCGCTGGAGACCTGCCCCAGCGCGATGAAGAGCACACCGAAGCCGGCGCCGGCCGCGGCGCCGTCGACGAGCGCGCCTTGCGTGGTTGCGGCCGACGCCGTGGACCTGCGGGAGACAAGCCAGATGCCGGGCAGGGCGACGAGGACCCCGAGCCAGGCGAGCCAGGTGGGGCGTTCGCCGAGGGCGACGCCCACCAGCACCGGGAGCACGGCGGCGCCGACCGCGGACACCGGGGCGACCAGTCCCATCCGACCGCGGGAGAGCCCCCTGTACAAGAAGATGCTTCCCGTCGCGGACCCGGCGCC
>JAWWPF010000181.1:0-6684 GCA_033850795.1 Nocardioidaceae bacterium | reverse complement strand
GGCGGGGAGTCGTGGGGCGCGCGCACCCGCCGCGTGCTGATGACCGGCGTCTCGTACATGATCCCGTTCGTGGCGGCGGGCGGGCTGCTGATCGCGCTGTCCTTCCTCTTCGCCGGCTACGAGATCGTCGGGCCCTTCGGGCAGATCGTCGCGCACAACACGCTCTTCAGCCCTCCGGACGTCAACGCGCTCGGGCTCCACCACGCCTTGTTCGGCTCCGGGGTGATGGCCTACCTCGGCGCGATCATGTTCGTGATCGGCAAGACAGCCTTCGCGTTCTTCATCCCGGCGCTCGCCGGCTACATCGCCTACGCGATCGCGGACCGTCCCGGCATCGCCCCCGGCTTCGTGATGGGTGGTCTGGCCGCCAACATCAACAACTTCGCGGACGCCAAGGGCGTCGGCCTGCCGGTGACCGGGTTCCTCGGTGCCATCGTCGGCGGCGTGCTCGCCGGCGTGATCGCACACTGGATCGGCGGATGGAAGGTCCCCAGCTGGGCTCGCGGGCTGATGCCGGTGCTGGTGATCCCGCTGCTGACGAGCCTGATCGCGGGCTTCCTGATGCTCGTGGTGTTCGGCAGGCCGATCAGCTGGCTGATGGCCCGGCTGACCGACGGCTTGAACAGCATGAGCGGCTCCAACGCCGTGGTTCTGGGCGTGATCCTCGGCCTGATGATGGCCTTCGACATGGGCGGCCCGCTGAACAAGGTCGCCTACAGCTTCGCAGCCGCCGGCGTCGGCGCTGCTGCCGTCGCCCCCTTCAGCGACTCCCGTCTGAAGATCATGGCCGCGGTGATGCTCGCCGGCATGGTCCCCCCGATCGCCCTGGCGCTGGCCACGGTCGTCCGTCCGCACCTGTTCACCGCCGCGGAGCGCGAGAACGGCAAGGCCGGCTGGCTGCTCGGCGCGTCCTTCATCACCGAAGGGGCCATCCCCTTCGCCGCGGCGGACCCGCTGCGGGTGATCCCGGCGATCATGCTGGGCAGCGCGGTCACGGGCGGTCTCGCAGAGGCCCTGAACGTGGCCGTCCGGGCGCCGCACGGCGGGATCTTCGTGATCTTCGCGGTGCACAACATCCTGGGCTACGTGATCGCACTTCTCGCCGGCGTGCTGGTCGGCTGCGCCGCGGTGGTTGCGCTGAAGTCGATGGGTACCAGTGACGAGGAGATCGAGGCCCAGGCCGGGGCCAGGAGCGACCTCGCTAGGGTCTGACGATCCAGGCCGACACCGGTCCGCGAGGTCCTCACGCTACGAAGGAGCAGCCATGCCCAGCAAGTCCGTCACCGTCGGGTCGTCCGTCGGCCTGCACGCCCGCCCGGCCGCGATCATCTCCGAGGCCGCGGCGGAGCTCGACTCGGAGGTCACCTTGGCCAAGGAGGGCGAGGAGCCGGTCGACGCCTCCTCCTCGCTGATGATCATGACCCTGGGCGCCTCCTTCGGCGACACGGTCGAGGTCGCCGGTGACGACGAGGCGGCGGTGGACGCGATCGCCGCCCTGGTCGAGAAGGACCTCGACGCCTGAGGACCCTCCTCCCGAGGAGGGATCGGCCGAGCGCAGAGCCCCTATCCGCCCCGTTCCCGGCTTCGCGCCGGGGGCGGGGCGGCTCAGGTTCCGAGCAGCTCCCGGGTGCGCGCCACGTCGTGGCGCATGGTCTCGATGAGCTCGTCGACCGAGTCGAACCGCAGCATCCCGCGGATGTGGGCCACGAAGGACACCTCCACCTCGACGCCGTACAGCTCGAGGTCGTCGCGGTCCAGGACGTAGGCCTCCACCCGGCGCTCGCGCTCGCCGTCGAAGGTCGGGTTGGTCCCCACGCTGATCGCCGCCGGCAGAGCCGGGCCGGGGACGTCGAGGCGGCGCAGCCGGCCGGCGTAGACCCCGTCGGCGGGCACCGGGCGCATCGCGGAGGTCGGCACGTTGGCGGTCGGGTAGCCGAGCTGGCGTCCGCGCTGGTCGCCCTTGACGACCTCTCCGCGGACCGCGAAGGGGTGCCCGAGCGCCTGGGTCGCCGCCTCGACGTCCCCTGAGGCCAGCGCGGCGCGGATGTAGGTCGAGGACCAGACCTGCGGCCCGCCGTCCAGTGCGATGCCCTCGGCGGAGAAGCCGTGCTCCCGGCCCAGCCGGACCAGCGTGGCGACGTCGCCGGAGGCCCTGGTTCCGAACCGGAAGTTGGCACCCACCACCACCGCACGCACGTGGAGCGCGTCGACCAGGACGTCGGTGACGAACCGCTCGGGGCTCCACGCAGCGACCTCACGGTCGAAGGGCACGACGAGCAGGTCGTCGGCGCCGGCCTCCGCGAGCAGCGCCGCTCTGCCCTCCATGGTGGTGAGCATCGCGGGCGCCAGATGGGGACGCAGCACCGCCACCGGGTGCGGGTCGAAGGTGACCACCACGACCGGGAGGTCGCCGAGCCCGTGGGCGACCTCGCGGGCCCGTCGCAGGACGTGCTGGTGCCCGCGGTGCACGCCGTCGAAGTTGCCGATCGTGGCCACCGTGCGGCCGAGGTCCGTGGGCACCTCGGCGAGCGAGCGCCAGATCTGCACGGGTGCCTGCTCCTCTCGTCGGGACGCCCCCAGAGGCCCGGGAGCGGGCCACCCCGATGCTCCCACAGCGCGTCAGACGAAGACGGCGACGGGGGCGGCGTCCTCACCGCGCTGCTCGTAGAGGGCCAGGAACGCCCCGGCCGGGTCGAACATCGCGACCGGCCCGCCGGCACCGAGGGAGGCGGGGAGGGAGCGGCCATAGCCGACGGCGCGGCTCTCCTCCTCGTCGAGGTCGTAGGAAGGAAAGCAGCGGCGGGCCACCTCGGAGATGTCGAGCAGCGTGAACGCGTCGGCGAGGTCCTCCAGCCGGTGCGCCTCCGGCAGCCCGAACGGGCCCACCGCCGTACGGCGCAGCATCGTGAGGTGCCCGCCGACCCCGAGCGCCTCGCCGAGGTCGCGGGCCAGCGCCCGGACGTAGGTGCCGCTGCTGCAGCGCACCGCCAGGTCGACGTCGAGGTACTCCCCGGCGGCGCGCACCGGCCCGACCCGCAGCTCGTGCACGGTCACCGGCCGCGCCTCGAGCCGGACGTCCTCTCCCGCACGGACCCGGGCGTAGGACCTGCGGCCGCCGACCTTGATCGCGGAGACCGACGACGGCCGCTGCTCGATGTCGCCGACGAAGGCCTGCGCGGCACGACGGACGCCGTCCTCGCCGATCCCGTCGACGGCCGCGGTGCCCAGGGGCTCCCCCTCGGCGTCGTCGGTCGTCATGGCGGCACCGAGCCGCACCGTCGCGTCGTACGCCTTCTCGGTCAGCGTCAGGTGCCCCAGGAGCCGGGTGGCCCGGTTCACCCCGACCAGCAGCACACCGGTGGCCATCGGGTCGAGGGTGCCGGCGTGGCCGACCTTGCGGGTGCCCGCCAGCCGGCGGACCCGGGCCACCACGTCGTGCGAGGTCAGCCCGGCGGGCTTGTCGACGACCACCAGGCCTGAGGGCGGGACAGGAGGCTGCTGCAGCGTCACGCCGGGCAGCTCACTGGTCCTCGTCGGGCTCGTCCTCGAGCTCGTCGACCTCGTGCGGCTTGCGGTAGGGGTCGGCCTCCCCGGCGTACGTCGCTCCCGCGGCCGCCGCGGCCACCGCCGCGTCCGACTCGCGGGCCTGGGCGAGGAGCTCGTCGATGTGCCGCGCGGTGTCCGGCAGCGCGTCGTGGATGAACTCCAGCGTCGGCGCGTGCCGCATGCCGAGCTGCTTGGCGACCTCGGAGCGGATCAGGCCCTTGGCCGACTCGAGCGCGACGGCCGAGCCCGTCACCTGCTCCTCCTCGCCGAGCACGGTGTAGAAGACGGACGCCTGCTGGGTGTCGCCGCTGACCCGCACGTCGGTGACCGTGACGAACCCGAGCCGCGGGTCCTTGACCCGTCGCTCGAGCATCTCGGCCACCACGACCTGGATCCGGTCGGCGACCTTGCGCACCCTGGGACTGCTCACGTCACTGCTCCTGTGTTCTCGCCGAGTCGGCGCGTCTGCACGTCAAGAACGCCCCGAGTCGGCGCATCTGCACCTCTCGAACGCGTCTCATGGCCACCATCACCGGGCGACGGGAAAGCCGGCGCGTCCGACGGAGGATGTCCGCCGGTCGCGCCGACTCGGGTCGATCAGCCGCGGGGGATCTCCCGCATCTCGAAGCACTCCACGACGTCGCCCTGCTTGATGTCGTTGAAGCCGCGCAGGGTGAGACCGCACTCGAAGCCCTCGCGGACCTCGGTGACGTCGTCCTTCTCGCGCCGCAGCGACGACAGGTCGAGGTTGTCCGCCGCGACGTTGCCGTCCCGGATCAGACGCGCCTTGGCGTTGCGCCGGATGACACCGCTGGTGACCATGCAGCCGGCGATGTTGCCGATCTTGCTGGAGCGGAAGATCTCCCGGATCTCGGCCTGGCCGACGGTGATCTCCTCGAACTCCGGCTTGAGCATGCCCTTGAGCGCTGCCTCGATCTCCTCGATCGCCTGGTAGATGACCGAGTAGTACCGGATCTCCACGCCCTCCTTCTCGGCCATCTCCGTCGCCTTGCCCTGCGGCCGGACGTTGAAGCCGATGATGATGGCGTCGGAGGCCGCGGCCAGGTCGACGTTGGTCTCGGTGATCGCACCGACACCGCGGTCGATGACCCGCAGGCTGACCTCGTCGCCGACGTCGATCTTGGCGAGCGAGTCCTCGAGCGCCTCGACCGAGCCGGACACGTCGCCCTTGAGGATGAGGTTGAGCTCCTGGCTCTGGCCCTTCTCCATGGAGGCCATGAAGTCCTCGAGGGTACGACGGACGCGGCGCTTGGCCTGCATGGCCGCCCGCTCACGTGACTCGCGCCGCTCGGCGATCTGCCGCGCCACCCGGTCGTCCTCGACGACGATCAGGTTCTGTCCGGCACCGGGCACCGCGGTCAGACCGAGCACCATCGCGGGACGCGACGGGTCGGCCTGCTCGATGTTGTCGCCGTACTCGTCGATCATCGCCCGCACCCGGCCGTAGGCGGGGCCGGCGACGACCGACTGGCCGACGCGCAGCGTCCCACGCTGGATCAGCACGGTCGCCACGGGACCACGCCCGCGGTCGAGGTGCGCCTCGATGACCAGGCCCTGCGCGTCCTGGTGCGGGTTCGCACGCAGGTCGAGCGAGGCGTCGGCGGTCAGCACGATGGCCTCGAGCAGGCCCTCGATGTTGAGGCCGGCCTTCGCCGAGACGTCGACGAACATCGTGTCGCCGCCGTACTCCTCGGGCACCAGGCCGTACTCGCTGAGCTGGCCGCGGACCTTGGTCGGGTCCGCCGCGGGTACGTCGATCTTGTTGACCGCGACCACGATCGGCACACCGGCCGCCTTGGCGTGGTTCAACGCCTCGACGGTCTGCGGCATCACGCCGTCGTCGGCAGCGACCACCAGGACCGCGATGTCCGTGGCCTGCGCACCGCGAGCACGCATGGCGGTGAACGCCTCGTGACCCGGGGTGTCGATGAAGGTGATCCGGCGCTCGTCGCCGTCGACCTCCGTCGCCACCTGGTAGGCGCCGATGTGCTGGGTGATCCCACCGGCCTCCTTGGCGACGACGTTGGCGTTGCGGATCGCGTCGAGCAGCTTGGTCTTTCCGTGGTCGACGTGACCCATGACGGTGACTACCGGCGGGCGGGCCTCGAGGTCCTCCTCGCCGCCCTCGTCCTCACCGAACTCGAGGTCGAAGGACTCCAGGAGCTCGCGGTCCTCGTCCTCGGGGGAGACGACCTCGATGATGTAGTTGAGCTCCTCGCCGAGCAGCTCGAGGGTGGCGTCGTTGACCGACTCGGTCGCGGTCACCATCTCACCGAGGCTGAACAGCATCTGCACCAACGAGGCCGCGTCCACGCCGATCTTGTCGGCGAAGTCGGTCAGCGACGAGCCGCGGGCCAGACGGATCGTCTCGCCGTCGCCCTTGCGGACGCGCACCCCACCGATCGTCGGGGCCTGCATCTGCTCGAACTCCTGACGACGAGCCCGCTTCGACTTGCGGCCACGGCGCGAGGGACCCCCGGGGCGCCCGAAGGCACCCTGCGTCTGGCCGCGCTGGCCGGGCCGTCCGGCGCCGGGACGGCCACCGCCGCCGCCACCGGGACGGCCGGCGTACCCACCGGGAGCGCCACCGGGTGCGCCGCCACGGGCCGGAGCCCCGGGGCGACCCGCACCGGGTCCACCCCGACCGGGAGCGCCGCGGCCGGCGCCGGGAGCGGGACGTCCACCGGGACCGCCACCGAAGGCGGCCGGGGACTTGGGCATCATCGCCGGGTTCGGGCGCGGCATCCCCGGGCGCGCACCACCAGGGGCACCGCCGGGACGCGGGGCGCTGCCGTCACGGCCGGCCGGCGGACGCGGCGGACGGTCGGTCGGGGCTGCCGACGCGGCCTCGGAGCCGGGACGAGGCGCGGGTCGGCGACCCATGCCCTGGCTCGAGGCGAACGGGTTGTTGCCGGGGCGCGGTGCGCCCGGACGGTTCGCCTGCGGCCGGGCCGGCGGTGGACCGGGCCGGCGCGTGGTCGGCGCCCCGTCTGCCGGAGCAGCCGACGCCGCCGGGGCGGCGGACGCGTCCGGGGCCGCTGGGGTCGCGCTCGCGGCCGGCGCCTGCGGCTCGAAGCCGGTGCCGGGCACCGGGGGCCTCGTCGTCTCGACGGGTCG
>JAWWPF010000349.1:0-9794 GCA_033850795.1 Nocardioidaceae bacterium | reverse complement strand
CGGATGAGACCCCTTGCTGTCCTGCACTGACCGGCTGATGAAGGAACCCACGTGACCCTCGACGAGATCATGCGGCGGATCGTCCGCGCCCACCTGAACACGATCCTGCTGTGCGTGCTGATCCCCCTGGCGGTGGTGCTCCTCATCGAGGTGAGGACCCCGCCGACCTACTCGGCACAGGTCCGGCTGCAGACGCTGGCCGGCGCACCCGGCTCCTCCACCGAGGCCGACGGGCTGAGCTCCCGGGTCCTCGCCCTCGCCACCACTCCCCAGGTCGTCCGGTCGGCGCTGCGGGCGGCCGGGCAGCCCGCCGGCTCGGCCGACGCGCTCGACGCCTCCCTGCACCGGGTCACCGCCGAACGTCTCGGTGAGTCCTCGGTGGTCGCGCTCTCCGTGCTCGACCACGACCGGAGCGCCGCGACCCGGACGGTGAGCGCCCTGGCTCAGCGGGTCACCAGCTTCATGAACAGCGGCAGCCGCGGGCAGTTCGACGCCGCGCTGAAGGCCGTGAACCGGCGCAGTGCGGCGGCCCTGCGCCACCGCGACCAGGTGCAGAGCGACCTGCTGCACACCGACGGGCTCCAGGCCCGCGCCAACCTCCAGGTGCTGCTCGACGCCGCTCAGAAGGACCTCGACCAGGTCCAGGCCGAGCAGTCGTCCCTGACCCTCAACGAGGTCAACCGCGACCAGGTCGTGACGGTCGACGCCGCCAACCCGACCGTGGACCGGGTCCCGTCCGAGCTGCTGCCCCGCGCGGCCCTCGGCCTGCTCCTCGGCCTCCTCGTCGGCCTGGCCGTCGCGGTGGTGCAGGAGACCGTGCGGCCCCGCATCGCCGGCATCCGGGTGCTCGCCCGGGCCCTCGACGCGCCGATCCTGGGCTCGACCGGGGAGCGCTCCGAGGCGCTGGCCGGCTCGATGAGCCTCGCTGCCCGACGGCAGGGGGTCGAGACGGTGGTGCTCGTCGGAGTCGACGACCGCGACGAGAAGGCCACCCGCCAGCTGCTCGACACGATGCTCCCCACAAGGGTGCAAGAGGTCTCCTCGCCCGCCATGGTCTCGCCGAACGGGGGCGCCCCCTCCGAAGGGCCCGAGACCACGGTGCGGATGACCTCCCAGGTGCGCTTCACCGACAGGTACGGCGTGGCACCCGCCGAGGAGCCGACGGCCGGCGTCATCGTCGTGTCGGCGGGCACCGCCCGCCGTACCGGCCTGGACGAGGTGCAGGACATCGTCCGGGCGATGCGCTGGCCGGTCGTCGGCGTCGTCGAGGTGGCGCCCCGCCGCAGCTGGCTGGTGTCCCCGTGAGCGCCCTCTCCCTCACCACTGCCGGCACCGCGGTCGTCGTCGAGGACCTCACCGGCCGGCACGCGGCTGCCCTGGCCCGGGCGGCGGCCGTCGACCCCGCCCGCCGGCCGGGCGCCACGTCGCCGGACGTCCGGGTCGTCATCGAGCGCGGCCACCGGCCCTTCGACACACGCGGCATGCTGACGGTCACCCGGGGCGTCCGGGCGGCCGCGGGCACCGTCGTCCTCGACGACGTCGGCGGCTCCGGCTTCACGCAGCGCTGGGAGCTGCGGGACGGACGGCTCGAGGTCCGCACCCGCTGGACACCCTCGGCGCTGGAACGCGGCGCGACCCTGGCGCGGAGCCGCGCCGCGGCGCTGAAGGCGCAGGTCCTGCTGCACTACCCGGCGCTGTGGTGGGCCGGCACGCGCGGCCGGGTCCCGCTCCACGTGTCGGTCATCGAGATCGACGGCGTCGGCGTCCTGCTGGCCGGGCCCGGAGGCGTGGGGAAGTCGACGCTCGTCGCCGAGGCCCTCGCCGGCGGGGTCCGAGCCACCTGCGACAACGTCGCCGCCTCCGACGGTGACCGGGCCTTCGGGCTGCGCGAGCCGCTGCGGCTCAGGGTCGCCGACGGCGGGCCCGCGGACGGCGCCCGCACCACCCACGGCCGCCGCGAGCTGCCCTGGACCCGGCACGTCCCCTCCCTCCTCCCCGAGGTCGTGGTCGTGGTCCGGCGCGGCGACGGCCCGGCGGTCCGGCCCCTCGCTCCCGAGTCGGCCCGCGACGCCATGGTCGCCGGCACCTACGCAGCCGGGGAGCTGCGACGGTTCTGGCCGCTCACCGCGGTGGTCGGACTGGCCACCGCGACGGGCCCCGTCCACCCCCGCATCGAGGCGGTCGCGGACCGGCTGACCAGCCGCCTGCCGTGCCTCGAGCTGGAGCTCGGCCGCACCCCGGGCGTCCCCCTCCACACCCTGCTCGGTCCGCACCTGGACCGGGCCCGCAGACAGGAGTCGACCCGGTGAGCACCCCCCGTCTCGAGGTGGCGCAGGTCGTCACCCGGTTCATCGCCGGCGCCGGCGGCGTCGCGCTCCGCGGCGTCCTGCCGCTGGACCCGGACCGCTACCGGGTCACCTTCGTGACCGGAGAGGGCGGCCCGCTCACCGACCAGGCCGCGGACCGCGGGTTCGAGGTCCTGATCGAGCCCAGCCTCGTCCCCACCCTCTCGCCGCAGCACGACGGCACGGCGCTGCACCGGCTCACCCGGCTCTTCGAGAGCCGCCAGTTCGACGTCGTGCACACCCACAGCGCCAAGGCCGGTGCCCTCGGCCGGTGGGCGGCGCACCGGGCCGGCACCCCGCTGATCGTGCACACCTACCACGGCTTCCCGTTCCATCCCTTCCAGAGCCCGGCCCGCCGCGCGGCGTACGTCGCGATCGAGCGGCGCCTGGGACGCGTCACCGACGCAGTCCTCGCGGTCGGCACGAGCGTGGCCACCGAGGCCCTGCACCGGGGGCTGGCCCGGCCCGGCTCGCTGTGGACCGTGCCTCCCGTGGTCG
Organism: Nocardioidaceae bacterium; assembly: GCA_033850795.1. Taxonomy (GTDB): domain Bacteria; phylum Actinomycetota; class Actinomycetes; order Propionibacteriales; family Nocardioidaceae; genus Nocardioides_B. Next base: position 6,951 of record JAWWPF010000349.1, on the reverse strand, counting down.
ACGGGCGGGTGGTGCGGCAGGACCCGCGGACCCGCGCCGCCGCCCGCGAGCTGCTCGGCCTCGCGCCCGACGTCCGCGTCGTCGGGACCGTCGGGCGAGCCGACTTCCAGAAGGCCCCCGAGCACTTCCTGGACGCGATCGCCGCGCTCAGGAACACCGCGACGGTCGGCGTGTGGGTCGGCGGAGGTCCGCTGCTGGAGTCGGTGCGGGACGCGGCCGCCACGCGTGGGCTCGCGGACCGGGTGCTCTTCGTCGGCGAGCGGCAGGACGTGCCGGACCTGCTGCCGGCCTTCGACGTGTTCGTGATGTCCAGCCGCTACGAGGGGATGCCCTGCGCCGTGGTCGAGGCGATGCGCTGCGGTCTCCCGGTGGTGGCCACGGCGGTCAACGCGACACCGGACCTGGTGATCCCGGGCAGCACGGGCGTGCTGGTCCCGGTCGCTCGCCCGGCCGAGCTCGCCCGCGCGATCGACGGCCTGCTCGAGGACCCGGGTACGGCGGCGCGGCTCGCCGCTGCCGGACGGCACCACGTCGAGTCGGGGTTCGACGCGACCGCGATGGCCACCGTCCTCGACCGGGTCTACTCCGGTCCCGTGCCCGCCGACCAGCTGCAGAGCGTGAGGTGAGCCCCGTGCAGACGCAGGCTCCGTGGCCGGCCGTCGACGACGGCGACGGCCTGCACCTGGCCCCCTGGCGGGCCCTGTGCCCGCGCCGGGTCCTCGAGCTGCGTGACCCCAGCGCGCACACGCTGCGCAGCCTGCCTCCCGGGACCGCGGTGGCCCTGGTCACCGACGGCCCGTTGAAGCGGATCCGGCTGCGCCGGCGTGCCAGGCGCTGCGGCGTGCGCATCGACCGCGAGCTGGTGGTGGTGCCGACGACCACGTCCCCGCTGGTGGTGCTGAACAACACCGAGGACGCGGTGCGGCACTTCTGGGACGCGGTCGCCGCCGTCCCGCCGGGCCTCACCTGGGCGAGCGCACCCGCCGGCGTCGCCCTGCGGCTCGGCCGGCTGGCCCCGTGGCGGTGGACCGGCACCCTCGCACCGGGCTGCGTGCTCGTCGGGAGCCGGCGGTGAAGCCGGCCGTGCACGCCGCCGGGCCCTGGGCGCGGCGCCCGGCGCGCCAGCTCCTGGAGCGCCCCGAGACCTCCGGCGTGCTGATCAACGCCTCACGCGACCCCGACGCGAAGCTCACCTACGTCATCACCGGACCGCAGTGCGGGTCCGTGCCCAGAGTCGTGAAGATCCCGGCCACCGCGGCGGCGGGCGAGGCCGTCGACCGGGAGGGCCGGATGCTCGTCGAGGTGCGCCGCCTGGGTCTCGGCCGGCTCACTCCGACGGTCCCCCGCTACGTCGAGTCCCTGACCATCGAGGGCCGCCCGGTGCTGATCGCGACCGCGGTCCCGGGCAGCCCGATGAGCATCGGCTACCACCGCTGGCCGCACACTGCGCGGCCGTCCGCCGTCCGCGGGGACTTCGGCGCGGCGTTCACGTGGCTCGCGGGCCTCCAGACCTCGACCGCCCGCGGGGACGCCCGTGTCGACTGGCCTGCGCAGGTGCTCGAGGCCGTGCGAGGACGGTGGGACGGCCATCCCGCGCTGGCCGACGCGGTGGTCCGGCTCGAGGCCGCCGGCGACAGCCTCTCCGGCAGCCGGTGCCCCGACACGGCCGTGCACGGTGACTTCTGGTTCGGCAACCTGCTCCTGCAGGGTGGCTCGGTCAGCGGCGTGGTCGACTGGGAGAACGCCTCACCGCGGGGCTGCCCGCTGCGGGACGTGGCCCGGTTCGTGCTGAGCTACGCCCTCTACCTCGACCGGCACACCCGCCCCGGTCACCGCGTCCTGGGCCACCCCGGGCTGCGGCGCGGCGGCTTCGGCGCCGGGATCGGCTACGCACTCTGCGACGCCGGCTGGTTCCCCGACCTGGTGCGCGGCACCCTCGGCCGGGAGCTGAGCCGGCTCGGGATCACCCGGAGAGCCTGGTACGACGTCGCGCTGACCGGCATCGGGGAGGTGGCGGCCGCCGCCAACGACGACGAGTTCGGCGCCGGCCACCTGCAGCTGCTGGCCTCGTTGCCGGTCCGCGCCCGGCGGCACCGCGGACCCGCACGATGACCCAGCTCACGGCCGCGACCGCGGCGGAACCCCGGCTGCCCCGCCGCACCACCGGGCGGGACGAGGTCCTGCCGTCGCTGGTGGGCGTCACCGTCGCCCTGCTGCCCATCCTGGTCCCGGCGGGACCCGGGAACACCGCCCTCGCCGACGCAGGCATCGCCGGATGCATCCTGCTCGCAGCCATGTGGGTCTCCCGCGAGCGGCTGCCCGTCACGTTCCCCTACGCGGCCGGGGTCGTCTTCCTGATGATCGGCGGCGCCCTCGGCTCCACGGTGGCCGGAGCTCCCCTGAGCACGGCGCTGGTCCTCGCCCAGGACGGCTTCCTGCTGCTGTGGGCCGCGGTGCTGACGCTGGGCCGCTACGACCCGGCCATCATCGCGGCCGCCACGGTGAGCTGGTGCCGGGTCGCCGTCGTCTACTCCGGCTTCGGCGTGATCGCCTACATCATCGGGTTCGCCCCGATGAGCGGGGTCAGCGCCAAGGACGGCGTGCGGGCGTCATACACCTTCGGCGACCCGAACCTCGCCGGCAACTACCTGGTCACCTCGCTGTTCGTGATGATGGCCTGCCGGCGGCCGAGGGCCACCTCGACCCGGCGGCTGGGCTACCTGCTGGTGGTCGTCGCGATGGGGTTCACCGGCTCCAACGGCGCGATGCTCACGTTCCTCATGGGCCTGGCGACCTGCGTCGCGGCCACCCGCTACCGCAACCGGGGGGCCCTCGCGGGGCTGATGTCGCTGACCGTCTCGACCGCTCTGGTCGCGGTGATGACCGTGTTCGTGCTGCCCCACGTGGACTTCGACGCCATCCGGGCCGATGCGGCCAACAGCATCCCCCTGCTCCGCGACTCCTTCGGCCGCAGCGCCGACTCCACCTCCGAGCGGGCCACCATCCTCGGGGAGGGCCGCACCCTGTACCTCCAGGGCAACGCGGTCGGCTACGGGCCCGCGCGGACCAAGGCGACGTTCCAGGCCACCCAGGCGCCATACGTCAAGGAGGCCCACAACGACTACCTGGCGGCCCTCCTCGAGCGAGGCGTGCTCGGCGCGTTCGGGCTGGTCCTGCTCATCGCCGCGGTGGGCGCGCGCTGCCGGCGGCTGCTCACCGGGAACCTGCGAGGACCTCTCGCCGAGATCGTCCCGAGGTTCTGGATCCTCGTCGTGGTCGCCCCGGTCATGGCCGTGGCAGGCGGGTTCTACGAGGTCCTGCACTTCCGGCACCTGTGGACCTGGATGGGCATCGTCGCGGCGCTGGTGATGGCGATGGAGCAGCAGTCGCGGCAGCGGGACGAGGAGGCGCCGTGATGCGCCTCAACTCCCTGCGGACCCTCGACCGGCCGATGGTCCGGGTGCTCGCCGCCAACTGCTCGGCCCGGGTGGTCGCCATCCTCGGGCTCGCCGCCGCCACCGTCGCGGTCGCCAGGATCGGGGGGCCTGCCGACGTCGGGGCGTACGCCCTCCTGCGCATGCTGCCCGGCCTGGTCGGGGTGCTCTCCGTCGGCGGCCTGCCCGGAGCGCTCGCCTACTTCCTCGCCGAACCGCGCCGGGACACCCCGCGGCTGTGGCCGACCGTCCTCGCGATCCTGGCCGGCGGGTCGGTGCTCGGCATGCTGGTCTGGCTGGCCGCCACGCCCCTGCTGGCCCGCACCTTCTTCCCCGGCGACTCGGTGGCCTGCATCGCGTGGGCCTCGGTGACCGTGGCCACCCAGCTGCTGCTCACCGTCGGCAAGACCAGCCTGCAGGGCCTCTCGGACCGGCGCGGCGGCGACCTGGTGATCGCCGCGGAGGAGGTCGCCTTCCTGCCCTGCTACCTGCTCACCGTCCTGCTCGGGGTCGGCGGCGCCCCCGCGCTCGTCCTGGCCCTGGCCCTCGCCGACCTCGCCGTGGCAGTGGAGGCGTGGCGTCGGGTCGACCGGCACACCCGGTCGCACACCGGCGTCCGGCTGCGGATCGCCGCGCCCCGCCTCGACCTCGCCCGCGAGATCCTCGTCTACGGGGTCCGCGGCCAGGTCGGCGGCATGATCACCCTGCTGAACCTGCGCCTCGACTTCGCCGTCCTCGGTGCGCTTGCCGGTCCCGCGGTGCTGGGCAGCTACGCGATCGCCTCGAAGTACGCCGAGCTGCTGCGGCTCCCCGGCACGGCCCTCACCTGGGTCTGCTACCCGATGCTGGCCGGTATGGCGCCCGCCGCCGCGACCCGGCAGGCGCGGCGGCTGCTCAGCCCGTCGGTGCTCGCCAACGTGCTGCTCGCCGGGCCCTTCGTGCTCCTCGCCGGGCCCGTGATCGGGCTGCTGTACGGCGCCCGGTTCGACTCCGCGGTCGGCCCGGCGCGGGTGCTCGTGCTCGGGATGCTGCTCGGCGCGGCCGCCGGGGTGGCCAGCGGCTACCTCTACGGCCGCGGCCGCCCGGGACTGAACTCGTGGGCCCTCGGGACCGGCCTCGTGGTCACCGTCGTCCTCGACCTGCTGCTGATCCCACGGTACGGCGCGATGGGCGCCGCCTTCGCCTCGACGATCACCTACCTGCTCGCCGACGCGGCCCTGCTCGTCATGCTGCGCAAGGTCGGCGGCCGCACCGAGCCCGTGAGGGCCGACATCGCGCCGTCGGTGCAGGTGCCCACGTGAGCCGCAACGTCCTGCTCACCGTCTTCGTCTGCGGGCTCGTCCTCGGCGGGTTCCTGCTCCGCCGTGGCGTCCCGGACGGGATCGCCACCGTCACGCCGGCGGCCACCTCGACGAGCATCGCCTCCCCGACGGCCCCCGCCGACGCCGCCGGACCGCCCCCCGCGGTCCGCACGCCACGGCCCGCCGCGGACCCCTATGTCAACCTGGCCCGCCAGCTGTCCGCGCGCGGGGTGCAGGTGTGGTTCGAGGCCGACCTGGTGGCCCGCTGGCTGCAGGGACCCGAGGCCTTCCAGGCCGGACTCGACCGGCTGGGCCGGCTCGCCGACGTCCCGGGAGTGGCCGGCTTCAAGGTGGCCGACGAGCTCGGCTACGACGACGGGATCAACACCCCGGCGCAGGCCGCGGACTTCCTGCGGGCAGTCCGCACCGGGATGCAGCGGGTGGCTCCCCACGCGCAGGTGCTCATCGACGTCGTCGTTCCCGAGCTCGGCTGCCTCGCCTGGACGAAGGCCGGCTCGGCCAGCTGTGCCGCCGAGGAGCGCGCCAAGCACCCGGCCGCCACCGAGGCGTCCGTGACCGGGTACCTCCGCGCCGGCCTCGTCGACCGGCTCGACCTGAGCACCAGCCTGCTCGACGAGTGGACCTACCGCTCCTGGGGCCTGAGCCAGCCGCAGGCACAGCTCGCGGCCTGGCAGCACGTGAACCACCTGGGCTGGCAGCACCTCACCACGCTGCAGTCCCGCAAGGCGCTCGCAGACGCCGGCGGATACCAGGGCTCCCCGGAGCAGGCCGACACCGACGTGCACACCTTCGTCGGCGTGCCCGTGAGCCAGGGCGCCCGGGCGGTCGACATCTGGACCTGGCGGCAGGAGTACGACGGACGCACCGTCAGCCTGCTGGACGACAGCCTGCAGCCCAACCCGCTGTGGCAGCGCCTGGCCGCACAGCACCGCGACGGCGTGCACCTGATCACGCACATCACGCCGTCGCTGCTGCTGCCGACCGCCAGGCAGCGGTCCCAGGAGTACGCCCTGGTGGCCAGCGTCTTCGACGCCGCCTTCGTCGCTGCGGGGACCGGCTGATGAGCACCTCCCTGAGGCCACAGGACGCCCAGCCGTTCCCGGTCAGCGCCTCGCGCCGGGTGCTCGACGTCGTGGTGTCTGCGATCCTGCTGCTGCTCGCCGCCCCCGTGCTGCTCCTCGTCGCGCTCGCGCTCGTCGTCGACGACGGGTGGCCGGTGTTCTACCGCCAGGTCCGGGTCGGCGAGGGCGGACGCCCGTTCCGGGTCCTGAAGCTGCGCAGCATGCGGACCGGCCGAGCGGGCGCGGAGGTGACCGCCAAAGGGGATCCCCGGATCACCCGGCTCGGCCGGATCCTGCGGCGCACGTCCCTCGACGAGATGCCCCAGCTGTGGCACGTGCTGCGCGGCGAGATGACGCTGGTCGGCCCCCGCCCGGAGAGCGCGGCGCTGGCCGCGCACTACCCGGAGCACTGCCGACCGGTGCTGCTGGCCCGACCCGGCCTGACCGGACCGGCGCAGCTCCGCTACCGGGAGCGGTCCGCGGTCCCCCCGGCAGGCTGGGACGACGTCGAGCGCTGGTACCTCGACGTGCTGGTGCCCCTGCGGGTGCAGGCGGATCTGGAGTTCCTGCGCCGCCCGACGCTGTGGGCCACCGTGCGCAGCATGTGCGTGACGGCGATGTTCGTCGTCGGCCTGGTCGACGTACAGGCCGAGCGCGCCGGCGTACCGAACCAGCCCGCCGACCTACCGGCTCGGCCCGCCGACGCGTTCCCCGTCCGGGGACCGGTGACCGACTAACCGCGTCGGCCCGACCTGCGAGTCAGCCCGCGTGGACCGTGGCGACCCGTCGGACGTGCACTCGAGCGGCCCCGGCCGCGGGTGCAGGCTCAGACGTCCCGAAACGGCCGGCCGAGTGCACGTCGGAGCGGTCGCTCAGGGAGTCTCGGTCACCCCGGCGGGCACGGGCTCCGCGTCGGAGACCGCGAGCGGGTCCGAGCGGGCGTTCAGGCACTCCCCGGTGGTGAGGTCGTACTCGAAGTTGTGGCCCAGGCAGCGCAGCACGCCGTTGTGCACCACACCGGTCTCGGCCAGGTCCTCGCCCGCGTGCGGGCAGAAGCGGCTGACCCGGATCCGCCGGTCACCGTCGCGCAGCTCGATCTTCTCCAGCGGGTCGCGGGCGCTCTCGAACTCCTCG
>JAWWPF010000348.1:0-9732 GCA_033850795.1 Nocardioidaceae bacterium | reverse complement strand
TCGCGCGCGCGCTGCGCGTGGACAAGCTGACGCTGGCGGCCCTGGAGGCGACCCTGAGGGGCCCGACACCGCCGGTCGCGGCGGCGCTGGCACGCACCGGCGACGAGCTCCTCGACCGCGCGGAGGCGCTGGCGGCCGCCATCGGCGACGACCTGGCGCAGGCGGTCCGGTCGACGGCGGCGGTCGGCGGCGGGGGGGCTCCCGGGGTGGCCCTGCCCAGCGCCGCGGTCGCGGTCCCGGCGTCGCTCGCGGCCCCCCTGCGCCTGGGGGACGCGCCGGTGGTCGGGCACACCGAAGGCGGCCGCCTGCTGCTGGACCTCATCTCGGTGCCGCCCGAGCTCGACGCGGTCCTCGCGGACGCTGTGCGACGGGCGGCGAAGGCCGTTCGGCCGACCCGCACAGGCGGCCCGGGGACCCCGCACGGCGCGGAGGGCTGAGACCTTGCACGTCATCGCCACGGCCGGCCACGTCGACCACGGCAAGTCGACGCTGGTCCGCGCGCTCACCGGGACCGACCCGGACCGCCTCGAGGAGGAGCGGCGACGAGGGCTCTCGATCCAGCTGGGCTACTGCTGGACCTCGCTGCCCGGCGTGGGCGACGTCGCCTTCGTCGACGTCCCGGGGCACGAGCGCTTCATCTCCACGACCCTGGCCGGGGTGGGTCCGGTGTCGGCCGCGATGTTCGTGGTCGCCGCCGACGACCCCTGGATGCCGCAGGCCGCCGAGCACCTGGCTGCGCTGGACGCACTCGGCGTCTCGCACGGCGTCCTGGTCGTGACCCGGTCCGACCTGGCCGACCCCGCCCCGGCCCTCGCCCGTGCGCGCGACGAGCTCTCCCGCACCAGCCTGCGCGGGGTCCCCGCCGTCACGGTGAGCGGTCGCACCGGGGCGGGCCTCGACCGGCTCAGGGAGACGCTCGGCGACGTGGCACGAGGGCTGCCCGCTCCTGACGACGGCTCCGACGTCCGGCTCTGGGTGGACCGCCGCTTCCACGTGCGCGGCGCGGGCGCGGTGGTGACCGGGACCCTGCCGGCCGGCACCATCACGGTGGGCGACACGCTCCAGGCCGACGGCAGGCCGAACGGGCCGCTGCTGCGAATCCGGGGCATCGAGTGCCTCACCGAGCAGGTGTCCTCGGTGCACGGCGTGGCGCGGGTCGCGCTCGACCTCGGTGGCAAGGTTCCCGACGGGGTCAGGCCGGGCAGCGCACTGGTGACGCCGGGCGCGTTCTGGGCCTCGGACGTCCTCGACGTCCGGCTCTCCGCCGGCGGCAGGGTTCCGCAGCGGCCCACCCTGCACGTCGGTTCCTGCTCGGTCGCCACGCACGCCAGGCCGCTCGACGATCGCCACGCCCGGCTGACCCTCCAGCGGCCACTCCCGCTGCGCATCGGGGACCGAGCGATCCTGCGCGACCCCGGCAGCCGTGCCCTGTGGAGCGTCCGCGTCCTGGACCCGGCTCCTCCGCCGCTGCGCCGGCGTGGTGCCGCGGCGGCCCGGGCCCAGGAGCTGGCCTCGGCTGACGGAGTCCTGGCCGACGAGCTCGCCCGCCGCCACGTCGCGCGGCGCTCCATGCTGCGGCGGATCGGCGTCCCGGACCACGAGCCGCCCGAGGGGACCCTGGTGCTCGGCGACTGGATGGTGTCAGCCGAGCACGCGGCCCGGCTGCGTCGGAAACTGGCGGACCTGGTGCGCAGCCGCAGCACCGACCTGCTGCCCGGAGTCTCCGTGAACGAGGCCGTGCAGGGCCTCGCGCTGCCGGACAAGGAGCTGCTCGGCGGCCTCCTGGGCGAGTCGCTGCGGGTTCAGCAGGGGCGGGTGGTGCCCGTCGAGCGCACCGAGCTCCCCGACGCCCTCGCCACGGCCGTCCGCGCCCTGACCCGCGACCTGGCGTCGGCTCCCTTCGCGGCACCGGACGCGGCCCGCCTCGCAGAGCTGGGTCTGGACACCCGACGGCTGGCGGCGCTGGCCCGCGCCGGGCACCTGCTTCGGCTGGACCAGGCCGTCGTGCTGCTGCCGGGCGCGGACGCCGCGGCGCTCGAGCGGTTGCGCAGCCTCCCCCAGCCGTTCACCACCAGCCAGGCCCGGCAGGCCCTCGGGACCTCCCGCCGGGTGGTCCTGCCGCTGCTCGCCCATCTCGACAGGGCGGGTTGGACCTCGCGCGGAGCCGACGACCGTCGTACGGTGGTCTCCTGAGGTTGACGACGCCACCCAAGTGGGGTGTCTGAGACCCGGGGTGCGGGGTAAAAGCCTTTCATCCACGTGTTGTGGCTGGTCTCCGGGCCGTGAGCCACCACGTCATCGCTTGCTGAAACCACCGGCAGGTGCGTCCTCGTCGGAAGCGCGTTGCGCGCCGGCGATCGACATGAAGCAGTGGTGAGTCAGATGAGCACCTCCCTTACGTTCCGGACCAGGTCCACGATCACCGTCCCGGCGAGCTCCCGCCCCGGGCAGGCGACGAGCCAGGCGGCGCGCGCGGACCACACCATCGAGCTGCTGCGCGAGGCGGGCCGGTGCTGCCCCGCCGAGCGGCAGCGGATCCTCGACGAGGTGGTCACCACCCACATGTCGGTGGCGACCGCGATCGCGGCCCGCTACCGCACCCGCGGGATCGCCAGCGAGGACCTCCAGCAGGTCGCCTGCCTGGCCCTGGTGAAGGCCGCGAACGGCTACGACCCGGAGGTCGGCAACGACTTCCTGTCCTACGCGGTGCCGACCATCCGCGGGGAGATCAAGCGGCACTTCCGGGACCTGGGGTGGATGGTCCGCCCGCCGAGGCGGATCCAGGAGCTGCAGGCGCGCATCACCGCCGCGGACGCCGAGTTGTCCCAGTCCCTGGGACGCTCACCGAGGCCGAGCGAGGTCGCGGCGCACCTCGACGAGAGTCTCGAGGACGTCAACGAGGCGCTCGCGACCGTGGGGTGCTTCACCCCGAGCTCCCTGGACCGGCCCGCCGGCGAGAACGGGACCATGGCGATCAGCGACCTCCTCGGCGGCGAGGACGCGGCGCAGGGGGCCGTGGAGGCGCGCGCCATGCTGGCGCCCGTCGTACGCCGGCTCAGCGACCGGGACCGGCGGATCCTGCTGCTGAGGTTCTTCCGCGGCTGGACGCAGCAGGAGATCGCCGAGGACATCGGTGTGACCCAGATGCAGGTGTCCCGGCTGCTGACCCGGATCATGGCCGACCTGCGCAGGGGCCTCGAAGGGTCGACGGAGTCGCGCGAGATCTCCGGCGGGAGTCGTGACGCCGCATCGGCGCGATGACCCTTCCGGACGTGGCCGCCGCCTTGGCTGAGGCGGCCTCCGCGATCAACGCTGCCCGCACCCTCGAGGACACCCTCGACACGATCGCCGGGGTGGCTCAGCAGTCCCTCGACGGCGTGGACCACGTCGGGGTGTCGATGGTCCACCGGGACGGCCGGATCGAGACCGTGTCCGCCACCGACCAGCTCGTCTGGGAGCTCGACTCCCTGCAGTACGAGATGCGGGAGGGGCCCTGTGTCACCTCCCTCACCTGCGAGGCCGTGGTGAGCCTTCGCGGTGGCGACACGCGCTGGCCGCGCTATCTGCCCGAGGCGGTACGGCGGGGGGTGCGCGCCCAGATCGGCGTCCGGCTGCACCACGACGGGGACACCCTGGGCGGGCTCAACCTCTACTCGACCAGCGTCGAGGAGCTTCCCGAGGACACCATGCGGACCGCACAGCTGTTCGCGACGCACGCGGCGCTCGCCCTCACCCGGGCGCGGACCGAGGAGGAGCTCCACTTCACCATCGCCAGCCGCCAGGTGATCGGGCAGGCCGTGGGCATCCTGATGGAGCGCTACCGGATGAGCGAGGCGGTAGCCTTCCAGTTCCTGGCGCGCGCCTCCCAGTCCAGCAACATCAAGATCCGGGACCTGGCCCAAGAGCTCGTCGACACGGCCGAGGCGCACCACACCGGGTCCTTCGGAGACCCGGTCGCTGGGACCTGAGCCCGCGAACAGCCGCGGGGCGTGTGGTCCGCGGCGGTCGGGGAACGGAGGATCCATGAGCGTGGAGCGCTGGCGGGCCCTGGATCGGGCCGGCACGGAGGTGGACCTCGAGCCGTGCGGCGACGGACCCGTGCTGGCCCGGCACGCCGACGTGGTCGTCGGCTCCGACGGCGTGGAGCACCCGGTGACCCGCCCGGTCGTCGCGCTCTGCACGTGCGGCAAGTCGCAGCGGCGGCCCTGGTGCGACAGCACCCACAAGTCCATCCGGAGGGCGTGACCCGCTCCGGCATGCCCGCCGGCTCCGCGGGCCGACGCGACCGGTCGTCTCGACCAGGATCCGAGCGCCGTACCGAACCGCGCTCAGGTGCCGGACGACGGGTCCGCCGACACGTCCCGCGCGCAGGACTGGCTAGTGCACCTCGACGGGACGCGCGTCGGAGGCCTGCTCGGCCGGGACGCGGTCCTCGCCGACCGTCGGCTCGAGCTTGGGCGCTCCCCGCCGGTGGTCCCACAGGTCGCGGGCGATCACCTGGATCATGCCGGCGACCGGGATCGCCAGGAACGCGCCGAGGACCCCGGCCAGCTCGACCGCGATCAGGATCGAGATCAGGACCGTCAACGGGTTCAGCTTCACCGTGCGCGAGAGGATCAGCGGCTGGAGCAGGTGGTTCTCGAGCTGCTGGTAGACCACGAAGAAGACGGCCACCACGATCAGCGCCGGGATGGAGTGGATGGCGGCCGCGACCACGGCGACGATGGCGCCCAGGGTGGCGCCGACCAGCGGGATCAGGTCGGCCAGCGCCACGAACAGCGAGATCAGCCCGGCGAAGGGGACCCCCATCGCGAGCAGCGCGATGTAGGTCAGCACGCCGCAGATCACCGAGATCAGCAGGTTGCCGGACAGGTAGCCGGTGATCGACCTGGCGCAGTCCGCGGAGACCGCGCGGACCCGGGGCCGGGTCTCCTCGTGGAGCAGGTGCAAGAAGCCGTCCACGACCTTCGGTCCTTCGAGGACCATCAGGTAGGCCAGCACGAAGATCGTCACGATGCCGGCGACGCCGGTGGCGACGCCCTGCAGTACGCCGGCGGCCGGTGTGGTCAGCCCGCTCGCGAAGCTCTTGATCCGGTCCTGGTGGGTCGAGATGTAGCTCAGCGCGTTGGTCTTCTCCAGGAAGTTGCCGACCGGTCCGCGCCCGGCGCGTGCGTCGTCGACGAGCTTGGGCAGCTGCCCGGCGAAGTCGGTGCCCTCCCGGGCCAGCGGGACCGCGAACGCGGTGATCAACCCGCCGAGGACGACGAGGACCAGGACGAAGACCAGCAGCGTCGCAAGGGACCGTCGACCGCCGGTGATCCTCCGCTCGACCCATCCGACGACCGGGTACAGCGCCACGGCGAAGAAGGCCGCGACCACCATCCACACCAGCACGCGCGCCACGTCGCGCAGCATAAGCAGCAGCAGGACGGTCGCGAGCACCATGCCGATGGTCGCGGCGATGGTGCGGACCGGCACCCGGGGACGGTTCGGGGTGTACGGCGTGGACATGGGGATGAGCTGCCTCTCGATGGGGTCGTTCCGGTCCGGGTCACAGCGGGTCGAACTGGGGTGACACCGGGTCACACGGGGGCCCGTGCGGGTGCGCCTCGCGGCTGCCCCCGGCACGGGCCCGGTGCGGTGCTGCTGGTGGAGCCCCGGTGGGGCCCCAGTGACGCCTAGGGGCGCTCAGCGGCGGTCGTTGACGTCGCCTTCGGCCTCGATGTGCTCCTTGCGGACCTCGTCGGTGACGGTCTCCTCCTCGGTGACGGTCTCCGTGCCGAGGCGTACCCGCTCGACCGGGGTGACCTCCTTGTCGATGACGACCCGCTCCTCGTTGAGCACGACCTCGTGCTCCTCGTCGGAGAGGTCGGGACCGCTGGTGGCGTCTGCGACGTTCGCGTCGGTGATCGGCTCGGTCTCGAGGACGGCCTTCTCCTTGCGGACCGGGACCGTGTGCGTCTCCTGCTCGGTGGTGACGTACTTGCGCAGCCTGGCCCGACCGGCCTCCTGCGAGGTGGTGCCGACCCGCAGGGTCTCCTCGGACCGGGTCATCGCGTCGTCGGTCGTCGGGCCGGAGGTGTCGTAGCCCTCGGTGCCGCCCGTGCCGCCCGTGCCGGCGTTGCCCAGGGTGCCGGTGCTGCTGCTGTCCCCGGAGGTCCCGCCGGTGCCCACGCGGGTCTCGTTGCCGAGAGTCCCGGAGTCCCCTGAGGTCCCCGCGATCCCGGCGTTCCCGCGGTCACCTCCCGCACCGACCGTGCCAGCGTTGCCGGCGTAGCCCGTGTCGCTGGCGGACTTGTCGTAGCTCATCCCGTAGTAGTCGTAGAGGCGCCGCTCCTCGGACTGGTCCAGGTGCCCGCCCTCGGCGTCGACGTTCGGAGCGTCCTTGACCTGGTCCTTGCCGAACGGAAGGGTGAGCCGGTCGCCGTTGAACGTCGCGTCCGACACCGGGATGAACGTCTCCTTGTTGCCGAAGAGCCCGGTGTTCACGGTCACGAACTCCGGCCGACCGGTCTGGTCGTCGAGGAAGAGCTGTCCGACCTTCCCGATCTTGTCTCCGTCAGCGGAGTAGGCGGTCGTGCCGATGACTTCGCGTGCGTTCTGTTCAGTCAGCATGCTGTCCCTCACTGGTAGTGGCTTGGATTCTCTGAGGCGTACCCCGGCCCACGGCACCCATGCGGTCAGGCCCCGACTTTTGTTTACGCTGTAAGGGATCGCCGTTTACGGCGTAAGGGGTTGATTGAAACCCGGCATATCGGGGTATCCGCATGGGTGACGTGGATCGTGACGACCCGCAGGAGCAGACATGAGCAGCAGTGCAGAGTCCACCGACCGCGGCTACGACGACTCCGTGGCGCGGCCCGCGGACCGCCGTACCGTCCTGAACCGGCAGCGGGAGGCGCACGGCGGAATCAAGATCGGCTCTGCCTTCTTCGGCTTCCTGACGGCCACCGGTGTCGGCGTCCTGCTGACCGCCCTCGTCACCGCCGCCGGGACCGCAGTCGGCCTCGCCAACGGCACGACGGCCTCCGACGTCACCTCGCAGGCCACGAGCAAGGGCTCTGCGGCCACCATCGGCCTCGTCGGCGGCATCATCTTGCTGGTCATCCTGTTCGTCGCCTACTACTGCGGCGGGTACGTCGCGAGTCGGATGGCGCGCTTCAACGGCCTCAAGCAGGGGTTCGCCGTGTGGCTGTGGGCCCTGGTGATCGCCGTGGTCGTGGCCATCCTCGGCGCCGTCGCAGGCAGCAAGTACAACATTCTCGCGCAGCTGAACAGCTTCCCCCGGATCCCGGTCAGCGAAGGCACCCTGACCACCGGCGGGATCATCGCCGCCGTGGCCGTCGTCGTCGCGAGCCTCGCCGGCGCCCTGCTCGGCGGGCTCGCCGGCATGCGGTTCCACCGCCGGGTCGACCGCACCGGCCTCGCCGACTGAACACGTCGGCCCCCAGATCGACATCCGAACCGACAACGCAACCACCCCACCAGCCCGTCACCACAAGGAGCCCGGAGCACCCGTGAACATCGACAAGTCACAGATCATCGAAATGCTTGAGTCGCGCGGCGAGAACGACAAGGCACAGAAGGCCCAGAGCGAGCTCCCGGACAAGGTCGACACGGACCACCACAAGGGCCTCCTCGACAGCCTCGGACTGGACGTGGGGGACCTGACGAAGAACCTCCCCGGACTCGGGGGACTGGGGCTCTAGCCCCGGTCCCGCACGAGACGAGGGGTCCTGCCGTGATGAGGTACGCCACCTTGTGGGCGCGGTGCTGGTGTGTGATCGGGGCCGTCGGCGTCGGCCTGTCGTTCCTGGTGTGGAGCCCGCTCAGCGTCCTGAGTGTCTTCCTGACGGCCGCGCTCTGCTGCGGCATCCTGCTCCTGCTGCTCAGTCCGACGACGAGCCCGCAGAGCGCCCGACCTTCGGTCTCCTGGACGCGCATCGCGACCCGCGCTGCAGTCGCGGCGGCCGGGATCGTGGCTGCGAGCGCCTCGTTGGCCGCGGTGCCCTACCTGGCCCTGCCCCTCATCGGGCTCGCCATCCTCTCGTCACCGTGGGTCGTCGAGTGGTTCGAGCGGTGGAGGGAGGCGGACACTCGGCAGCAGGAGTACCCCCGTGGCGTCGCCAGCCTCGGCCCACTGGGCGACGGCACCCCGGAGACAGGCTCGCTCACCGTCACCCCGATCCACCTCACCCTCGAGGAGATGCGGGCCGAGGCCCGCGAGCTCTCGAACTCCGAGCTGTGCCGGGAGTGGCGTCGCAGCTTCGTGCGGCTGCAGTCGGCGCGGAGCTTCCCGGACCGCTGCTACGTCGTGGCCCTTCGCCAGGTGTACCTCGACGAGATGGACCGACGCTGCCCCACCGCGTTCCAGGCCTGGCTAGCCTCAGGCGCCAGGGCCGCGGGCGGTCCTGACCGCTACCTCGCGGTCGAGCGACACGAGGGCCACTCCGACGCTGCCTGACCTCCGGCCCGTCACCCGGGACGCCGCGGCTCGGTTGTCCCGCAGCAGAGGCCACGCGCACCGAGCGGAGCCGCAGCGGCTGACCCGGCGCCTGCCGTTGTGAGGTCCCCGCTGGCGACGGCCGCTATTGCCGCGTCCCCGGTTGGGTATCCCGTCAGCCGTGAGCGAGCCCCGGACGGACCAGCCCCAGCAGGACGAGCACTGCGAACACGACTGGCAGGTCGTCAACCACGACGAGAACCGCGACGTCCTCAAGTGCCCGAAGTGTGGTGCCTTGAGAAAGGAGTGACGTGCGCTCCCCGGTTGCGCGCGGCGCGATTGCCGCCCCTGACGGTGGGTACCTCTGGGCGGCCCGCAAGACGACGCAGAGGACGGCATGAGTCAGACACCCAAGGACAAGACCGGCCAGACCGTCATCCGCATCCCGCTGCTGATCCTGCTCGCCCTGCTGGTGATGCTGGTCATCGGGATCGTGATCTACTCCCAAGCCTGATCGGAGGCGCTTCGGCGCGCCGCCTTGACAGATCTCCGGTTCGGGTCCGGAGAGCCGGGTCGGCCTTTACTCTGGGCCAGGTGCCCGTTTTAATGCGTTTCGCCCGCCGGTCCCTGGCCCTGCTCCTGGTGAGCACGCTGGCCGTCACCGTGTCAGCCACGCGCGCCTCGGCAACCGTGACCGTGATGTGCACCGGCTACGCCGGCTGCGCCCGGGTCTCGCTGTCGAGCGCCGGCTACAGCGGGGCCGGCGCGACGATGTGGTGGCGGATGTACGCCGGTCACAACTGCACCAACTACGTCGCCTATCGGATGGTCAGGTCCGGGCTGCCCAACGCGCGCCCGTGGTCGGGCAACGGCAATGCCACCAACTGGGGGGTGGCGATGAAGGACCGGACCAACAAGGTCCCGGCCGTGGGCGCGGTGGCCTGGTGGCGGGCGAACGCTCGCCCGGCCGGCTCGGTCGGGCACGTGGCCTACGTCGAACGCGTGGTATCCGCCGACGAGATCGTGGTGTCGCAGGACAGCTGGGGCGGGGACTTCTCCTGGGCCCGGATCCGGCGGGCCGGAGGAAGCTGGCCCAGCGGGTTCATCCACCTCAACGACGTGAAGCTGCTCAACAGGGCCCGTCCTGCAGTCCGGGGGGTCCTCCGCGTGGGCAGCCGGCTGACGGCCACCGGTGGCAGGTGGCGTCCCTCCGCCGTGGCCCTCGGCTACCAGTGGCAGGCGAACGGTCACGACCTCCCCGGTGCCACGACGGCCGGGTTGCTCGTTAC
>JAWWPF010000337.1:0-3197 GCA_033850795.1 Nocardioidaceae bacterium | reverse complement strand
GATGAGGTCGTTGCCCGCGACGACCGCGGTGAAGTCGGTGCCGGCGTCGAGCACCTCGCGCAGCGCTCGGGCGCCGTCCTCCTCGTTCCACAGCCGGCAGGCGGCCACCAGCGCCGGGTCCTCGTCGAGCCCCAGCGCCCGGACCGAGCTCTGGAAGGCCCGGGCCCGGACCACCCCCGTGGACGTCGACTGGGGACCGGCCAGGTGCACGATCCGGCGGTGCCCGAGGGCGGCGAGGTGACGGACCGCGAGCTCCACGCCCGCCCCGTCGTCCGGGGCGATCGAGGGGACCTCGAGCCCTTCGGTGCGCCGGTTGACCAGCACCATCCTCACGCCCTGCTCGTGCAGCTCGGCGAGTAGGCGGTGCTCCAGGAGGGCGGTGGCCACGATCAGGCCCTCGACCTGCCGCGAGCGCAGCGACGCGATCTGCGAGCGCTCACGGTCGGAGTCGTTGTCCGTGCTGACGATGAGCGCGCTGAAGCCCGCCGGACCGAGGACGTCCTCGATGCCCCTCACGATCGGCGGGAACAGCGGGTTGGTGAGGTCCGGGAGGACGAGCCCGATGGTCCCCGACTTCGAGGTCTTCAGGCTCCGCGCGATGGGATTCGGCTGGTAGCCGAGCGTCTCGGCAGCACGCAGCACCCGCCGAGCGGTGTCCGAGTTCACCATGCCGCGGGTCTCCGGGTTCAGGGCGCGAGACGCGGTCGCGGCGTGCACGCCCGCAGCTTCCGCCACGTCGCGCAGGGTCGGTGTCCGCATGGGGGGATCCTAGGTGCCTTCCTGTGCTGGGGATGGTGCTTCCGGGCCCATCTCCGGGGCCGGTGCCGAACGTGGTGTCGAAGGTCCGGTCAGGCCGGCTCCCGTTGCGGGGACGTCCACCGCGCCCGGGTCCAGGTCCCCACGAGGCCGAGCGGGACGGTGAGGACCGCGGCGAGCAGGAAGACCACGCCGTAGCGCCCGTCCTGCGCCAGTCCGGCGACGGCCACAGCCGAGCCCGCGCTTCCCACGAACAGACATCCGGCGAACAGCGACACCACGACCGCGCGTGCCTGCGGAGCGACCTCCGTCGCCCAGGTCTGCAGCGAGGAGTGCATCGACGTCCAGGCCAGCCCCAGCAGCACCGCGACGACGACCGCGACCAGCGGGTCCCGGGAGACGGCCAGCACGAGACAGGCGAGGAGGGCGGCCGCTGCTCCCAGGGCGATGAGCCGGGACGCGTGCAGCCGCTGCGAGAGCCGGCCCACCAGGCCCGACGACCCGAAGACGGCCAGGCCGTACACCGCGGTCACCGCGCCCGCGACCGACGCGGACGCCCCGGTCGCCTCCACCGCCGGCGGCAGCAGCGTCAGCACCCCCAGCAGCACCGCGCCCTCGAGCACGGCGAGCGCGAGCACGAGGAGCGCGGCCCGGGACCGCAGGACCTCGCCCATCGGCAGCAGCAGGCGTCCCCGGGCCGCCCCGGCGCGCGGCGGCTCGGGCAGCGACCGCAGGAGTATGGCGAGCACGACCGCGGCCAGCCCGGTGACCACGAACGCCACTCGCCAGGTGAGGACCTGGGCCACCACACCGGCCCCCACCGAGGCGCCCGCGGTGCCCAGGGCGACGCCGACCATCAGCCGGGTGACCTCGGGCTGCCGACGGTGCATCGGGACGGTGTCACCGAGGTAGATCAGGCTTGCCGGGTAGGCAGCGCCGAAGAAGCCCCCGGCCACCCCTCGGGCCGCAGCCAGGGCGAGCGGCGAGCCGACGGCGGCGGACACGACCGTGGCGACCGCGGCCCCGAGAAGGGTCAGCCGCATCGTCCGGACGCGGCCGAGGGAGTCCGAGACCATCCCCCACACCGGCTGCATCAGCCCGTACGCCAGGAAGTACACGCCGGCGGCCTGCACGATGCGGGAGAGCGGCACGCCGAGGTCGGCGGCGATGGCGACCAGCATCGGCGGCATCGCGAACCTGTCGAAGGTGGCCACGAAGGCGGTGGTCTGGAGGAGCCGGATGGGCGAGGACCGGCCACCGCGGGCGGTGCGGGTCCTCACCCGGACGACGCGTCTGCGCAGATCAGGCCCGACTCGTCCGAGAGCGCGGCGGCGAGCACGTCCACGCCGTCGACTTCCGTGGGCAGGAACCGACGGCGGAGGTCCACGATCGTCCGCAGGCCCTCACGGTCCGGCTGCTCGTCGAGGATCAGCCCCTCGGTGGGGCTCCTCAGCCGCTCGACGTACCGGGCGGCGAGGTCCTCGGCCAGGCGGAGCCGGTCGGCCGCCTCGAGGCGGGCGAGCTCGTCGCAGCGCCCGGCGCAGATGTCCTCGGCGGTGAGCCGCAGCGCCCGGGAGAGGCGGTGTGCCGGGGAGAGCCGCTCCTCGCCGTGCACGCACACGACCGTTCCCACGTACGCTCCGCAGACCTCGGCGACCCCGGCGAGCCGGGCGCAGCCGGCTCGCTCGGCGACGAGCTCGTTGCCGGCGTTGAGCATCGTCGCGTCGCAGCCGCCGTCGACCAGCGCCTCCAGCCGGCGCGGCGTCGAGCCGAGCGCGAGCAGCTCGAGGGAGGCGCGGCGGGCGCCCAGGGACTCGGCGAGGGCGTACATCGCCAGGGCGAACCCGGACGTCGCGACGTCCACGCCGAAGACCAGCCGCGGGTCACCCACGTCGTCGGGGGTGAGCCCCGGGCGGCCGTAGAGCCCTAGGCCCAGGCCGCGATCGACCGTGCTCAGGATGCGCACGTCCGCCAGCGTGCCCAGCGGGTTCCCCGGGTCGAAGCGGTAGGCCAACACGTTGTCCGGACTGGTGAACGCGACGTCCAGCTCGCCGGCCAGCAGGGCCCGGAACTGCGCGGGCGACGAGGCGACGGGAACCTCCTCGACCGTGAGGTCCTGCTCCTCGAGCCGGCCCGTCCGCCGGGCCACGGACAGCAGCACCGACGGGCTGAACGCCCCCACGACCAGCTGATCCACGAACGCCGCTCCTTCCGCCCGACCCGAGTGGACACCGCGCACCGTACCTCACTCTGCATTCGATTGCAGCACCTGACCCGTGACGGCCGTACCGTGGCCCTGTCAGCCGGCACCCGATGAGGCGACACTTGACACTCCGGAGTCGGCTCTGAAAGGCTGCAAGCGTTTGCAGTCCACCCCGTCCGGCCCGCCGACGCGGGACCACCGACGTGGTCCGCCACACACGTTTGCCCAAGGTGACCGA
>JAWWPF010000336.1:0-14047 GCA_033850795.1 Nocardioidaceae bacterium | reverse complement strand
GGATTCCCCGAGCCGGACACATCTCTCAGAGCTGCGGACGGGCCGGGTCGAGGGGGTTTGAGACGTGCGGACGGGCCGGGTCGGCGGGGTCAGCTGGGGATGGGGGCAGCGGGGTCGTAGGGGTCCGGGTGTAGACGAACGTCTGGCAGACCAGGTGGTTGATGCGGCCGTCGTCGTTGCGTACGACGTCGAGCCGCTCGCCGTGGTGATACCCCGCCGTCCCGAGGAACGACCCGTCCTCCTGCGGCGCGAACTGGTGCATCCGCGCGCCACCCTCGGCCTTCCGGACCACGACCTCGCGGCCGTCCCAGCTGAACGCGAAGGCCGTGTTCCCCCAGTGCCAGACGCCCAGGATCTCCTCGACCGCCGGGGGGACGGCCCGCGCCGGCTTCCACGGCGCCGGGATCGTGCCCTCCGACGCCTCGACCGACTCGAGCAGGTCGACGGCCAGCCCGTCGGCGCGCAGGCCCGTCGTGCCGTTCGCCAGCAGCGCCGCCCCGGTACGTCGGACGGGGTCCACGAACAGCCCGGCGACGAACCCGGGCATCGAGCCGGTGTGCCCGAACAGCATCCGAGAGCCGCCGGCGACGATCTGGAACCCGAGACCGTGGGAGGCGGCGATCGCCGAGGCCCGGCTGGCCGACTGCGGGGTCGACATCTCCTCGAGCGTGGCCCGGGGCAGGACGTCGTCGTGCCCGGACACCAGGAAGGCCGCGTAGCGGCCGAGGTCCTCGACGGTGCTCCACACCTGCCCGGCAGGCGCCATCGCACCCGCGTCGTGGGCCGGCTCCTCGGTCAGCGTGTTCGCGTAGTGGTGCACGCTGTAGCCGGTCGCATGCGGCGCTCGCGGCAGGTATGACGTCCGCCTCATGCCCAGCGGACCCAGGATCCGCGACGACACCTGCTCCCACCACGACGTGCCGCGGTGCCGGGCCACGACCTCGCCCAGCAGCGCGAACGCCACGTTGGTGTAGTGGAAGGTGACGCCCGGCGCGAAGGCCGGCGCCGAGTCGTCGAGCGCCGCGGTGAGCTGCTCGAAGGAGACACCCGCGCTGCGCTCCCACCAGGGCCCGGGCGGCTCGGCGTGCATGCCCGAGGAGTGCGCCAAGAGCTCGCGCAGCGTGCGCGCGCCGTACGCGATGCCAGGCAGGTGCGCATCGAGGCGGTCGTTGAGGTCGAGCGCTCCCTCGTCACGCAGCTGCAGGACCAGCACCGCGACCAGCGTCTTGGCGATCGAGCCGATCCGGTACTGCACGTCGGGCCCGGCGGTGAAGCCCGGCAGGGCGCTGACCGACCCGGTCCACGCCAGGTCCCCGTCCCGGACCACGCCGCCGACGAGCGAGGGCAGCCGGCCGGACACCTGCTCGCGCGCCAGCAGCACGTCGAGCCGGCGCGCGGTCGTGGCGGTCAGGATCATGCGTCCGGAGAGGCGAACGCCTCCGGCGAGGGGCACGAGCAGACCAGGTTGCGGTCGCCGTAGGCCTGGTCGATCCGGGCCACCGGCGGCCAGTACTTGTCCGGGTCGTAGCCGGCCGGGAACACCGCGGTCTCGCGGGAGTAGGCGCGGTCCCAGTCGCCGGTGAGGGTCCGCGCCGTGTGCGGCGCCCCCCGCAGCGGCGAGCTCTCGGGGGACCACTCCCCCGCCGCGACCTGCTCGATCTCGCCGCGGATCGCGATCATCGCCTCGCAGAACCGGTCGATCTCCGTGAGGTCCTCGGACTCGGTCGGCTCCACCATCAGGGTCCCCGCGACCGGGAAGCTCATCGTCGGCGCGTGGAAGCCGTAGTCCACCAGCCGCTTCGCGACGTCCTCGACGCTGACGCCGGTGCGCCGGGTCAGGTCGCGCAGGTCGAGGATGCACTCGTGCGCGACGAGGTCGCCGTGCCCCTTGTACAGCACCGGGAAGTGCTCACCGAGCCGCTTGGCGACGTAGTTGGCCGACAGCACCGCGACCGCGGTCGCGTCGGTGAGCCCAGCCCCGCCCATCATCCGCACGTAGGCCCAGGAGATCGGCAGGATGCCGGCAGAGCCGTACGGCGCCGCGCTCACGGGCCCGATCCCGGTGCGTCGCGAGGGGTCGGGGTGTCCCGGGTGCGAGGGCAGGTATGGCGCCAGGTGCTCGCGCACGCCCACCGGCCCGACGCCGGGACCGCCGCCGCCGTGCGGGATGCAGAACGTCTTGTGCAGGTTGAGGTGTGAGACGTCGCCGCCGAACTCGCCGGGACGGGCGTAGCCGAGCAGCGCGTTGAGGTTCGCCCCGTCGACGTACACCTGTCCGCCGTGCGCGTGCACGGTCTCGCACAGGTCACGGATGCCGTCCTCGTAGGCGCCGTGCGTCGACGGGTAGGTCACCATGATCGCGGCCAGGTCCTCGGAGTGCTTCTCACACTGGGCGCGCAGGTCGTCCATGTCGACCCGCCCGTCGCTGGCCGCCTTCACGACCACGACCCGCATCCCGGCCATCACCGCGGACGCGGCGTTCGTGCCGTGCGCGGAGCCCGGGATCAGGCAGACGTCGCGCTCGCCCTGCCCGTTGGCGACGTGGTAGGCCCGGATGGCCAGCAAGCCGGCGAGCTCGCCCTGCGACCCGGCGTTGGGCTGGATGGACACGCGGTCGTAGCCGGTGACCTCCGCGAGCCAGCCCTCCAGCGAGTCGATGAGCTCGGCGTAGCCCTCCGCGTCCTCGGCCGGCGCGAAGGGGTGCAGGTCGGCGAAGCCGGGCAGGCTGATCGGCTCCATCTCCGTGGTGGCGTTGAGCTTCATGGTGCACGAGCCCAGCGGGATCATGCCCCGGTCCAGGGCGTAGTCGCGGGCGGAGAGCCGCCGCAGGTAGCGCAGCATCGAGGTCTCCGACCGGTGGGTGTTGAAGACCTCGTGGGTCAGGAACTCGGTCGTCCGCAGCAGGTCGGTGGGCAGCTCGTCGCCCACCCGCGCGTCGACCGCGTCCAGGTCGACGCTGGTCGAGCCGGTCCCGTTGGTCGAGCCTGTCGAGACCCCGAAAGCGCCCAGGACCGCGTCCAGGTGTGCCCGGCCGGTGGTCTCCGAGGTCGAGATGCCGACGGTGTCGTCGTCCGCCATCCGCAGGTGCACGCCGGCGTCCCGGGCCGCGGCCACCACCGCGCCCGCCCGGCCCGGCACCCGGACCGTCACGGTGTCGAAGAACCGCTCGTGCGCGACCTCCGCGCCGGCCTCCCGCAGCGCCGCGGCGAGCACGGCGGCGTAGCGGTGGGTGCGCCGGGCGATCGTCCGCAGCCCCTCGGGTCCGTGGTAGACCGCGTACATCGCCGCGACGACCGCCAGCAGCACCTGCGCGGTGCAGATGTTGGAGGTCGCCTTGTCCCGCCGGATGTGCTGCTCGCGGGTCTGCAGCGCCAGGCGGTACGCCGACCGTCCCTCCGCGTCCACCGAGACCCCGACCAGCCGGCCGGGCAGGTGTCGCTCGAGCCCGGCCCGCACGGACATGTAGCCGGCGTGCGGGCCTCCGTAGAACAGCGGCACCCCGAACCGCTGCGAGGTCCCCACGACCACGTCGGCGCCCATCGTGCCCGGCGACTCCAGCAGGGTCAGGGCCAGCAGGTCCGCGGCGACCACGGCCATCCCCCCACGGGCGTGCACCGCCTCGATGATCGGACGGGGGTCGAGGATCGCCCCGTCGGCGCCCGGGTACTGCACCAGCACGCCGCAGGGGTTCTCACGCTCGGGGAGGCCCTCGCTCAGGTCCGCCACGACCACCTCGACACCCATCGCCCGGGCCCGCGTCGAGATGACCGCGACGGTCTGCGGCAGGGCGTTGGCGTCGACCACGAACGGCCCGCTCGCCGCCTTGTTCGCGCGGCGCACCAGCGTCATCGCCTCGGCGGCGGCGGTGCCTTCGTCGAGCAGGGAGGCGTTGGCGGTCGGCAGCCCGGTCAGGTCGCCGACCATGGTCTGGAAGTTCAGCAGCGCCTCGAGCCGGCCCTGCGAGATCTCCGGCTGGTACGGCGTGTAGGCGGTGTACCAGCTGGGATCCTCGAGCACGTTGCGACGTACGACGGCCGGGGTCAGCGTGCCGTGGTAGCCCAGCCCGATCATCGGCTCCCGGGGGTGGTTGAGACCCGCCATGGCTCGCAGCTCGAGGGCCGCCTCCTGCTCGGTGGCGGCCACGGGGAGGGCCAGCTCGTCGGCGGACCGGATGCCGCCGGGGACCGCTGCGCCCATCAGCGCGTCGAGGGAGTCGAAGCCGAGGGCGGCGAGCATCTGGGCCCGTTCGTCGGCGCCCGGGCCGATGTGGCGGTCGGCGAACACGCCGGCGGCGTCGAGCTCTGACAGGGTGGGATGGTCGGACACGGAGGCTCCTGGGGACGGCGCGGTCAGGTCGCCTCCCCCTCTGTCAGCGACGCCGGGACTGCGTGAGCCGTCCTCCAGAGTTGCCTGCCCCGCGCGGTCCTGGCGCCTGAGAGGTTCCGGGGAGGATTTGCCCCTTCGGCGCTCCGCCGCGGTGTGCGTCGAAGACTCTCCCGCGCGGTGTCAGCAGCGGAGCCATTCTACCAACTGAGGTGAAAAGCCCCCGGCACTCAGCCCGTGGCGCGGGCCCGGCGGCGGGCCGCCAGCTCGTCCGCGGCGTTGCCATGGGTCTCGTCGGCGGCGCGCTCGCTGGGCAGCTCCGCGAGGGAGCCCTCGATCTCGCGCCAGACCCCGCCGATGGCGATCCCGAAGACACCCTGACCGCCCTGGAGCAGGTCGATGACCTCGTCGTTGCTGGTGCACTCGTAGACGGTCGCACCGTCGCTCATCAGCGTCACCCGCGTGAGGTCGTCGGTGCCGCGCTTGCGCAGGTGCTGGACCGCGGTGCGGATCTGCTGCAGGGAGATCCCGGCGTCCAGGAGCCGCTTGATGACCTTGAGGAGCAGGATGTCGCGGAAGGAGTAGAGGCGCTGCGTCCCGGAGCCGGTGGCGCCGCGGACGCTCGGCTCGACGAGCCCGGTGCGGGCCCAGTAGTCGAGCTGTCGGTAGGTGATCCCGGCGGCGTTGCAGGCCATCGGCCCGCGGTAGCCGGTGTCGCTGGGGAGTGTGGAGACGTCGTCGTCGAACAACAGTCCCTGCTCGCCGGCGACCTGGGCGGCCTCGCGTGCCGCGGTCTCGTCGGCTGCGTCGTGCGCAGCCACGTCGTCCTTGCCGTTCACCGTTGACCTCGTCTCGTCCGCTTCGCTTTGCCTGTCTCTCCCTGGGAGGAAGCCGTCGGTCTCGGACCGGCCGAGGGGTCGGCCGAGGAGAACAACGGTGGAGTTACAGCGAAGACACTCCAAGGTAGGCCCCCGGTGGGGGGTGGTCAACGAGGAAGGCGCTTCTCGCCCGGCGTGTCGTAACCCTCAACCTGAGGTTGAGGGTCGGGCGCGGCGGGCTGACCGCGCGCTCAGAGTGCCTCGAAGTCCTCGGGAGAGACCTGGTCGAGGAACTCGCGAAACTTCTCGACCTCGTCCTCCTGCTCGTCCGGCACCTCGAGGCCCGCCTCGTCGAGGACGTCCTCGGCGCAGACGATCTTGCTCCCGGTGCGCAGCGCGAGCGCGATGGAGTCCGAGGGCCGCGCGCTGACCTCGATGCCGGAGTCGAAGACGAGCACGGCGTAGAAGATCCCGTCCTTCATCTCGGTGATCCGCACCTCGGACAGGTCATGGCCGGTCGCAGCCAGCAGGTCCTTGATCAGGTCGTGCGTCAGTGGTCGCGGCGGCACCACGCCCTGCTGTGCGAAGGCGATCGCCGTGGCCTCCACGGCCCCGATCCAGATGGGCAGGTAGCGGTCCCCCGACACCTCCCGCAGCAGCACGATGGGCTGGTTGTTGGGCATCTCCACCCGGACACCGATCACGTCGACTTCGCGCACGCGTTCAGCGTACTCCCGGGCGGCGAAGGGCTTCAGGAACGCAGCGCGGCCTTCACGAGTGTCGCGTGCAGCCGCACCGAGAGCGCGGCCATCTGCCCGATCGCCTCCTCGGCGCGCGCGGACGCGCCCGCGTCGCGTCCCCGCCGGATCGGCGAGACCACCTGCTCCACGAGGCCGATCTCCCGGTCGGCCGCGGTCTTGAAGGCCCGCAGGTGCCGGGGCTCGAGACCGAAGACGGCCAGCTCTCCGGCGGTCTTGGCGATCACGAGCGCGTCACCGTCGTACGGCGCAGCCCCCTGCCGTCGCCGGACCAGCCCGTAGGTCTCCAGCTGCTCGAGCAGCGGGTCCTCGATCTGCGCGGCCGTGAGGAGCTCGTTGCGGGACAGCCGCAGCTCGGTCCCCTCCCCCAGGGACCCGAACGACTCGGGGGTGGGGTAGCCGTCGCCGTCGAGCACCACCCGGGGCACCTGCGGCCCCGTCGAGCCCGGCAGGGTCGGCGGCTCGAGCCCGCGGTCGATGGCGTCGAGGTGCTCGCGGATCACCTTCAGCGGGAGGTAGTGCTCGCGCTGGCAGGTGAGCACGTACCTGAGCCGCTCGACGTCCTGGTGGGAGAACTTGCGGTAGCCCGAGGGCGTCCGCTCCGGCTCGATGAGTCCCTCGGCCTCGAGGAAGCGGATCTTGGAGATGTTCAGGCCCGGGAAGTCCCCGCGAAGCCGGTTGAGCACCTCACCGATGCTCAGCCGCGCCCGCGACGAGGCGGACTGTCTCATCGTCCCTACCGACCCGCCCTGGTGTGGCTCGCGAAGTAGACCAACCGGTACTTCCCGATCTGCACCTCGTCGCCGCCCTGCAGGGCGACCTCGTCGATGCGGTCCCGGTTCACGTAGGTGCCGTTCAGGCTGCCGACGTCCGCGACCGCGTAGCCCTCCGCGGTACGGCGGAACTCGGCGTGGCGGCGCGACACCGTGACGTCGTCGAGGAAGATCTCGCTGTCGGGGTGGCGCCCGGCGGAGACCACGTCGGTGTCCAGCAGGAACCGGCTCCCGGCACTCGGTCCCCGCTGCACCACGAGAAGGGCGCTGCCCGCGGGGAGCGCGTCCACGGCGGCCGCGTCGGCGTCGTTGAGGGAGCGCTCCTCGCGGTGCTCTCCGGCCTCCTTGGTGGGGCCGCCGAAGGTCATCGTCGCCGTGGTCTCCCCCGGACCCTCACCGCTGCCGTCGCCTGAGCCGACGCCCGGCCCGCTCTCGGGAGCGGCCGGACCCTCACCGGTCGGTGCCGGACCCGTTGGCCGGGAGCCGGTCTCGTCGGAGGACTCCAGTCGCGTCCCGCACTGCGAGCAGAAGCGCGCCCCGTCAGGGTTCTGGTGTCCGCACTGCGTGCAGAACGGCATGCTGGGCCTCCCGGCTCCCTAGGCTCGATCTCCACCGGCAACTCTCAACCGTGAGTCGAGGTTCACGGTTGCTGGCGACGAACCTACCAGTGCCTCGGACCGGTTCAAGCACCCCGGGATCAAACACCGCGGGACCGCTGTCCGGGCGAGGTAGGGCCCAGGTGTGACCCGAGTACGACAGGCTGTCAGCCCTCGACGCTGGACTCGTACTCGGCGGCGTCCATCAGCGCGTCCACCGCTCCGGCGTCGGAGGGAACGAGCTCGAAGAGCCAGCCGTCGCCGTACGGGTCCGAGTTGACCAGCTCCGGCGTCCCGTCCAGGGCCTCGTTGACCGCGGCGACGGTGCCGGACAGGGGGGCGTACACGTCGCTGACCGACTTGGTGGACTCGAGCTCCCCCACCGAGGCTCCGCTCTCCACCTCGGCCCCCACCTCCGGCAGGGACACGTAGACGATGTCGCCGAGCGCGTCCTGGGCGAAGTCGGTGATCCCCACGCGCACCGAGGACCCTCCCTCCCCCGGCTCGCCGGTCGGCCGCACCCACTCGTGCTCGCTGGTGTACTTCAGGTCCTCGGGAAACACGGCACTCCTCGATCTCGGGTGTGGTCCGGGCAGGCTATCGGGACGATCCGGGGTGGGCGTACTGCGGCGCCGCGAGCGACCGGACGCTGGAGATCCGTACGTCGCCGAGCCGCTGGATGGCGACCTTGCCGCCGACGCCCTCCACGTCGGAGACGAAGCCGCCGGTGAAGTCGAGGGCGGTGGCCAGGGTGTGCGGGTCACCGATCGCTTCGACGACATAGGGGGCCTTGAGCCGCTTCCCGTCGATGACCACGCCACCACCGGCGGCGTCCTGCATGGCGGTCTGGGCGACGACCCGCACCTCGTCGTTGACCTCGATCACCTCCGCGCCCGCGTCCCGGAGCTCCTGGAGACCGTTCAGCAGCTGGTTCGTGCCGACACCCCCACCGGAGTCGGTGATCGTGACGCGTATCCCCGGCCCCTCCGCGGGCAGCGTCCCGGCGAGGATCCCGAGGGTCTGCGCCTGCTGGCGGGCCCGCCGGAGCGCCGTACGCCGCGCCTCGGTGTCGTTGCCGAGGGCGTCCCGCGTCTTCTGCAGCTGGGTGATCTGGCTCTGGGCCCGTTGCGAGGCCAGCGACAGGTTGTTGATGAACTGGATCAGGTCGCTCTGCCGCGCGCCGACGAAGCTGTCGTCCCGGTTGTTCGACTCGACCTGGGTGACCGCCGCGAACCCGAGGACGGCGAGGAGGACCGCGGCCACCGCCTGCCCGCGTGAGGTCGGGTGCCACAGGGCAGCCCCCAGCCGCCGGCGCCCGTCCGGGGGGTCCTCAGGAGTCGCCCCCCGGGTCTGCTCTGCTCGCTGGTCGGTCATGGGGCGGCTCACGCGTGGAACAGGTGCCGTCGGATGGCTGCGACGTTGGAGAAGATGCGGATGCCGAGGACGACGATGACCCCGGTCGAGAGCTGGCCGCCCACTCCCAGCTTGTCGCCGAGGTAGACGATCAGCGCCGCGATGAGCACGTTCGACACGAAGGACACCACGAAGACCTTGTCATCGAAGATCCCGTCCAGGAACGCGCGCAAGGCCCCGAACACGGCGTCGAGGGCGGCCACCACCGCGATGGGCAGGTAGGGGTCCAGCCAGACCGGGACCGTCGGCTGCAGCAGCAGCCCGAGCAGCACCCCGATCAGTAGACCGATGGCGGCGATCATCGACCGGCCCCCAGCACCCGGGCCGTCCGGAGGGTCACGCGCCTTGCCGGGGCGAGCACCATGGACTCCTTGTCGTCGATGTGGAACTTCAGGCCGAAGGTGGATTGTAAAGTCACCCACGCGCGACCCCCGGGAGTGTCGAGCAGCTGCGCTGCCATCGTCCTCGGGTTCCCGATCGCCGAGACGGTGTAGGGCCGGCGCAGCGACACGTAGTTGACGGTGATGGCGCCGGCCGCGTCCCTGATGGCGGTGAGGCTGCTGAGTCGCTGACCGTTGACGGCGACGGCCTCGGCGCCGACGAGCCACAGACCGTTCACCAGCTTCTGCAGGTCCGGTGCCTGCACCTGCTGCTTGAACGATCTCGCTCCGGGGGCATCGTCGACCCGGACCTGGACCCCGGGGCCGGTCGCGGCCGCACTGCCGGTCACGACACCGAGCTGCGTCAGGCGGATCTGCACCGCTCGACCGGTGGTCGTCTCCGCGAGCTCGCCGGCCTGCAGGGTCGAGATCTGGCGCTGCAGCTGCGCGATCCGGGTGCGCTTGCCGTTCAGCTCGTCGCGGCCGGCCTCGGCCTGCGTGACCAGCGTGGTCCGCGACCTGGCCGAGACCTCCGCGTTGCGTGAGGTCTGTACGGCGGCCGTGGCGACCAGCACGCCGAAGACGGCGAGCGCCACCAGCGCCCACCGCCCCGGACGTGCGCGGGACGTGGCTCCCGCCCTGGAACGCCGTTCGGAGGCCAGGGCGTAGTCCTCGTCGAGTGAGGTCGCGGTGAGGTAGTTCAGCAGTCCCATCACGGCCTGGGGTGGTGGTGGGTCGCTCGCGGGTCGGGGGCTCCCGGTCCGGTGGTCAACGGCCATCGAGCGCCGGCGCCCTTCGGTCGGGGTCGGCCAGCAGCGTGCGGACCTGCCAGGCGTACAGCAGCCCGGCCCACCAGTAGAGAGCCGTGCCCCAGATCGCGAACGCCCACCCGAACACCTTGGCCAGCGTGCCGAGCGTGCCGACGCCGTCCCCGAGGAGCAGCAGGGGGAAGGCGTAGAGCAGGCTGGCGGTCGCGGCCTTGCCGAGGAAGTGGACGGGCAGGGAGCTGTAGCCGCGGGTGCGCAGGAAGGGCACCAGGCACCACAGGAAGGCGTCCCGCGCCGGGAGCAGAGCGGCGACCCACCAGGGGATGATGCCGCGGACCGCCAGCCCGACCACCGTGGACAGGATGTAGAGCCGGTCGGCGACCGGGTCGAGGATCTCGCCGACGACCGAGGTCTGGTTCAGCCGCCGGGCCAGGTAGCCGTCGGCGTAGTCGCTGACCCCCGAGACCATGAGGACGACCAGCGCCAGGCCGTCCGCCTCCGGCACGAGGATCAGCCAGAGGAACAGCGGCACGCAGGCCAGGCGGAAGATCGAGATGAGGTTCGGGATGGTCACGACCCGGCGGCTTCCTCGCACCGAACCGTCCTGCTCGTCCACCAGATCCCTCGCTCGTCGAGCGCCGACTGACCGAGTCGTACCTTAGCCCGTCAGGGCCACTCGACTGCGGCGACGGGCCCGACCGGCGGCGAGGGAGCCGGCCGTGAAGTCGTGGGCCAGTCGATGATGGGTCGGTGGTAGGTCAGCGCTGGCCGAGGGAGCGGCCGCAGCGCGGGCAGTGCGCCCGGGCGCACATGTCGAGCTGCTGGCCGCAGCGGCAGCTGGTCGAGGTGCTGCAGCGTGCGTGCGCCTCGTTCTTGGCCGGTCTGGTGTCCACCTTCGTGGTGGTCTCGGTGCGGGTCACCTGGCTCATCTCCCATACGTCCTCGTCATGACAATGAAACTCGCGCAGCGCCGATACGTGACGCAGAAACTCCGGCAATGACCCGAAGTAACTAGCGGGATCGGGACGATCGGCCCGACGTCCGCACCGGAGACCACCCCCTCGACCGGTCCGGGGCCACCCAGCCGCCGACCGTAGACTGCGCTGGTGCCGCGCCCCCGTGAGGTCCACCCCGCGGCGGAACCCTCGACGGCACTCCCGATCGTGCTGCTGAACCTGAGCGCGGCGGTCTGGGGCTCGACGTTCTTCCTCACCAAGGGAGTGGTGTCCCACCACAGTCCCCTGACCGTGCTGACGCTGCGGTTCGGTATCGCGGCCCTGGCGATGTGGCTCGTCCGCCCCGGTTGCCTGCGTGGTCTGCCACGCGGGACCTGGGTCCGTGCCGCGGCGCTGGGGGTCATCTACGGGCTGGCGCAGATCCCGCACTACTACGGGCTCCGGTATGCGCCGGCCTCGACCGCCGGCTTCCTGGTCGGCACCTACGTCGTCTTCACCCCGGTCCTGGGGTATCTGGTGCTGCGTCGCCGCTCCTCCCCCATGACCGTGCTGGGAGTCATCACCGCCCTCGCGGGTCTGGCCGTCTTCTCCTGGCACAACACCACCTTCGGCCTCGGTGAGGTCCTGTGCCTGGTCGCGGCCGTCTTCTACGCCGCGCAGATCGTCTCCATGGGGGCCTGGGCGGTGGTCGGCCAGGTCTGGGCCATCACCACCATCCAGATGATCAGCGTCGCGGTCGTGGTCGGCATACCGGCGTCGATCCAGGGCCTCGACGTGCCGACCGCCCGGGGTGACTGGCTGGCCATCGCGTACCTCGCCCTGGTCGCGGGCGCCATCGGGATCGGTGTCCAGACGTGGGCCCAGACCCGGCTCACGGACACGCACGCCGCCGTCATCATGTCTGCCGAGCCGATGTGGGCCGCCGCTCTCGCGGTGCTGTTCACGTCCGAGGCGGTCACCGCGAGGCTGCTGGCGGGCGGGGCGCTGCTGCTGGTCGCCAACGTCGTGACGTCGCTGTCGCACACCGGGCCGGCCCGACGGCGCCGGGCCGCTGACAGGCTACGGACAGGTAGCGACCGGAATGTCATGGATGAGACGCGCGGCCGCGTGAGATAGACGGTGGTTCCCCTTGTGCGGGCAGCGTGCGCGTGGGGATCATGGTGACAAGCGCACGTAATCCCCCAGGTCCGTGCGCTGGCCCCGCCCGACGCCCCCCCATCGCGGGCGGGGCCGTACCTGGAAGCGCTAGGCGTCGACCAGGTTCTTCGGGAAGGACGCCCGCAGGACGGCGCCCGAGCCCGTCCCCGGCACCAGGTCCAGCTCTCCCCCGAAGTCGGCCACGGTGTCGCGCAGCAGCTGGAGACCGAGATGGCCGGCCTCGATCTCGCCCGGCCGGCCCGGCCCGCGGCCGTCGTCGGAGATCGTCACGTGCACCGTTCCGGCGTCCTCGCGCACCGCCACGGCCGCGGTCCGGGCGTTCGCGTGCTTGACGACGTTGCGCACCCCTTCCCGGACCACGCGGTAGGCGAGGGTCGCGGCGTCCAGGGGCAGCCGGAACGCCGGCGGGATGTCGATGGTCACGGCGACCCCGTGGTCCGCGGCGCTGCGGGCGATGTCGTCCGCCGCCATGGCGAACCCCTCCCCGGCCAGGTTCGGCGGGTACAGGTTGAGGAGCAGGGAGCGCAGCGCCGTCGCGTCCTTCTGGACCAGATCGGTGATGCTCCGCACGGTGCCGCGCGCCTCGAGCCCGTCCGGGCTGTCGGGGAGGTGCTGCTCGATGGTCGGCAGCGCGAAGCAGATGCCGGCCATGTCCTGGATGACGCCGTCGTGGAGCTCCTGGGCGAGGCGTTGCCGCTCGAGCTCGGAGGCCACGAGGGCGTGGCGCATCACCTTCGACCGCTCCACCTCGTGCCGCTCGACCCGTCTCGCGAGCTGGAAGGCCATCGGGACCACCGCGATCTGGAAGAGCAGCAGCCCGATGATCCCGACGGGGAGGACACCGGCGATGATCACCCGCTGGTCGTGGCGCAGCTGGTCGAGCGAGAGGTAGGCCTCGAAGAGGAGCGGCCGGCCGTCGGCGTCGGTCGCCCCGGCGTACACCTCGAGCAGCTTGCTGTCCTTCCGGTGCTCGAGGACGTTCTCGGCCTTGTTCAGGGATGACACGTCGGCCGTCGCGCGGTGTGTCCCGAAGAGCTCCCGGTCGTCGGGGTCGAGCGCGTAGGTGTTGCCCACGAGCGCGGACTCGTCGGACCACAGGACCCTGCTGTCCTCGTCCCACAGCTTGATGTGCACGATCGACCCGTCGCGGAGACGTTCACTCATCGCGGTGTTGATGCGCGCCAGGGCCTTGGGGTCGCCGCTCCTCACCCCGGCGTTCACCAGAGGCGCAGCCACGTTCTGCGCCAGGATCTCTGCCTGGTACCTCGCCTCACGCAGGGCCTGCTGCTTCGCGACCCGGCTGCCGACGAGGGCCGTGCCGACGGCCAGGATCAGGAGCGCCGCAGCGCTGCCGACCAGGAACCGGCGCAGGGCCCGGCGCCGGAAGTGCTGACGAGGCGGCTCGGTGGCGGGTCCCGCCGGACCTCCTACCTGGCCGGAGCCAGCAGGACCGGATTGCTTCTGACCCGATCGTCTGCGACTCGATCCGATGCGGGCGACGAGCTCAGTAGGGCTCACGGGTGCACGTCCCTCCTGCTCGGCGGCCGCGGGCGGTACGGCGCCCCGGTCACGATCCTGGCTGACATCCTGACACGGGGCGCCTGCCTCTCACCTGGCTTTCAGGCGGCCGTGCCGGCGCTCGAGCCCGCCGGTACGGGCACCGGGCTGGTCGGTGGGACCAGCAGGTGCGCCCGCGAGTGGTGACTGGTGTCGCCGAGCGCGTTGAACAGGGCGAGGCCGGTTCCGCCCAGCCCGACGGCCGTGACGGCCATCACCGCGACCAGGGCGATACCTCTCACGTGCGCCGAGGCGCGCGCTCGGGCCGGCCGGCGCCGGTCTCGCGCCAGCATCCACACAGCGAGCAGGGCACCGATCTCCAGGAGCGTCGCCGCGCTGTCGGCGAGCCCCACCGGCTCGGCGACTCCCGCCTTCGGAACGAACGGCAGGCCGAAGAGACTGGAGTAGAGCCACACCGCGAGTGGGGCGACGGAGACCACCGCAGCGCCGACCAGCACCCTCCCGCGCGGCCGGCCCATGACCTGGACGGCCATGCCGAGCTCGAGGGCCGTGAGCAGCACGAAGAAGGCGCCCCCGACCGTCGAGCC
>JAWWPF010000330.1:0-2615 GCA_033850795.1 Nocardioidaceae bacterium | reverse complement strand
CTGATGGTGTCCGGCTCGCCGCTGGACCCGGGCCGGCTCCGCGAGGCGATCGACGTGCTCGGCCCGGTGGTGTTCCACGGCTACGGCCAGACGGAGACCGGGATGATCGCCATGGTCACCCCCGCGGAGATGGCGTCGGACGCCGCGCTCGCCTCGGTCGGTCGCCCGCCCGCCGCGATCGCTGTGGAGATCCGCGACCCGGCCGGCCGGCCGGTGCCCGCGGGCGGCTCGGGCGAGCTTTTCGTCCGGACCCCGGCCCAGGCCGCCGGCTACTGGGCCGAACCCGACGAGACCGCGGACGTCTTCGCCGGCGGCTGGGTCCGCACCCGCGACCTGGCCCGCCTCGGCGAGGACGGCTACCTGCGGCTGCTGGGCCGGGTCCGGGACGTGATCATCGTCAACGCCAACCTGGTCTACGCCGGGCCGATCGAACGGGCGCTGGCCGAGCACCCCGACGTCGCGGAGGCCTACGTCGTGGGCCGGCCGGACGACCGGACCGGAGAGGCGGTCCATGCCTACGTGGTGCCCGCGACCAGCCAGACCCCCGACGCCGAGATGCTGCGGAAGCTGGTGGCCGGACGCCTCGGCGACGCGGCCGTGCCCCGCACGGTGACGGTGATCGACGGGGTCCCGGTGGCCCCGAGCGGCAAGCCCGACAAGCGCGCACTACGTCCCTAGCAAGCTCACAGCAGGTTCACAACGACGCGACGCACAGTTGAGGCACGTCCCACTCTTACGGAGGGTCCCGTGCTCGCCATCCTGAGCTTCGTGTTGCTGCTGTTGCAGTTTCTGCTGGTCGCTCGCGCCGTCCTCGACTGGACCGCCGTGCTGGCCGGTCCGTCGGCGCCCGCGTCGATCCGGTCGCGGGTCTCGCGTGGAGTGACAGCCGTCACCGAGCCGATCCTCGCCCCGGTCCGGCGGGTCCTGCCGCCGCTGCGGCTCGGCGGCGTCTCGTTCGACCTGGCGTTCATCGTCGTGTTCCTGGCGCTCGTGCTGATCCGCGGCTTCATCGGCTGAGCCCGGACGAGATCAGCTCAGCTCGCGTAGTGCCCGGCGCAGGATCTCCGGGGTCCGGTTCGGCGGCTCGGCCTCGATGAACAGCCGGCCGATCGCCTCGGCGTACTGATCCACGTCCTCGCGCTTCTCCAGGTAGAGGGCGCTGGTCAGGTGCTCGATGTAGACCACGTCGGGCAGTTCCTGCTCCGGGAACCGCAGGATGCTGAACGCCCCACCCATCGCGGCATGCCCGCCGGAATGGAAGGGCATCACCTGCAGCCGTACGGTGCGCAGGTTGCACGCGTCCAGCAGCGCCTCGATCTGCTCGCGCAGCACCTCGCGCCCGCCGATCGGCCGCAGCAGCACCGCCTCGTCAATCACCGCCCACAGTCGGGGCGGCTTCGCCGAGGTGAGCACCTTCTTGCGCTCCATCCGCAGGTTGGCGCGCAGGTTGACCTCTTCCGGCTTCGCGGTGGCGTGTCCGAGCATGATCACCGCGCGGGCGTACGCATCGGTCTGCAGCAGGCCGGGGACGAACTGCACCTCATAGGTGCGGATCAGCTCCGCGGCCTGCTCCAGATCCAGGTAGTTCTGGAACCACGTGGTCAGGATGTCGCCGTAGGCGTGCCACCAGCCGGGCTCGTTGGCCTCCCGGGCCAGGGCGAGCAGCCGGCGGTGCTCGGCCTCATCGTGTACGCCGTAGAGCTTCAAGAGGTCGACGACGTCGCGTTCCTTGAAGCTGACCCGGCCGAGCTCCATCCGGCTGATCTTCGACTCGGAGCCACGGATCGCATAGCCCGCCTGTTCGCGGGTGACGCCCGCGGCGATGCGCGAGCTCCGCAAGCGAGCGCCCAGCTGAAGACGGCGTACCGTCGGCCCGCCGTTCTGCTGCGCGGCAGTCATACGGTCCTCCGGCGGGTTACGGTTTACGGCCGACGGCGCAGTACTGGTCGATCACCGCGGGCAGCGCGTCCGAGCCGGTGTCGGGCTTCCACCGGGTCACAGACACTACGCCGGGCTCAACCAACTGCAGGCCGTCGAAGAGCGCCGCGATCCGCTCGGGGCTGCGCAGGTGATACTTCGGGTTGGCGGAAATGTTCCAGATCCGCACGGCCTCGGTTACCGCCGGGCTGGTGTCGCTGCCGTCGTACATCGCCAGGTAACTGCCCGAGGGCATCCGCGCCAGGAAGCCGTCGATGATCGACTTGGCCTCGGCATCGTCCTCGATGTGACCGAGAATGCCCATCATGATCAACGCGACCGGCTTACCGAAGTCCAGCGTCTTGGACGCCTCCCGCAGGATCGCGGCGGGGTCGTGCATGTCGGCGTCGATGTAGTCGGTGGCACCCTCGGGAAAGTGGAGTCAGCGCCAGCCCGTGCGGGCCCGACGCCGACGTGTGCTGCTCGTGATCACCAGTCCGAGCAGGACCAGGAGCACACCGCCGCCGACGATCGCGATCGAGTTGTACCCGGTGAGAGCAAGCTTGCTGCCGCTCTTGGTCGAGTCGGCGGCCGGCTCGGCGACGACCTGGCCGGTGTCCTGGTTCGCGTCCGGCGCACCGGAGTCGTCGTTGGAGTAGCTGTAGTCCTGTGCCGCCTCGTCGCTCTTGGACGGCGTC
>JAWWPF010000174.1:0-6281 GCA_033850795.1 Nocardioidaceae bacterium | reverse complement strand
CAGCAGGTCCACCGCCACCTCGCCGAGGGCTGCGGGGATCTGGCCGTTCAGGTGCGCCTGACGGCCCTCCTCGCCCTCGAACGTGTCGAAGATGCCGTAGGTCGTCTCGCTGAGCCGGAACGCGTACCAGGTCACCGTCCCCGTCTCCGCGGCGGCCAGCTCCCTGCCCTGCTTGAGGAAGTCGGCGAGCTCGTCGCCCTTCCCCGGCTTGGCCTCGAGCAGCGCAAGTAGTCCTCGATCGACAGTCACGGGGTCACCTCTCGTCGACAGCAGCGTCCCGCCGAGTATGGCGCAGCCCGTGGTCCCTGCGTCAGCCTCAGAAGTCAGGCGTCGCCGCCGTGCCCGCCGTCGTCGCTGCCGCCGGTCCCGCCGTCGTCGCCGCCGGTCCCACCGCCGTCGCCACCGTGGTGGCCGCCGCCGGCCTCCTCACCCTCGTCGTCGTCGTCCTCGCCGTGACCCGCGCTGGAGCACCGGTTGTGCGCGTGGTCGTCCTCGTCCTCGTACTGCTTGCCGCTGCGCGCGTCCACCGCGTCGCCGTCGATGACACCGTCGTCGTTGGAGTCCGCGTCGTGGACGCGGGTGCCGTCCTCGTTCTCGTCCTCGTCGGAGATCCCGTCGTGGTCCGAGTCGTCGTCGTCGGCGACGCAGGACTCGGTAGCGTCGTCCTCGTCCTCGTTCGCGACTCCGTCGTGGTCGGCGTCCTCGTCGCCGTCCTTCACGCCGTCGTGGTCGGTGTCCGCGACCCGGACGTTGGTCGACGCGCGTCCGTCGTGCACCTCGTCGCCGTCGTCGTCACCGTCGTTGTCGGTGTCCTCGTCGCGCGGGTTGGTGTGGTCGCGGAACTCGGTGAGGTTCCGCAGCCCGTCGTGGTCCGCGTCGCCGCGGGCGTCGTTGACGCGCGGGTTGAGGTGGTGCGCCACCTCCCAGCGGTTCGGCATCCCGTCGTGGTCGGAGTCGGACGAGGAGGCCATCGCCGGCGAGGAGAGCAGGCCTGCGGCGGCGATCGACGCCACGACCGCGGCCGCGCGTGCGGCGGTGGATCGGGTGGAAAGGTACTGGGACACGACGGGCTCCGAACTCGATGAGGGACGCTATGCGCGCTTCGTCCCTTTCGTCGGCAGTCCGGGCCCCGCGGTTGAGCCGGCCGGTGGTGCCCTTTGGTACTACGACCTCAGGCAAAGACCCCCGGCAAGGACCACCGGCCCCGAGGATGCCCACCCGCTCAGGCCGACGACGCGACCTTCCACAGGTAGCCGTCCGGGTCGGCGAAGTACCCGAAGTAGCCGCCCCACGGCGACGCCTCGGCCTCCCGGACCACGTCGCCACCCGCGGCCACGGCGTCGCGAAGCAACTCGTCCACGGCCTCGGTCGAGCCCACGATGTAGTGGAAGGAGACGCCCCTGAACCCGGACCCGGCCGAGGAGACGCCGGCGTCCTGCGCGGCGGCCTCACGCTCATACAGCGCCACGGAGGACGACCCCTCCCCCAGGTCGAGGGACACGAAGGCCGGGTAGTCCTGGGCGATCTCGCACCCCAGGCCGTCCGCGTAGAACTTCCGGGACCGGGCGAGGTCCTCGACGGCGATCATCACTGCGGTCAGCTGCACGGCCATGGCGGCCTCCTTGCTGGTTGCGTCGGCTGGTCATCCCTTTGACGCAACGGACCCCGAGGATGTGACGGGCGACCTCAGAACAGTGCGGAGGCCAGCAGCTGCCGGCCCTTCTGGACCCGCGGGTCGTCGTTGCCGACGGCGCCGAAGAGGTCGAGCAGGTGCCTGCGGGCCTGGTCCCGCTCCGCTCCGGAGGTACGACGGACCAGCTCGACGAGACGCGTGAAGGCGTCCTCGACGTGTCCGCCGAGCATGTCGAGGTCGGCCACCAGCGTCTGCGCGTCGACGTCGTCGGGGCGCTCGGCGGCCGCCGCCCTCGCCGCCGCGGCATCCACGTCCGAGGTGCGCAGCAGCAGCTCGGCCATCGCCAGGCCGCCGGCCGCCTCCTCGTCGGCGGGGTTCGCGATGACCAGCTTCCGATACTCGTCCACGGCGCCCTCGAGGTCGCCAGCGGCGAGGGCGTCCTGCGCAGGGGCGTACCGCGGGTCGACGTACGCCTCCTCGCTGCCGCCCGCCGCGGATTCCTGCGGCCGCGGCTGGTGCCGGCCGGTGATGCCCTGGGTGGCGAGCTGCTGAAGCGCCTGGCTGAGCAGCCCACGCAGGTCCTCGAGCGGCGGCGCGTCCTGGAGCATCGGCATCATCCGGCCCTGCACCACCAGCGCCACGAGCGGGATGCCCGGCACCTGCAACGCCTGGGCCAGCTGCGGTGACGCGTCCACGTCGACCTTCGCGACGAGGAAGCGGCCCTCGAACTCCTCGGCGATCATGTCGAGGTCCGCCGCCATCTGCGCGCTCGCGGGGGCCTGGCTGGCCGAGTAGACGACCAGGACGATCGGCGCGGTCATCGACGACTCGAGCTCGGCCTGGATGTTCTGCTCGTCGAGCACCACGGAGTAGGCACCACCGGAGCCGGCGGAGGGGGCTGCCGCACCCGGCGAGGCGGGGCCGGCCGGGCGGCTGAGCCCGGACAGGTCGACGGCACCGGGTCGCGTGAACGGCTGCTGGGTCATGGCCCTATCTTCACCGATCCGCGACCGCGACCGCAGCAGGGGGCGCACAAACGCATCAGAAGCGGGCCGGCTCCCGGTACTCCCCCCACTCGGCTCGCAGCACGTCGCAGATCTCTCCGAGCGTCGCCTCGACCCGGCAGGCCTCGAGCATCGCGGGGACCATGTTGTCCTGCGAGCGGGCGACCTGCACCAGATGCGTGAGCGCTGCGTCCACCGCGCTCTGGTCCCGGTCCTGCCGCCGGGCGGTGAGCTCGCGGACCTGCTCCACCTCGACCTCGTGGGAGACCCGCAGGA
The DNA here is from genome assembly GCA_033850795.1 of Nocardioidaceae bacterium. Classification (GTDB taxonomy): domain Bacteria; phylum Actinomycetota; class Actinomycetes; order Propionibacteriales; family Nocardioidaceae; genus Nocardioides_B. Next base: position 3,368 of record JAWWPF010000174.1, on the reverse strand, counting down.
TCTCCAGGTCGTGGGTCACCGACGGCTCGTGGCAGTTCACGCCGACGATCTTCTTCTCGCCCTTCTCGAGCGCGGTCTGGTACACGAACGCCGCCTCGGCGATCTCGGACATGAACCAGCCGTCCTCGATGCCACGCAGGATGCCGCGGGTCATCGGCTGCTCGTCGACGGCGGCCGCCAGCGCGGCGTGGTCACGCGCGGAGACGGTGGAGCCGCCCAGGGCCAGGATCGTGTCGAAGATCCGGTAGGTCTCCTCCTCGATCCGGTCCGTCAGCGCCTCGACGTACCAGGAGCCGCCGAGGGGGTCCGCGACGTTCACGACGCCCGTCTCCTCCATGATCACCTGCTGCGTGCGCAGCGCGATCTCCGCGGCCTGTTCCGAGGGCAGGGCGAGGGTCTCGTCCAGGGCGTTGGTGTGCAGGGAGTTGGTGCCGCCCAGGACGGCGGCCAGGGCCTCGATCCCCGTGCGGACCACGTTGTTGTAGGGCTGCTGCGCGGTCAGCGAGACCCCGGCGGTCTGGGTGTGGAAGCGCAGCCACTGCGCCTTCTCCGTGCGGGCGCCGTAGACGTCGCGCAGCCAGGTGGCCCAGATCCGGCGCGCGGCCCGGAACTTCGCGATCTCCTCGAAGAAGTCGAGGTGGCTGTCGAAGAAGAACGAGAGCCCCGGCGCGAACGCGTCGACCGCCATCCCGCGCGACAGCCCCAGCTCGACGTACCCGAAGCCGTCGGCGAGCGTGAAGGCGAGCTCCTGCGCGGCCGTGGAGCCGGCCTCGCGGATGTGGTACCCGGACACGGACAGCGGCTTGTAGGCGGGGATGCGCTCGGCGCAGTACTCCATCAGGTCGCCGATCAGGCGCAGGTGCGGCTGCGGCGGGAACAGCCACTCCTTCTGGGCGATGTACTCCTTGAAGATGTCAGTCTGCAGGGTCCCGTTCAGCACCGACGTGTCGGCGCCCTGCCGCTCGGCGCTGACCAGCATCATGCAGAACACCGGCACGGCCGGCCCGGAGATCGTCAGCGAGGTGGTGACCTCGCCCAGCGGGATGCCGCGGAAGAGCACGTCCATGTCGGCCGCCGAGTCGATCGCGACGCCGCAGTGCCCCACCTCCCCGAGGCTCTTGGGGTCGTCGGAGTCGCGTCCCATCAGGGTCGGCATGTCGAAGGCCACGGACAGCCCGCCCCCGCCGCGGTTCAGGATCATCTGGTAGCGCTCGTTGGTCTGCTGGGCGTTCCCGAAGCCCGCGAACTGCCGGATCGTCCAGGCCCGGCCGCGGTAGCCGGTCGCGTAGAGGCCACGGGTGTAGGGGAAGTCACCCGGCCACTCGCCGTCCTCGGTCCCGTAGGCGGGGTCGACCTCCAGCCCGGACAGCGTCGTGAAGTCGGCCTCCCGGACGCGGGACCGGGCGTAGCGCTCGGCCCAGCGGTCGCGCGCGGACTGTCCGGACTGTCCGGTCATGGGGTGCCTCCAGGGGCCGTACGGCGACCTGGTCGCCGAAATAGTAGGACGTCCAACTATCCTACCTGACGGCTCAGAAGTCACCCGCCCGCCGGCGCAGCGGGCGCAGCAGCGAGGACAGCGCCTCGAGGTCCGCGACCGGGGTGTCGGCGAGCGCGAACCGGGCGCTCACCAGGTCCGCCGTCGCCGCCTCCACGACCGAGCGGCCCGAGGGGGTGATCTCCGCGAGGACCGTCCGCCCGTCCTCCGGGTGCCGCCGTCGTACGACGTGCCCGGCCGCCTCCAGCCGGTCCACGATCGAGGTGACGGACGTCGGATGCACCTGGAGCCGCTCGCCCATCTTGCCGAGCGGCAGCGCCCCGGCGCGGGAGAAGGTCAGCAGCACCAGCGCCTCGTAGCGGGCGAACGAGAGGCCGTGCGGCCGGAGGATCTCCTCGAGCTCGGCGAGCACGAGCTGCTGGACCCGCATGAGCGAGGTGACCGCGTGCATCTGGTCGACCGCGTCCCAGCGCAGCCCCCACTGCCGGGCCGCCTCGTCGATCGGGTCGAAGGCGAGCTTCTTGCGCGCGGCCCTGGGCATGGCTGGACAGTAGTGGACGGCTCAGGAGCCCCGCGGTCCCCCGCGCGGACCGCGGAAGCCGGACAGCTGCACGTGACGCTGGATCACCAGGTCCCGCTGCAGCGGCCTGGCGACGTAGCGGATGTTCCGCAGCCCCTGCTCCTGGGCTGCGGACTCGAACGTGAAGTGCCCGTAGCCGAGCAGCAGGCCGAGGAACGGCTGGTCCACGGTGATGTCCAGGATCCGCGACAACGGGGTGGTGGCGTGCTTGCTCGAGAAGACGCCGGTGACCCGGAACACCCGCATGTTGGTGACCACGAAGACGTCCATGAAGTCGACCAGCGCCTTCCAGGCGCCGTGCGCGGCCAGCAGCACCACGAAGAGGAACAGCACCCAGCCGACCCGCACCGAGGAGTAGAGCATCAGCCACAGCAGAGGAAGGCACAACAACGCCTCGAGGCCCGGCAGCAGGTGCACGACCCAGTGGTGGTGCACCTCGTCGACGATGTCCTCACGCGCGTCCTCGTCGCGCAGCAGCCGCCGGCGGACCCGGTCGTCCCGGATCCGGCGCAGCCAGGGGGTCACGGTTCCGGCCTAGCGGACGAGGTGCGTGAAGAAGGTGGTGAGCGCGTCGAAGGCGTTGCCGACGATCGCGACCGCGTTGCGCACCGCGTCGGCCGCGGCGGCCGGCTGGGTGAGCAGGTAGAACAGCGCAAAGGCGATCGCGACGATGCCCAGCAGCTTCTTCATGACGTCATTCCTAGCAAAACGGCGGTGAGAGGTGGTGGAGGCGCGCGCGGTGGGTACCCCCGCGACCATGAGCGACCAGGACACGACCGTCGAGGCGGTCGGCAAGATCACCGAGGCGCTGGAGACGGTCGAGCGGGCCCGCGGGCACCTCTACAGCTTCCACCAGCTGACGGGCGAGGCGGACTTCCAGCTCGAGGAAGGGGTCGACCTGCTGCGCGAGGCCGGCCACAGCGAGCTCGCGGACCGGCTCGAGCGGGACCTCGTCGGCCGCAACGTGATCCCGGGCCACTGGACGTTCCAGATCATGGAGGAGTACGACGACACGTACTGGTCGGCCTTCCGGGCGTTCGAGAAGGAGGCCCGCGACACCCTCACCGGCGGTCGCCGGCACCTGCACGAGGCCGGCCTCAAGCAGCAGCGCCGCACGCACGGTCACCCGGATCACGACGGTGGGCCGGTCCGCGACGGTCAGTCGGTGTAGGACTCCAGCAGCGAGTCCGCCGCGGCATAGGGGTCGCAGGCACCCGCCACCACCTTCTCGGCCAGCTCGTCGAGCTCGGTGCGGGCGTGGACGTCCCCCCACCGGCGGCGCAGCGACGTCAC
>JAWWPF010000305.1:0-24929 GCA_033850795.1 Nocardioidaceae bacterium | reverse complement strand
CGGCGCCCCCGGACCGCCCCCGCACTGGGGGCCGCCGCCACGTCCGCCCGGCGCCGGCCCCGAGGGAGCTCGTCATGCTGCCGTCACCCTGGTCTGCCTACCGTCGCCCGGTGAGCTTCCCTGACCTGCGCGAGCCGGCTCGCCGGTACCTGACCCGCGAGGTGCGCACCTTCCTCGCCGTGGGCGGAGCCGGGTACGTCGTGGACGTCGCTGCGTTCAACCTGCTGAGGTCGATGCCGCCCTTCGCCACCCTGGACCCCACCGTGGCGCGGATCCTGGCCGTGGTCGCCGCGATGTGCGTGACGTACGCGGGGAACCGGCACCTGACCTGGCGCGAGCACACCAGCTCGGGCAGGCACCGCGAGGTCACGCTGTTCGTGGTCTTCAACGTCATCGGGCTGGGCTTCTCGGTGCTCTGCCTGGCCGTCTCCCACGACCTCCTCGGCCTCACCAGCGGGCTGGCGGACAACATCTCCGCGAACGTGGTCGGCCTCGCCCTCGGCACGCTGTTCCGATACGTCACCTACCGACGCTTCGTGTTCCCGGTCGCCGGCGAGGACGGGTCGCCCGGCCCCGACGAGGCGACACCGGAGCGGGTGCCGGTTGGCTAGCGCCTCCGAGGGACTGGCGGGCGACTTCACGCCGGAGGGTCGGACGGGGTTGCCGGAGTCCGCCTACGCTGAAGGCATGCACGTGGTGGTGGTCGACGACGAGCCGCGGATGGTGGAGCTGGTCTGCCGCTACCTGGACGACCAGCAGGTCAGCACGGACGGCCGCTTCGACGGGCCCACCGGGCTCGAGGCGGCCAGGCAGCCGGGAGTGGACGCCGTCGTCCTCGACCTGATGCTGCCCGGCCTGAGCGGTGTCGACGTGTGCACGCGGCTGCGGGCCGAGGGCAACGACGTACCCGTCCTCATGCTCACGGCCCGGGGCGCGGTCGCGGAGCGGGTCGCGGGGCTCGAGGCGGGCGCGGACGACTACCTCGTCAAGCCCTTCGCCCTCGAGGAGCTGCATGCCCGGCTGCGCGCCATCCGCCGCCGTCGGGAGCTCGACGACGGCCAGCGCGTGGTGGTCGGCGACGTGGTGCTGGACCGGCTCAAGCAGCGGGTGTGGGTCGACGGGGCCGAGGTGCGCCTCTCGAGACGCGAGCTCGCCATGCTGACCTCGCTGATGGAGAACCGTGGGCACGTCGTCAGCCGGAGCCGGTTGTTCGACGACGTCTGGGCCGACGAGGTCGATATCAGCAGCAACGCCATCGACGTGCACATGTCCCGGCTGCGCAGTCGGCTCGAGTCGTCCCGGCAGGTCACGATCACCACGCTGCGCGGCGTCGGGTACCGGCTGGAGAAGAACAAGAACCCGGCGCGATGAGACCGGCGGCGCTCTGGCGCGGGCTGGTGGCGGAGCGTCCCATCGTCACCCGCCTGGTGTTGACGGTCGCCGGCACCATGGCCGTCGTCCTGCTGATCGCCGGGGGTTTCGTCTTCTGGCGCGTGCAGTTCGCGCTGTCCCGGCAGGTCGACCAGGACCTCGAGGCGTACCAGGAGCTGGTGGAGCACGCGCTGGCGGCGGGCCAGATCGCGCCGTCGGACACGCCCGGCCAGAGCTACCAGGTGTACGACGAGCAGGGCGCCGTGGTCGGCGGGGACGCGGTCGGCCGGCTGGTGGACAGGGCGACCGTCGCGGCGGCCTATGCCGGCCACGAGCAGCGCCGCGACGTCGGTCGACTGCTCCCGCCGTCCCGGCGCGCCTACCGCGTCGTGACCGTCCGGCTGGAAGCCCCGGGGCGCAGGATCGTGGTGGCCTACGCGATCAGCCGCCACAAGCACGACGAGGCCCTGCGGGAGCTCCTGCTCCAGCTCCTGATCGCGGACACGGTGACCCTGGCGGCGGCGTCGGTCGTTGGCTACCGGACCGCACGCGCCGCGTTGAACCCGGTCGAGCGCTACCGGGTGGCCGCCGAACGGGCCGAGGCGGACACCCACCTGCGGCTCCCGGTCGCCGAGCACCGCGAGGACGAGCTGAGCCGCCTGGGTCACACCCTGAACGGGTTCCTGGATCGACTGCGCCAGTCCAACGAGCGGGAGCGGCAGTTCCTGGGGGACGCGTCGCACGAGCTGCGCTCCCCGCTGGCGCTGATGCGCACCGAGCTCGAGTGGGGGCTGATGCACGCGGACGACCCGGCGGAGACCGCGGCCTGCCTGGACTCGATGCGCCGGCAGGTCGAGCGGCTCATCGTCCTGTCGGACTCCCTGCTCGACCTCGAGGAGGTCCGAGCGGGCGACGACACGCTCCGCGCACCGGTGGACGTGGGCGACCTGCTGCGGGACGTCGGGCAGCGCTTCGCCGGGGACGCCTCCGCTCGCCACCGTGCCATCGCGACGTCATCGGAGACCGGGCTGAGCGTCGAGGGCAACTACCACTGGCTCGAGCTGGCGGTCGGGAACCTCGTCTCCAACGCATTGCGCCACGGTGCCGGCACCGTTCACGTCTCGGGCCGCGCGACCGGCCCCGGGGACCATCCGCGGGTCGAGATCGTGGTGCAGGACGAGGGCCCGGGGTTCCCGGCGGACTTCGTCGACAAGGCCTTCGACCGGTTCTCCCGGGCCGAGGCGAGCCGGACCACCCGCGGGACCGGCCTCGGGCTGGCCCTCGTCCAGGCGGTGGCCGACGCGCATCACGGCACGGCGACGATCTCGGGCTCCCGCGTCATCATCGACCTTCCGGGCGACGTCGTGCCGCCCGTGCCGGAGGGGCCCGAGCTCGACGTGCCGGCGGGTGAACGGGAGCGGGCAGGGGGCCGCTGACTCCTCGGTCGCCGACCGGGTCAGGGTTCCTACACGTGCCGGAGCCCGTGGCAGACCAGGCGCGCCATCCACGCCCTGAGCGCCTAGGGAAGATATCGAGGGGTCGCCGGTGGAGGGTGGATGAAAACCGGCCCTCAGGGGTACGTGCGCGGCGCGCTCGAGACGGGGGCGTCGTGCCCCTGCCATCTCCTCGAGGAACCCCCATGACCTTCGACCTGGACGAGCGCGCCCTGACCGCTCCGGAGCCCACCGCGACCGACGACCGCTTCCTGGAGGGGATCCGGGAGCTCCTGCCCGAGTCGACCGGCGTCAGCCTGGCGCGGATCGAGGACGGCCACCCCTACACCGCCCTGTCGATCGACGAGCAGGTCGCGGCCCTCGGACGCCGTGCAGTACGTCGCCGGCGGTCCGTGCGTGGCCGCAGCGGCGTGCGGGACCCCGGTCCGGTCGAAGGCCGCACCGTCGGGACCCTGAACCTGTACGTCACCGCCGACGGCGAACTCGACGACGGGGATGCCGCGCTCGAGGTCGGCCCCGACGGGATCTCCGGCCCGCGGGCGATCCGCGAGGCGTCCTTCACCGGCCGGCTCGGCGCGGCCTTGCGCCCCGAGCGGCTCCGTGACCGGAACGAGGTCGACTGGGCCGTCGGGCTGCTCTCGGGCCTCCTGGGCATCGACCCGGCAGACGCGAGCGACCGCCGGTGCACCGGCATGCCAGGGTGAGGGGATGGAGCCCGAGAACCGCCCGGTCGACTGGTGGAGGTCTGCCGTCGTCTACCAGATCTACCCCCGGTCCTTCGCCGACAGCGACGGTGACGGGGCCGGGGACCTCCCCGGGGTCACGTCGCGCCTCGACTACCTCCAGGAGCTCGGTGTCGACGTCGTCTGGCTCTCGCCGGTCTACGCCTCGCCGATGGACGACAACGGCTACGACATCAGCGACTACCAGTCGGTCGACCCCCTTTTCGGGACGCTGGACGACCTCGACGCGCTGCTCGAGGGGCTGCACCGACGCGGCATGAGGCTGGTCATGGACCTCGTGGTCAACCACACCTCGGACGAGCACCCGTGGTTCGAGGAGTCCTGCGACCCGAGTTCACCCAAGCGCGACTGGTACTGGTGGCGCCCACCGCGTCCGGGACACGAGCCCGGCTCGCCGGGGGCGGAGCCCACCAACTGGGAGTCCGCCTTCTCCGGTCCCGCGTGGGAGTACGACGAACGCAGCGGCGAGTACTACCTGCACCTGTTCAGCCGCAAGCAGCCGGACCTCAACTGGGAGAACCCGGAGGTCCGGGCGGCGGTCTACTCGATGATGCGCTGGTGGGTGGACCGCGGCGTCGACGGCTTCCGCATGGACGTCATCAACCTGATCTCGAAGAGCGGCCTGACCGACGGGGCGCTGCCGCCGGGTCGTCTCCTGGCGCCGGCTCTCGAGTCGGTGGCGAACGGGCCGCGGCTGCACGAGTACCTCCACGAGATGAACGAGGAGGTGGGACTCGGCGCGAAGCACCTGCTCACCGTCGGGGAGATGCCGGGCAGCACGCTGCAGCTGGCCCGGGACGTGACCGACCCCGGGCGCGGCGAGCTCGACATGGTCTTCACCTTCGAGCACGTGCAGCTCGACCAGCTGCCGGGCGCGGACAAGTGGGCGCTCGTGCCGCTGCCGCTGCCGGTGCTCAAGGGCAATCTCGACACCTGGCAGCGGGGCTTGGCGGAGGTCGGCTGGAACTCGCTCTACTGGGACAACCACGACCAGCCGCGGGCGGTGTCGCGCTTCGGCGACGACAGTCCCGAGCACCGGGTCGCCTCGGCCAAGACCCTGGCCACGGTCCTGCACCTGCACAAGGGCACGCCGTACGTCTACCAGGGCGAGGAGCTCGGGATGACGAACGCCCACTTCACCGACATCACGCAGTACCAGGACATCGAGGCCCTCAACCACTACCGGGACGCGCTCGCGCTCGGGCAGAGCTCCGACGCGGTCCTCGCGTCGCTGGCGGCGAAGAGCCGGGACAACGCCCGAACCCCCATGCAGTGGGACGACTCCCAGCAAGCCGGCTTCACCGACGGGAAGCCGTGGCTGCCGGTGAACCCCAACAAGGACGAGATCAACGCCGTCGCGGCGCTGGCCGACCCGGACTCGGTGTTCCACCACTACCGCAGGCTGGTCGAGCTTCGGCACCGGGAACCGGTCGTCGTCCACGGGCGGTTCGAGCTCCTGCTGCCCGAGCACGAGCAGCTCTGGGCCTTCACCCGGACCTGGGGCGAGGACGTCCTGCTGGTGCTGGCCAACTGCTCCTCACGGCCCGCGACCGTGCCGGAGCTCGACGTGCCGGACCGCACGGACGCCACCGTCCTGCTGGCGACCCACGCCGACGGCAGCCCCGCGGAGCTGCGGCCGTGGGAGTCGCGCGTCTACCGGCTCTGACCGGCCACCGTGACCGGCGACCCCGACACCCGGCGTCCGGAGAGCAGGTCGTCGACCTCGGCCACCGAGAGCGGCCGGAAGTAGGAGAACCCCTGGGCGAGGTCTGCCCCGGCGGCGGCGGTCGTCTCCCGGTCCGCCTCGCTCTCCACCCCCTCGGCGACGACCTCGAGGCCCAGGGCGCGCCCCAGCGCGACCAGTGCACCGAGGACGGTGCGGCGTGAGGTCGAGCGCCCGCCGTCCGCCCACGCCGAGCGGTCGATCTTCAGCAGGTCGACCGGGAGGAGCTGGAGCCCGCTCAACGAGGAGGTGCCGGTGCCGAAGTCGTCGAGGGCGATGCGGACCCCGGCCGCGCGGAGCGAACGCAGCACCTTCAGGGCACGCGGGCCGCCCTCGGCGAGCCCGGCCTCGGTGACCTCGAGCACCAGGGCGTCGCGCGGCAGGCCGGTCCGGTCGAGCGTCACCAGGACCTCGCGCGCGAACCCCAGCGCGGTCACGTGGCGCGACGAGACGTTCACGTGGAGCCGCAGGCCGGTCCCCGGCTTCATCCGCCGCCACCGCACCGCGTCCCGGCAGGCCTCCTGGAGTACCCAGCCCTCGAGCCGGCCGAGCAGCCCGCCACGCTCGGCGCGGGCGACGAGCGTGGCCGGCGGCACGGTTCCTTCGGGGCCGCGCCAGCGCACCAGCGCCTCGACCGCGCTCAGCGCGCCGTCGGGACTGACGATGGGCTGGTAGTCCAGCGAGAGCCGGCGGCGGTCCACGGGGTTCGAGAGCTCGGCGCGGAGTGTGCCGGTCCGCGGGTCCTGCGGGTCACGGCTGCGGGACCGTGGCGAGCGCTGCGAACGCTTCGCGTCGTACATCGCACTGTCGGCCCGCCCGAGCAGGGCCGGGTTGACCTGCTCGCCCGGGCCGGCGAAGGCGATGCCGACGCTTGCGGAGATGGTCAGGCTCGTGTCGCCCACCGGGAAGGGCTCGTCGAAGGCGCCCCGGACCCGGTCGGCGAGCGCGTCGGCGTCGGTGCGGTCCCGCAGGTCCTCGCAGAGCAGCACGAACTCGTCGCCGTACAGCCGGGCCAGCGTGTCCCCGGGCCGGATCAGGTCGGCGAGCCGGCCGGACACCGTCGTGAGCAGGCTGTCGCCCGCGGCGTGCCCGTAGGTGTCGTTCACCTCCTTGAACCGGTCCAGGTCGACGAACAGGACCGCGGCGGCGGCGTGGGTACGCCGGGCCCGGAGGCCGGCGTGCTCGAGCCGCTCGAGGAGCAGCCGTCGGTTGGGGAGGCCGGTGAGTGCGTCGTGGGTGGCCAGGTGCTGCAGCCGCTCGGAGCCGAGCACGGTCTCCTCGTGACCCTGCGCGGTCACGACGTACGCCGCGGCCACGTCCGCCAGCGTCTGCGCGGCCTCCGCCGCCCGGGCCCCCAGGTCGCCTGCTTCGCGGCGGTACAGCGCCAGGGCTCCCAGGCGCCGGCTCCCGCGGCCGAGCGGGAACGTGAACACCGCGTTGATGCCCTCCTCGCCGGCCGCCCGCCGGAGCTGCGGGAAGCGGTGCTCTGCTCGCAGGTCCGGCACCGCGACCGGCTCCCCGGTCTCGAACGCCAGCACGCAGGGGCCGTCACCGGCGTCGACCTGGACCTTCTGCAGCCGCAGGGCGAGGTCGTCATACGCCGCGACGGGGCCCGGCTGGTCACCGGCGTGACCCGGCTCGAGCAGGGACACCCCGGCCGAGGAGACCGGGAGGAGCTCGACGGCCCGACGGGCCAGCTCGTCGAGCACGGACGTCGTACGGAGGCCGTCAGCCAGGGTGAGGGCGAAGTCGCCCAGGACCGAGGACAGCGATCTGTCGTCGACCAACTCGCTGCGCCTTCCGCGCGAACGGGGCCCGCGGAGGTCTGCACGGGTGAAGGGACCGTGCCCTGAACTATACTATGTAAACCGGCACTTCCGTGGCCCCCGGCCTGCCCACGGACGGGCCGGTGGAGGGCGTCGGTGTACGGGTCGCTGTCGCGGGGTATCCGTGCACGGGGGGTTGGATCAGGGACCCTCGCGTACGCTGGACTCGGTTCGGCTCCGTCAGGTGCCGTCCGACTCTCGACACCCTCGACTGCTGGGACTGCCTTGCCCCCACGGCACCGCGACCGGGCGCACAAGCACCGGGTCCTGAGGATCGTGGCCATCTCCGTGGCCATGGTCCTCGTCGTCGTGCTCGCGGGCGGCTACTTCGTCTACCGGCACCTGAACCGGAACATCACGTCCCTGGACGTGACGCCGGCGCTCGGCACGGACCGGCCGACGGAGGTCCCGCAGAAGAAGAGCGCGCCCAACAAGCCGCTCAACGTCCTGCTGCTGGGCTCCGACACCCGCGTGGGGCAGGGCAAGGCTATCGGAGGGGAGACCCCGGGCCTGTCCGACACGGCGATCCTGATGCATCTGTCGGCGGACCGGAAGCTGGCGTATGGCGTCAGCCTCCCGCGCGACGCGATGGTGCAGCGACCGGCGTGCCAGCGCAAGGACGGCAACGGGACCGACCCCGGTGGCCTGAGCATGTTCAACGAGGCCTTCGCGGTGGGCGGCCCCGCGTGCACGATCAAGACGGTCGAGAAGCTCACCCACGTCCGCGTGAACCACTTCGTGGTGATCGACTTCAAGGGCTTCAAGAAGATGGTCGACGCCCTCGGCGGCGTCCAGGTGTGCGTGCCCCAGAAGGTGAACGACACCACCGGCCACATCACCCTCCCGGCCGGAACCTACACGGTGAAGGGGGAGCGGGCGCTCGACTACGTGCGGGTCCGCCACGACATCGGCACCGCCGAGAACGGTGACATCGGCCGGATGAAGCGCCAGCAGGCGTTCCTGGCCTCGATGACGAACAAGGCGGTCTCGGCGGGCACGCTGGTCAACCCGGTCCGGCTGTTCAAGTTCCTGGACGCGGCGACGAAGTCGCTGACCACCGATCCGGGACTGGCGAGCCTGCGGCGCCTCGCGGGCCTCGCGCAGTCGTTCAAGGGCATCGGGCTGGACAACGTCCAGTTCCTGACCGTGCCCTTCGAGAGCTACCCCCCCGACCCGAACCGGCTGCAGTGGGCGCCTCAGGCGAAGCGGCTGTGGTACCGGATGATTCACGACCAGCCGGTCGGCAAGCGGTTCTCCGACGAGATCACGACCGCGGCGGGCGGCAAGGAGAGCGGCGGCAAGGGGGGCAGCGGGAACGCCAGCCCCTCCGCCAGCCCCTCTCCCTCGGCCAGTCCCTCCCAGTCACAGGCCGCGTCCCAGCGGGCGGCCGAGAACGGTCTGTGCGCCTGACCCGAGCCAGGGTCAACGACGGGCGACGCCCGAGATCCCGGCCGGGGTGGCGTGGTTCTCGAGGTAGCTGGTCACCACGTCGATGCCCTCGTCGATGATCGCGGAATGACCCTCCAGCGTGTCCTCGAAGGCCAGCTGGAAGATCCGGTCGGCGACCTCGACCGCGAGCTGCGCGTGCAAGGTGGTCGAGGGGTCCGCGACCAGCCCGGCGCCGCGTGCGAGCTCGAAGAGCCGCCCGGCCATCAGGCGGTTGTGCCCCCGGCAGAAGTCGTTGATCGCTGCGTTGGTGCGGCCACGCAGCCAGATCACCACGAACGCGGGCCGGCGGCGGTAGACGTTGACGTGGGCCCGCATCGTCGTCTCGACGATGGTGCGGACGCTGAGCAGGGACAGCTCCGCGAGGTCCGCGGCCACCTCCGCGTCCACGTCGGCGAGGTCCCGCTCCACGAGCGCGAGAAGGATCTCGTCCTTGTCCGCGAAGTACTGGTACAGCGAGGCGACCGGGATCCCGGCCGCGGTCGCGATCACCCGGGTGTTCACCGTCTCCACCCCGCCCGCGACCACCAGCTGCGCGGTGGCCTCGAGGACGCGGGCCACCCGGCCACGGCTGCGCGTCTGCTGAGGCACGCGTCTCTTCGACGGCACGTCCCCGGTGCTGTCCCCGGTGCTGTCCACGGTGCTGTTCACTGGGCTGTCCACTCGGCCGTCCACTGTGCCGTCTACTGGGCGATCACCGGGACCCGCTGCCGGCTAGTCGGCGAGGATGTCGATGAGCTTGGCGTTGAAGGCGGGGATGTCGTCCGGCTTGCGGCTGGTGACCAGGTTGCCGTCGACGACCACCTCCTCGTCGACCCACGTCCCGCCGGCGTTGCGTATGTCGGTCTGCAGGCTCGGCCACGACGTCAGGGTGCGGCCCTGGAGAACGCCGGCCTCCACGAGTGTCCACGGCGCGTGGCAGATGGCTGCGACCGGCTTGCCGGAGTCGACGAAGGCGCGCACGAAGTCGACCGCGCCCTTGTCGGTGCGCAGCGCGTCGGGGTTGGCGACCCCGCCCGGCAGGACCAGCGCGTCGAACGCGGCCGGGTCGGCGTCTCCGACCGGCTGGTCGACCTCGAAGGTGTCGCCCTTGTCGAGGTGGTTGAAGCCCTGCACCTGGCCGGCGGAGGGGGCCAGCAGCCTCGGTGTCGCGCCGGCCTCCTCGACCGCCTGCCACGGCCCGGTCAGCTCGACCTGCTCGACGCCCTCCATCGCGGTCACGAAGGCGACCGTCCGGCCCTTCAGCTGGTCACTCATGCGTGCGCTCCTCCGGTCGGCGTCTTGCTCGGCCGTTCGGTATCCATACGCGCGGGCGGCAAACCTCGCGTTGCCCTCAGGGGATGATGACCTGGTCCTTGGCCAGCGCGACCACGCCGGTCTCGCTGACCGTGAAGCCCCGGCGGCGGTCCTCCTCGATGTCCACGCCGATCTGCACGCCGTCGGGGACGATCACGTTCTTGTCGATGATCGCGTTGCGGACGATGGTGCCCCGGCCGATGGTGACGTTGTCGAAGATCACGCTGCGCTCGACCTTCGCGCCGGCCTGGACGTAGGCGTTCGTGCCGATCACCGAGCTGTCGACGTTGGCGCCGGACACGATCGAGCCGGCGCACACGATCGTGTCGCGGGCGAAGGCGTTCTCGACGAACTTGGCTCCCGGCAGCTGCGGGTGCGAGGTGAAGATCGGCCAGTCGGTGTTGTAGAGGTTGAAGATCGGCTCCACCGACACGAGGTCGAGGTGCGCCTCGTGGTAGGAGTCGAGCGTGCCGACGTCGCGCCAGTAGTCACGGTCCCGGACCGTGGCACCGGGCACCACGTTGCGCTTGAAGTCGTAGACGGCGGCCTGGCGCTCGGCCACGAGCATCGGGATGATGTCGCCGCCCATGTCGTGACGCGAATCCGGGTTGGCGGCATCCCGCTCGAGGACGTCGATGAGCGCGTCGGCGCTGAACACGTAGTTGCCCATGGACGCGTACGACTCGTCGGGGGAGTCGGCGAGCCCCGGTGGGTCGGCCGGCTTCTCCAGCCACTCCTCGATCGTCACGCCGTCCTCGGCGGCCTTGATGACGCCGAACTGCCAGGCCTCCTTGCGCGGCACCCGGATCCCGGCCACGGTGACGCCGGCGCCGGAGTCGATGTGTGCCTGCACCATCTGGGAGGCGTCCATGCGGTAGACGTGGTCGGCGCCGAAGACCACGATGATGTCTGGGCGGGCGTCGTTGATGAGGTTCATCGACTGGTAGATCGCGTCGGCGCTGCCGAGGTACCACTGCGGGCCGCGGCGCTGTTGTGCGGGCACCGGGGTGATGTAGTTGCCGAGCAGCGTGGACATCCGCCACGTCACGGAGATGTGCCGATCCAGCGAGTGCGACTTGTACTGGGTCAGCACCGCGCAGCGCAGGTAGCCGGCGTTCACCAGGTTGGACAGGGCGAAGTCGATCAGGCGATAGCTCCCGCCGAACGGCACCGCGGGCTTCGCCCGGTCGTGGGTCAGCGGCATCAGGCGCTTGCCCTCACCGCCTGCGAGAACGATCGCCAGCACGTTCGGCATCTGCCACTCCCTCCTCGGAGGCGATCCCGGACGTTTCGCGAGACCGTCGCCCTCGACCCTAGGGCAGCAGTGGGGGCACGACTACATTCCCTCCTATGGCCTCCAGCATGCGTGCGTCGATCCTGACCCGAGAGTTCCCTCCCGACGTGTACGGCGGGGCCGGCGTGCACGTCGACTTCCTGGTCCGCGAGCTGCGCAAGCTCATCGACGTGGACGTGCAGTGCATGGGGGAGCCCCGCGAAGGAGCGACCGCGCACACCGAGAAGGAGGAGCGTCTGCAGGGGGCGAACCCCGCGCTCCAGGTCCTCTCCACCGACGTCGCCATGACGGCGGCCATCGGGGACGCCGACGTCGCGCACTCGCACACCTGGTACGCCAACATGGCCGGGCACTGGGCCAAGCTGCTGTACGACGTACCGCACGTCGTCACCGCGCACAGCCTGGAGCCGCAGCGGCCCTGGAAGGCCGAGCAGCTCGGCGGCGGCTACCGGATCAGCTCCTGGGCGGAGCGCACCGCCTACGAGTCGGCCGACGCCGTGGTGGCGGTCAGCAACGGCATGAGGGCAGACATCCTCTCGTCGTACCCCGCGCTCGACGAGAGCCGGCTGCACGTGATCTACAACGGCATCGACACCGACTTCTACCGGCCGGACCCGGACACCTCCGTCCTGGAGCGGATCGGCGTCGACCTCACCCGGCCCTACGTGGCCTTCGTGGGGCGGATCACCCGGCAGAAGGGGGTGCCGCACCTGCTGCGCGCGGGGCTCACCTTCGACCCCGGGCTCCAGATCGTGCTGCTCGCCGGGGCGGCCGACACCCCCGAGCTGAAGGCCGAGACCGACGCGGCCATCGCGGACCTCCGCGCGGCGCGCGACGGGGTCTTCGTCGTCTCGGAGATGCTGCCTCGCGAGGAGGTGCGCCAGGTCCTCACCACTGCGCTGGCCTTCTTGTGCCCCTCGGTCTACGAGCCGCTCGGGATCGTCAACCTCGAGGCGATGGCCTGCGAGACGGCCGTCGTGGCCAGCGGGGTCGGCGGGATCCCCGAGGTCGTCCTGGACGGCGAGACCGGGCTCATCGTGCCTTACGACGCCCAGGATGCGGCGGGGTTCGAGCGGGGCATCTCCGAGGCGGTGAACCGGCTCGCCGGTGACCCCGGGCTGGCGACCCGGTTCGGGCAGGCCGGTCGCGAGCGCGCGGTCGGCTCTTTCGCCTGGGACGCGATCGCCGCGCAGACCGTGGAGCTCTACCGGTCGTTGCTCGGAGCGCGGTAAAAATTCCGGTCTGCGGCTCGTTTCGCGTGGATTGTCGGGCCCCATCGGGGTTGGGCAGGAGAATCACCGGTCCAGACGGGTCCTCGGCTTGCCGTTATCGAGCCGTTACCCGACACTGGGGTCTGTCAGCGCGCGGGTTGGGAACAACCAGGCCCGGGTACGGCTCGGTCGGGGGCAAGCCAGGAGGAGCTCACGTGCGGGTGGCAGTCGTCGGTGCGGCGGGCGTCATCGGCATGTCGGTCCTGCCGACCCTCGTCGAGGCCGGCCACGAGGTCGTCGGCCTCGCGCGAACGCCCGAGAAGGCGCGGCGGCTGCGCAGTGCCGGGGCGCTGCCCTGGGCCACCAGCCTCCTCGACCACGACGGTCTGGCCGCGATGTTCGACGGTGCCGACGCGGTCTGCAACTTCACGACGCAGGTGCCGGCCGGCCGCTCCGCGGTGCGCCCGGCCGTCCGTCCCCATGCCTGGCGCACCAACGACCGGCTGCGCACCGATGGGGTACGCCGGGTGGTCCGTGCGGCCCGTGAGGCCGGCGTGCGTCGGGTGGTCCAGGAGAGCGTCTCCACCCTCTACGCCGACCAGGGCGACGGCTGGGTGACCGAGGCCTCGCCGCTGGCGATCACCCGGGCGACCGAGCCGGCCTCGGTCGGCGAGCTGCACGTGCAGGACTACGCCTGCGGGTCCCGGGTCGGGGTGGTGCTCCGGTTGGCCACGATCCTGGGCGACGACCCGCTGACCCGAGCCAAGGTCCGCTCCGCGCGCCACGGCCACGCGATCGGGCTCGGTGACCCCGACGGCTGGGCACACGTGGTCCACACCGACGACGTCGGACCCGCGGTGCTCGCCGCGCTCGGCGTGCCCAGCGGGATCTACAACGTCGGGGCGGAGCCCGTGCGCCGGGCCGACCTGGTGGCGGGGTTCGCCGTGGCCGCGGGCCGCGAGCGCCTCGACTTCATCGGCCCCGTCCTCCGCCGGGTCGGCGGGGTCCGCCTGGAACCCCTGACCCGGTCCCTGCGGGTCAGCTCCGAGCACTTCGGGACGGTGGGCGGCTGGAGCCCCACGCGCCCACGTTTCGACGCGTCCTGGCTCGGTCGCCCGCTGCAGAGCGAGGCCCTGCGGTGAGCGGCGACCCGGCCAGCGAGGCGTCGCCCAGCGAGGCGTCCCGCAGCGAGGCGGAGCGCCGGCGCCGACGGTCCGAGGTCTTCGGCGACGTGCTTCCCGAGACCACTGCGGACGAGCGGGGCGAGACCTGGGACGAAGGGCGCCCGGCGGGCTCCTCCGCCTCCGACCGCGGCAAGGTCGACCCCGCGGACGAATGGCTGCGCCGGCAGGTGCCGCCCCACCACACCTGACCTCGAGTCGGCGCATCCGCATGTCACAACCCCGGCGAGTCGGCGCGTCTGCATGTCTCAACCCCGGCGAGTCGGCGCATCCGCATGTCGGCCTCGGATCTTCGCGACCCGGCCCGTCGCACCGGGAAGTTTGCGAAACTGGCCAGCGTTGAGATACTTGGCAGTCGACGCCTCCGAGTGCCAACTCGACCAGCCGGGGCGTCGCGTGAGGGTTTCATGGAGGACGAGTGCCGACCTATCAGTACGCCTGCACCGAATGCAACCACGCGTTCGAGCAGTTCCAGAGCTTCAGTGAGGACGCGCTGACGGTCTGCCCCGAGTGCCAGGGGCGCCTGCGCAAGAAGTTCAACGCGGTCGGCGTGGTCTTCAAGGGCTCGGGCTTCTACCGGACGGACAGCCGTGCGACGGCCGACGGCAAGGGCGCCACGAAGAGCGACGACTCGGACGCGTCGCCGACCAAGAGCACCTCTGAGTCGACCGGGAGCGGCGACAAGACCGCCGCGAGCAAGGACTCCGCGTCCACGAAGCCGAGCACGGCGGGTACGACGAGCGCCGCCTGAGCCTTCGCGGGGCCTGTGGACGACCACCGACGTCGATGGCCGAAAGTACCTAGCCTTCGGTGCATGTCCCGTCTGTCGCGGCCGTTCCGCCGCCTACGACGCACCGTGCTGGCCCGGCGCCGCCTGCTCGCCGGCCTCTGTGCCGCCGTCGCGGTCGCCGTCGCCTTGCAGGCCAACGCCGCCCCGTCGCCTCCCCGGACGATGGTCCTGACTGCTGCCCGTGACCTCGCCGGCGGGGCCGTCATACACCCCGGTGACCTGCACCGCACCGCCTTCAGCCCCGACAGCGTCCCGACAGGCACGCTCCCGACGGCGACTGCCGCCTTGGGGCGTACGACGACCGGCCCCATCCGCGCCGGTGAGGCGATCACCGACACGCGCCTGCTGACCGCCTCACTGCTGAAGGGCTACCCGGGCCTCGTGGCCGTGCCCGTGCGGATCGGTGACGCGGGCGCCGTACGGCTGCTGCGGGTTGGCGACCGGGTGGACGTCCTGGCGGCCGATCCCCAAGGGGACGCTGCAGCGACAGTGGTGGGTCGCGACGTACCCGTGCTCGCCATCCCCAGCTCTGCGGACGGCACCCCCGGCCTGTCGAACGGTGCGCTCGTGGTCCTCGGATTCCCCGACAGCTCGGTGCGCGCGGTGGCGCAGGCGTCGGTCGCGGCGTTCCTCTCGGTGGCCGTGACTCGCTAGCGTGCAGCGGTCAGCATCCTTCGTCCAAGGGAGAGCGCCGTGCTCAGAGGCTTCAAGGACTTCATCATGCGAGGCAACCTCGTCGAGCTTGCCGTCGCCTTCATCATCGGCGGCGCCTTCGCGACCGTGGTCACGTCCTTCACTGCGGTCATCCTGTCGTTGATCGCGAAGGTCACCGGAGGGAAGAACCCGGACATGACGTCGTTCAAGCCCGGCGACATCCCGGTCGGGGCCTTCCTGACGGCCGCGATCGCCTTCGTCATCCTGGCCGCGGTCGTGTACTTCTTCGTGGTCACGCCGTACAACAGGCTCCAGGCCCGGATGTCTCGTGGCGAGGAGGCCGCCCCGCCTGCCCCGGACATCGCCCTGCTCACCGAGATCCGGGACCTGCTTGCCGACCGGACGGGTACCTCCACCGTCCAGGGCGGTGGCGGGCTGAGCTGACCCGACCGGGTCGAGCCGTGCGGACGCGCCGACTCGCGGGGGTTGAGACGTGCGGACGCGCCGGGTCGCGGGGGTCGAGACGTGCGGATGCGCCGGGTCGCGGGGTTGGGCAGGGCACAATGGCGGCCGTGTCCACCGCCGCCCCGCCGCCGTCGCGCGCGAGCGGGTTCCGGTCGTGGCCCCGGTGGGGGCGCTGGACGACGTACGGCGCGGCGGCGGTCGTCCTGCTCCTGGTCGCCGCCCTCGTGGGCGCCGTCGTCGTGGTGCGCCAGTCCTTCCCGAAGACCGAGGGGGAGATCACGGTCCCCGGGCTCACGGACAAGGTCACCGTCCTCCGGGACGCCTCGGGGATCCCGCAGGTGTACGCCTCCACCAGCCACGACCTGTTCTACGCCCAGGGCTACACCCAGGCCCAGGACCGGTTCTTCGAGATGGACGTACGGCGGCACACCACTGCCGGACGCCTCTCCGAGATGTTCGGCGCCGCGACGCTCGGCGTGGACAAGACGATCCGCACGATGGGCTGGCGACGCGTCGCCCAGCAGGAGCTGTCCCGGCTGAACCCGCAGACGTTGGCCTACCTCCAGGCCTACAGCGACGGGGTGAACGCCTACATCCACAGCCACAGCCCCTCCCAGATGTCCCTGGAGTACACCGTCCTCGGCCTCGGCGGGCTCGACTACCGGGTCGAGGACTGGTCCCCGACCGACTCGGTGTCCTGGCTGAAGGCGATGGCCTGGGACCTGCGCGGGAACATGGACCAGGAGATCCAGCGGGGCCTCATGTCGGCGACCCGGACACCGGCGGAGATCGCCCAGCTCTACCCGCCGTACCCGCTGCGCCGGCACCGGCCGATCGTCGACCAGGGCGCGGTCGTCGACGACGTCTTCGAGCAGAACGCCACCACCGGGGGCTCACGCAAGCCGGGTCGCCCACCCCTGGGCAAGGCGGCAGAGGACGCGCTGCGCCGGCTGGACCGGACGCTGCACGGGCTGCCGCAGATGCTCGCGGGACCGAACAGCGGCGGCGACGGGATCGGGTCCAACGCGTGGGTCGTCGACGGCGACCACTCGACCACCGGCAAGCCGATCCTCGCCAACGACCCGCACCTGGGCGTGTCCCTGCCCGGGATCTGGTACCAGATGGGCCTGCACTGCACCCACCTCGACGCCGACTGCCCGTTCGACGTCACCGGCTTCACCTTCTCGGGGCTGCCCGGCGTTGTGATCGGGCACAACCAGCAGATCGCCTGGGGCTTCACCAACCTCGGGCCCGACGTCATCGACCTGTACCTCGAGAAGGTCACCGGCCACACCTACCTGTACGCCGGCCGGCAGCACGCCCTGCGGATGCGCCAGGAGGAGATCAAGGTCCTCGGCCGCGACCGGCCGTTCCGCTTCACGGTCCGCGCGACCCGGCACGGTCCGCTGCTCTCCGACGTCGACGCCCAGCTCAGCACCGTCGGCGCCAACTCGCCGGCGGGGACCCACCCTCCCGACCGCGGGAACGGGTACGCCGTCGCCCTCAAGTGGACGGCGCTGACGCCCGGCAACACCGCGGACGCGATCTTCGAGATCGACCGCTCGACGACCTGGAGCCAGTTCCGGGCCGCCGCCCGGGACTTCGCGGTGCCGTCGCAGAACATGGTCTACGCCGATCGCGCCGGCAACATCGGCTACCAGGCGCCCGGACGGATCCCGATCCGGAAGTCCGGGGACACCGGCGACTACCCGTCCCTGGGGTGGCTGCCGGCCGACGACTGGACGGGCAGGTACGTGCCCTACTCCGCGCTGCCCAGCGTGCTCAACCCCTCGGACGGCTTCGTGGCGACCGCGAACCAGGCCGTGACCGGCAAGGGCTACCCCTACTACCTCGGTGACTCCTGGGCCTACGGATACCGCAGCCAGCGGATCGTCGACCTGCTGGCGCGCAAGACCCGGCTCAGCGTCGCCGACATGACCCGGATCCAGCTCGACACGCGCAACGGCTTCGCGCCGACGTTCGTGCCGTACCTGCTGAAGATCTTCCTGCCCTCGCCCTACCTCGCCAGCGGACAGCGGCTGCTGCAGAGCTGGGACTTCGGGCAGCGCAGCGGCTCGGCCGCGGCCGCCTACTACAACGCGGTATGGCGCAACACCCTCGCGCTGACCTTCCACGACGACCTGAGGGAGCCGGTCTGGCCGAGCGGCGACGGTCGCTGGTTCGAGGTGATGCGGCGGCTGCTGGCGCACCCTGACAGCGCGTGGTGGGACGACACCAACACCGACGAGGTGATCGAGCACCGCGACGACATCCTCGCCGAGGCCATGTCGCAGGCCCAGGACGAGCTGGTCCGCCGTCAGGCCCGCCGTGCCGTGGACTGGACGTGGGGACACCAGCACCAGCTCGACCTGGACAACCAGACCGTCGGCCGCTCGGACCACGGGCTGGTCCGGTGGCTGTTCAACCGGGACGGCTACCAGGTCGGCGGGGGCAGCGAGGTCGTCGACGCGACGAGCTGGAACGCCGCGGCCGACGACTACCACGTCACGTCGGCCCCGTCGATGCGGATGGTCGTCTCGCTGGCCGACCTCGGGAAGTCCCGCTGGGTCAACCTGACCGGCGCCTCCGGGCACGCCTTCGACCGGAACTACGTGGACCAGACCGACCTGTGGGTGCAGGGCCGCACGCTGGCGTGGCCCTTCGCCCGGTCAGCCGTGCAGGCCACGACCCGGCGCACCCTCACGCTGGTCCCCGAGCCAGACGGGCGATCCCGCGCGGGGTGACGACGGCGGCCACCGGCCGGTCGTGCGCCGCGGCCGGCAGGTCATCGACCAGCTCCTCGTCGTAGAGCAGCGTGCAGACGAAGGTCCCGACCGGCACCCGCCCCAGCGCCCGGTCGTAGCAGCCGCCGCCCTTGCCGAGCCGCGCACCGCGGCGGTCCACGGCGAGCCCCGGTGTGAGGACCACGTCCGCGGTGGCCAGGGCCTCCGGGCCGAGGCGGCGACCGACCGGCTCGAGCAGCCCCCGCCTGCGTTCGAGGCTGTCCGGCCCGTCGTACGACGCCCAGTCCAGGTCGAAGTCGGGAAGCACCACCGGGAGGATCACCCGCTTGCCGAGCGCGACCAGCCGGTCGAGGAGCGGCCCGGTCCCCGGCTCCGTGCCGACCGCGACGTAGGCGGCCACGGTCGCGGCGCGCCGCACCTCCGGGGCGGCGAGCAGGTTCTCCGCGAGCGCCAGAGCGGACTCCGAGACCTCGACGAGCGGACGCCGCTTGCGCGCGGTCACCAGCTGGTCACGCAGGGCGAGCTTGCGGGCGGCCGTGCGGTCGAGGTCGTCGATCCCGCCGGTGTCGTCGTGGCTGCGGTCCATGCTCCCGACGCTACCGACCGCGCCCGCGACCGCAGCAGGAGCAGTCGATAGCCTCGAAGCATGAGCGAGCAAGGGCTGCAGCAGGCGCGCACCAAGATGGAGCAGGCCGGGGTCGACCCCGTCGCGATCGACGTCTTCACGCACTACTACAAGCTGGTCGAGAGCGGCGAGACCGGCATGATCCCCGAGTCAACCATCGAGCCGGTCGACATCCCGGCACTGGCCGACGTCGACCTCCCGGACCCGGTCCCCACCGACGGGCTGTCCGGCACCGTCGTCATCAAGCTCAACGGCGGCCTGGGCACGTCCATGGGCCTGAACAAGGCCAAGTCGCTGCTCGAGGTCCGCGATGGCCTGTGCTTCCTCGACATCATCGCGCGTCAGGTGCTCTGGGCGCGGGAGCAGTACGACGTGCCGCTGCCGCTGATCTTCATGGACAGCTTCCACACCTCCGAGGACACCCTGTCGGCACTGAGCCGCTACGACCTCGCCGTCCAGGGTGCCGAGGGAGGCGACCCGCCGCCGCTGGACTTCCTGCAGAACAAGGAGCCCAAGCTGCGGTCCGACGACCTCACCCCGGTCCGATGGGACGAGGACCCCGACCTGGAGTGGTGCCCGCCCGGGCACGGCGACCTCTACACGGCGCTGCGCGGCACGGGGCTGCTGGACCGGCTGATCGAGCAGGGCTACCGGCGCGCGTTCGTGTCGAACTCCGACAACCTCGGCGCCACCCCGGACCCGCGGGTCGCCGAGTGGTTCGCCCGGTCCGGTGCGCCGTTCGCCATCGAGTCCGTCCGTCGTACCCCCTCCGACCGCAAGGGCGGCCACTTCGCGCGTCGTACGTCGGACGGGCGGATCGTCCTCCGCGAGACCGCGCAGACGCTGGACGAGGACAAGGCGGCGCTCGCTGACCTGTCCCGGCACCGGTACGCCTCCACCAACAACCTCTGGTTCGACCTGCACGCGATGCGCGACGAGCTCGACCGGCGCAACGGGGTGCTCGGGCTGGCGCTGATCAAGAACGTCAAGACGGTCGACCCGGCGCGCCCCGAAAGCCCCGAGGTGATCCAGATCGAGAGCGCGATGGGCGCGGCCATCGAGGTGTTCGACGGCGCGCAGCTCATCGAGGTCAGCCGGGCCCGCTTCCTGCCGGTGAAGACCACCAACGACCTCCTGGTGCTGCGCTCGGACTGCTACCGGCTCGAGAAGAGCCACCACCTGGTCCTCGAGGACGACGTGAAGACGGTCCCCTTCGTGGACCTGGATCCCCACTTCTACAAGGTCGTGCACGAGTTCGACCGGCGCTTCCCGGACGGTGTGCCGTCGCTGCGGCGAGCCGAGAGCCTGGTGGTCCGCGGCGACTGGACCTTCGGCAAGGACGTCGCGGTCACCGGGTCCGTGGAGCTGGAGGACCCCGGCGAGCCGAGCCAGGTCGAGGCCGGCTCCACGCTGACCTGAGCGTCGGCGGCTAGGGTCGGACCATGACGTCACCTGGGTCACCTGGGGCACTTGGGGCCGCCCACCTCATGCCGGTGGACCGGCTGAGCACCGTGGACGAGCACGTCGAGCGGATCCTCGAGTCGCTCGAGCCGCTCCCGCCGTACGACCAGCCGCTGCTCGAGGCGCTGAACCTGCCGGTCTGCGAGGAGATCGTGGCGCCGATGGACCTGCCCTCCTTCGACAACTCGGCGATGGACGGGTACGCCGTCTACCGCGACGACGTGGTGTCTGCCTCCGAGGACCATCCGGTCCACCTGCCGGTGGTCGGCGAGATGGCCGCGGGGCAGACCCGCCACCTCGCGCTCAGCCCCGGCACGACCGTACGCATCATGACAGGTGCTCCCGTCCCGCAGGGTGCGGACGCCATCGTGCCGGTCGAGTGGACAGACGCCGGCGTGGCGACGGTGCGGATCACCCGCGCGCCGCAGCCCGACGAGCACGTCCGGCACCGGGGCGAGGACGTCCGCACCGGTGACGTGCTCCTCGAGGACGGCGCGGTCCTCGGGCCCCGCCAGCTCGGGCTGCTCGCCTCGATCGGCAGGTCGCAGGTCCGCTCCCGGCCACGGCCGCGCGTCGTCATCCTGTCCACGGGAGCGGAGCTCCGCGAGCCGGGCTCCCCGCTCGGGCACGACTCGATCTACGACGCCAACTCCTACATGCTCGCCGCGGCCGCGCGGACCGCCGGCGCGATCGCCTACCGGGTGGGCATCGTCTCCGACGACCCCGGCGAGTTCAGCGACGCGCTGAGCGACCAGCTGGTGCGCGCGGACCTGGTGGTCACCAGCGGCGGGGTCAGCAAGGGCGCGTACGACGTGGTCAAGGAGGTGCTCTCCGGCCTCGGGACGGTGTCGTTCGGCGAGGTGGCGATGCAGCCCGGCAAGCCGCAGGGCTTCGGGTTCGTCGGGGAGGACGCCACCCCGATCCTCACCCTGCCCGGCAACCCCGTCTCGTCGTACGTCTCCTTCGAGGTCTTCGTGCTGCCGGCGATCCGCCGCATGATGGGACGCCGGCCCTACCGCCGCCCCACGGTCACGGCCTTGTGCGGCAAGGGTTTCTCCTCTGCGCCGCAGCGCGAGCAGTACGTGCGCGCCCGACTCGAGACCGACGGCGGCACGCTCCGCGTCGCTCCGATCGGAGGTCACGGGTCCCACCTGATGCGGGACCTCTCCGAGGCCGACGCGCTCATCGTGGTGCCTGCTGAGACGACCTGGGTCGAGGGCGGCAGCGAGGTCTCGGTCCTGCTCCCGGATCGAGACTTCTGAGATGACCGGACAGCCACCGCGCCTGACCCACGTCGACGAGTCCGGAGCCGCCCGGATGGTCGACGTCTCGGCCAAGGAGGAGTCGCGCCGGGAGGCTGTCGCGACCGGCCGGGTGCAGGTCTCGGCCGCGGTCGTCGACCTCCTGCGGGGCGACGGGGTGCCGAAGGGCGACGCGCTGGGCGTGGCCCGGGTCGCGGGGATCATGGCCGCGAAGCGCACCCCGGACCTCGTGCCCCTGTGTCACCCGTTGGCCATCTCGGCGGTCGCCGTCGACCTCGACGTGGCCGACGACGCCGTGCTCATCCGGGCCACCGTCCGGACCACCGACCGCACCGGCGTGGAGATGGAGGCCCTGACCGCGGTGTCGGTGGCCGCGTTGACCGTTGTCGACATGGTCAAGGCCGTGGACAAGGGGTGCGTGATCAGCGACGTCCGCGTGGAGTCCAAGACCGGCGGCAAGAGCGGGCCGTGGTCCCGTCCCGAGCGGGGCCTGTCCGAGGAGGGTGTCTCGTGAGAGCTACGGTGGTGTGCGCTTCGAACCGGGCGGCCGCAGGCGTCTACAAGGACACCACAGGGCCGCTGATCGTGGACTCCCTGAGGGAGCTCGGGTTCGACGTCACTGGGCCGGTCGTGGTCCCGGACGGCGACCCGGTGGCGGAGGCCATCGTCTCGGCGGTCGATGCGGGGGCCGTCGTGGTGCTCACGACCGGGGGCACCGGCCTGACGCCCACCGACCTGACCCCCGAGGTGACCCGCCCGCTGCTCGATCGCGAAATCCCCGGGATCGCGGAGGCGATCCGCGCCTACGGCACCGACAAGGGGATCGAGACCGCGGCCCTCTCCCGCGGCCTGGCCGGGGTCCGCGGCCGGGCCCTCGTGGTCAACCTGCCCGGGTCGCGCGGCGGGGTGAAGGACGGGCTCGCCGTGCTGCGCCCGTTGCTGCGGCACGCGGTGGAGCAGATCGCGGGGAGCGACCACTGAGCAGGGTGACGGCCCGCACCGGCGGCCAGCCGTGGCAGGTGGAGCTTCGGTGCGGCCGGGTCGGGCTGCGGCCGCTGGCGGCGGGAGACGCGCGAGCCTGGAACGAGGTTCGTCGCCGCAACGCGGAGTGGCTGCGCCCCTGGGAGGCCACCGTTCCACCGGGCGACAGCTCGGCGCCGCGGACCTTTCGCGCCCTGGTCCGCGACCTGCGCCGGCAGGCCCGCGAGCGCCGCGCCCTGCCGTTCGCGGTCACGGTCGAGGGCGTGTTCGCCGGCCAGGTGACCGTGACGAACATCGTCGGAGGATCCGCACGGTGGGCGCAGGTGGGCTACTGGATCGACCGCAGGTACGCCGGGCAGAACGTCATCCCGACCGCGGTCGCCCTGGTGGTCGACTACTGCCTCGTCGAGCTCAGGCTGCACCGGATCGAGGTCGCGATCCGGCCGGAGAACGCGGCCAGCCTGCGGGTCGTGGAGAAGCTCGGCTTCACCGACGTCGGGTACGCCAAGGGCTACCTGCACATCGACGGGGACTGGCGGGACCACCGGCTTTTCGCGATCACCGCGGAGGAGAACGCCGGAGGAATGCTCCGGCGGTTCCAGTCGTCGACCCCCTGAGGTCACAGCAGTCACACTAGTTGTCTGGCGACACACCGGCTCACCTGCGGAAGGGGGCCGCCGGTCGCTTCTAGGGTTCGTCGTGTGGACTTGTCAGGAATCATCTTCGTCGTGCTCGCGCTCGCCTGGGCTGTCTACCTGATCCCGAAGGCGCTCAAGCAGCACGACGAGGACGCGCGGACCCGGTCCATCGACCGGTTCTCCTCGGCCACCCGTGTCCTGGCCCGTCGCGAGCCCGTGAACCGGCGCGATGCCCGGCTCGTGGTCCGCCCGGCTCCTCCCGTCCCGGGCGGATCGACGGCTGCGCCCAATCCGCCGTCGACGGCTGCGTCGACGGCTGGGTCGACGGTTGGGCCGACGGTTGGGCCGACGACGACGGTGACGCTGACCGTCGAGCCCGCGGTGTCGCGGGCCCGGCTGGCGGCCCGTCGTACGGCGGCCAGGAAGGCGGCGCGACGCCGCCGTCGGATCCTGACCTTCCTGCTGGCCTGCGACGCGGCGGCGGCAGTGGCCGTCTACCTCCGGCACGCGTCGTTGCCGGCGGTGGCGGTGCCGGTCGTGCTGACTCTCGTGTACCTGCTGCTGTGCCGGAGCCAGGTCCGTCACGAGATCGTGCGCGACCGCGACGTCCTGACCCAGCGACCTCGGCACCACGTCGACCCCGAGCTCGAGCCCGAGACCGTGCAGCCCGCCACGGAGCCCGCCGTCGAGATTCAGGAGGTCGCCCGCACCGACGAGCACGGCGTCGCGGACTTCGACGAGAGCGAGGACACCATCGGCATCCCGGTCGAGGAGCTCAAGGCTGCGCTGGCTGCGGGGCAGGACCCCACGGCGGGGCGCGGGAGCCTGTGGGACCCGCTGCCGGTGACCCTGCCCACCTACGTGACCAAGCCGAAGGCCAAGCGCACCGTGCGGACCATCGACCTCGGCGAGCCTGGCACCTGGACCTCCGGCCGCACCGCCGAGGACGCCGAGATCGCGGCCCGGGCCGCCGACGAGGCGACCGGAACCACCTCGGCCGACGGCGGACAGCAGGCTGTCGGCAGCTGAACTGCCGATTCGGACCGTCTCCGCTGGGGTGGTATCTTTCCCTTCGCGCCGGTTCGGCCGGCGCCTCGGGGCTGTGGCGCAGTTGGTAGCGCGTCTCGTTCGCAATGAGAAGGTCAGGGGTTCGAATCCCCTCAGCTCCACCAAACCTGCAGGTCAGGGCCGATGCCCGTCATCCCGAACCAGGGAGACAGCATGGCCACTCCGCGTTTACTCCGCGCAATGGATTCCGCCGGGCCGCACCCATCGCGGCTTCGCGGGGTGCTACGGCGGCTCTCGGGAGTCCTCGGACACCTGAGGAACATGACGACCCAGAAGATCCGAGAGACCCCTGCCAAGGCTCCGACGCTGTCGCTGGTCGACGGTGTCGTGTCCCTGTCCGAGCTCAGCGCCCAACTGCAGGTCAGTATCCAGACGATCTACGACCTGCGCAGCCAGGGGCGGGGTCCCCGCGGGGTCCCCGCGGCTTCCGCGTCGGCCGGGAGCTGCGCTTTCGCGTCAGCGATGTCGAGGCCTGGCTGACGCGTCTGGAGAGCGAGGACGACCGACGCCATCAGCTCAGGAGCCGGTGCAACCCTCGCGGACACCCGGACCCTCGACCGCATCGCCGGTCTGGCGGCCACGGCCGGAGCGAAGGTCTTGCTCGTCGGCGACGACGCACCGCTGCAGTCCGTCGACGCCGGCGGCGCCTTCTCGATGCTCGCCCAGGCCGGGGCAGCGACGTCCCGAGCTGACCGA